>JADLES010000180.1 GCA_020845995.1 Burkholderiales bacterium | reverse complement strand
GGATGCTGAAGGACGCCGGCTGCGACCTCGTCGACTGCTCCACCGGCCAGACCGTGCCGCAGCAGCGCCCGGTGTACGGCCGCATGTACCAGGCGCCGTACGCCGACTGGGTGCGCAACGAGACCGGCATCGCCACCATGACCGTGGGGGCAGTCACCAGCGCCGACCAGGTCAACACGCTGCTCGCCTCGGGTAAGGCGGACATCGTCGCGCTCGGCCGGCCGCACCTCGCCAACCCCTACTTCACGCTGCAGGCCTCGGCCTGGTACCAGCACGAGGGCCAGCACTGGCCGCGGCAGTACCTTCCCGGCCGCGACCAGGCGCTGCGCAACGCACCGCGCGAGCGCGCCGAACTGACCGAGCTGCGCATCAAGGCTCGGCCCGCGAGCCACGAGGTCCAGTCGTAAGACGGACGCTGTAGCTCAGCAGGCCCGTCGGCGGAAGCGGGCCTTCGACCCGACCGGCACCTTCCGCCGCCACAAGCAGTCGTTCGCGAAGGTCTTAGCGCGCGCCCCTCGGACGACCGCACGTGGCCTAAGCGCCAGGCCACCCACGGGGAAAGCCAATTCCACTAAACATTGGTGACAAGAGCCAGTGGCCTTTTTCCTAGCTTGCGAATGATGTAATTCTGAAGAATTCGAAATTGCTCCTGAGGCCTACAGCTTCCTATTGAGCAGCAGACCACTTGAGAGTCGTGCCAGTGCTTCCTTGGCGCATTGGTCACCGTGGTCCAACGCAAATTGAAACCACGTTCTCGCCTGAGCGCGATTTCGTCTGCCGCCATGCCCGGCTTCATAGAGCAAAGCCAAGTTGTATGCCGCGAACTTATCTCCCTTTTCGGCTGCGCGGCTGTATAACTCTCGAGCCTTCCCCAAATCTCTCCGTACGCCATGTCCTTCCGCATATAGCATTCCCAAGAAGAATTGGGCCCATGCGTTGCCCTGAGCAGCCGATCGCTTGTACCACCTGGCAGCAATGCGCGGGCTGTAACGGACTCCTCGTCCATCTTTGTGTCGTGACGCCAACCTAAACTGTGCTACTGCATCGCCCTTTCGCGCTGCACGACGCACTTGTTTCACCGGCGTGGCACGACTCATTCTTAATTCGCTTAAGAGAATCCGGCTCATATGTGAATGTCTGTTATGGGTCGAGAGCGGATAAAAGATAGGCGGCGAAACCCCTACTTGGCGGCTGGGACGAGGGCGTAGCCCTTTTCCCGCATGCAGGCGGTCACCACCTGCGCTTCCTGCATGCGCGCGTCGGCGGGCGAGGGGCCGGTGGGGCCGAACACCGGGCTGATCTCCGTGCGCGGGATCGATGTCCCCATGGCCATCGAGCGCTCGAGGCCCGCCTTGCGGCAGGCGGCGAGGTCGTTGGCGAGCGCGGAGTTGTCGCCGTCCTTCTTCTGCCAGCGCACCTCGGCGCAGGCGGTGAGCGCGGCCAGCGCGGCGGCGGCGAGCAGGGCGGGTGCGGGGCGCATGGCGTCGGCCGGATTCTAGCCCCTCGCCATGGAGTAGCATCCGCCTTGCATGCACCCGCACATCGGCAAGTACGAGCTGCAGAAGCTGCTCGGCCGGGGCGCCACCGGCTCGGTGTGGCTCGCGCTCGACCCATTCGCCGGCCGCGAGGTCGCGATCAAGCTGCTCGACGAGATGCCCGACAACCCGGAGGAGGCGCGCCGCGCGCTCAAGTTCTTTCAGAACGAGGCCTCGCTCGCGGGCAAGCTGCGCCATCCGCACATCGTCAGCATCTTCGACGCGGGCGTGGAGAAGAAGGACGGCAAGGACCTGCGCTACCTGGTGATGGAACTGGTCGAGGGCACCTCGCTGCAGCCGTACTGCGAGCCGGCGGCGCTGCTGCCGGCGGCGCGCGCCGCGCAGATCGCCTACAAGTGCTGCCGCGCGCTCGAGTACGCCAACGCGGCGGGGGTCGTGCACCGCGACATCAAGCCCGCCAACATCATGCTGCGGCCCGATTTCGACATCAAGGTGTCGGACTTCGGCGCCGCGCAGCTCGCGCGCTCCGACACCACGCAGGTCTCGGGCGTGGGCTCGCCCGCGTACATGTCGCCCGAGCAGATCCGCGGCGGCGAAGAGATCGACTTCCGCTCCGACATGTTCTCGCTGGGCGGCGTCATGTACCACATGCTCACCGGCCGGCGCCCGTTCAGCGGCGGCACCGCCTGGGAGCTGATGGACGAAATCCTCTCCAAGGAGCCGCCGCGCCCCTCGGCGGTGCAGCCCGGGGTCGCGCCGGAGCTCGACGACATCGTGCTGCGCGCGCTCGGCAAGTCGCGCGAGGAGCGCTTCGAGAGCTGGGACGAGTTCGCCTCGCGCCTTGAGCCGCTGCTCTCGGAGGAGGACGCGACCATCTCGCGGCTCTCCGACGTGGAGGAGTTCAACGCCATGCGGCGACTCGCGTTCTTTCGCCGCTTCACCGACCTCGAGCTCTGGGAAGTGGTGCGCAACTGCCGCTGCCGCAAGGTCGCCGCCGGCGCCGAGCTGATCCGCGAGGGCCTCGAGGATGACCACATCTACGTTCTTGCCGCCGGATTGCTCAAGGTGACGCAGCGCGGCAAGCTGCTCAACGCGGTCACGCCCGGCGAGTGCGTGGGCGAGATGGTTTACGCGCGCCGCAGCGCCGCGCCGCGCAGCGCCACCGTCACCGCGGTCGAGATGAGCTGGGTGCTCGGCCTGCGCGTGCAGGACATCGACGGCTTCTCCGACTCCTGCCGCGCGCGCTTCTCCGAAGCCTTCCTTTCGGCGATGGCCGACCGCCTCTCGATGCTGGGCGGGCGCCTGGTGTCGCTCATGCAGGAGCACAAGGTCGGCCTGGTTTGAAAAAAATGGGGTCGGAGTCAATTTCCTGGAAGGGATCCGCATGACGATCCGGTTTCGAGGAAAATTGACTCTGACCCCATTTTTCGTCCTGGCACTGCCCTGTTTCGCGCTCGCCTACGACATCAACGGCGTGGACCTGGGCGCAGGGGAGGCCGAGGTGCGGAAGGCCTATCCCAGCGCCCGCTGCAAGCCGCTCGAGTGGAAGTCGGAGGCCGCCGACCGGCGCTGCGACGATGCGCGCGTGCCGCTGGGCGGGGCCGAGGCGCGCTTCACGGCATTCCTCAAGGGCGGCACGGTGCAGGCCATGGATCTGCGCTTCAACGGCAGGGACCTCGCGCGCGTGCGCGAGGCGCTGCGCGCGCGCTGGGGCGCGCCGCAGGCGGAAGTCACCGAGGTCTTCGCCGACCGCGGCGGCAAGGAGCGCCACGTCGTCAAGATGCGCTGGGAGAAGGGCGCCGACCGCGCCATCCTCACCGCGCAGCAAGACCGGAAGCGCGCGACGCTCGAAATATCGCGCGGCCGCTTCCCCGAGGAGATCTACCGGGTCAGGTAATGACGCGCGCCGCGCGCAGCGCGTCGATTTCCGGCTTGCCCAGTGCGAGCAGTTCGCGCAGCGCTTCCTCGGTATGCTCGCCCAGCGTGGGCGAGGGCGTGCGCACCGAGCCCGGCGTGCGCGACAGGCGCGCGGGCACGCCCACCACCGGCAGCTTGCCCGCCTTCGGGTGGTCGATCTCCACGAAAGAGCCGCGCGCGGCGACCTGCGGGTGGCTGACCACCTCGGCGAGCGTGTTGACGCGGCCCACCGGGATGCCGTTGGCGACCAGCAGCGTCTCCCACTCCTCGTAGGTCTTCTCGAGGAACACTTCCTGCAGCGCGGCGACCAGACTCGCGCGGTGCTCGTCGCGCGCGCGGTTGGAGCTGTAGCGCGGGTCGGTGGCGAGGCCGGGCAGGCCGATTAGGGGGCAGAAAATGCGCCAGAGCTTCTCGCTGCCTACCGCGAGCGCGAGGTCGCGCGTCTTCGTTGCGAAGGTCTGGTAGGGCAGCAGCGCCTTGTAGGCCGTGCCCATCGGCGCCGGCGCCTCGCCGCTCGCGAAGTAGCTGCCGAGCATGGTGCCGAGCAGCGCGAGCTGCCCCTCCAGCATCGACACGTCGATCGCCTGGCCTTCGCCCGTCTTCTCCTTCACGCGCAGCGCGAGCAGGATCGCGTAGGCGGCGTTCATGCCGGCGGTCAGGTCGGCGATCGAGACGCCGCAGCGCGCGCCGTGCGAGCCCTCGGCGCCGGTGACGCTGATCATGCCGCTCTCGGCCTGCAGGATGAGATCGAGGGCGGCGCGCTCGCGGTAGGGGCCATCCTGGCCGTAGCCCGAGACCGAGCAGTAGACGATGCCCGGGTTGCGCTTCGCCGCCACCGCGTAGTCGATGCCGAGCTTCTCCAGCGTCCCTACGCGATAGTTTTCGAGCACCACGTCTGCTCGCTCGACCATGCGCAGGAACAGCTCCTTGCCCTGCGGGTGCTTGAGGTTGACCGCCAGGCCCTTCTTGTTGCGGTGCAGGCTGACGAAGTAGGCGGTCTCTCCGCCCGGCATCGGCGAGCCCCAGGCGCGCGCGATGTCGCCCGCGCCCGGCGGCTCGATCTTGTACACCCGCGCGCCGTAGTCGGCGAGCATCGTCGAGCAGAACGGGCCCGCGAGGGCGTGGCTGAGGTCGAGGACCTTGACGTCTTCCAGGGGCAGCTTCATGAATGGTTCCTTGCATCCGCCGTCGCGATCAGCGCGGCTTCTCACCTCGTCGCCATGCGTGCGTTCTGCGGATCGGCTATTCCACCCTGGCGCCCGAGGCGCGCACGACCGGCGCCCACTTCTCGATTTCGGCGCGCAGGAACGCGCCGAACTCCTCCGGCGAGGAACCGACCGGCTCCATGCCGAGCTCGGCGAACTTTGCCTTGAGCGCCGGGTCGCGCAGCGCGGCGGCGGCGTCGGCGCCGATCTTCGCGACGACGGCCCGGGGCGTCGCGCCCGGGGCGACCAGGCCGAACATGCTGTCGACGCCGAAGCCGGGGAGCGCTTCCGCGAGCGCCGGAAATTCCGGATGGGCGGTGCTGCGCATCGCCGTGGTGACGCCGAGGACCTTCAGGCGGCCGGCTTTCACGTGTGGCAGCGCCGACTGCAGCAGTACGAAGGCGAGCGGCACGCGGCCGCCGAGCAGGTCCTTGTAGGCGGGCGCGCTGCCGGCGTAGGGGACGTGCAGCAGGTCGATGCCCGCTCGCATCTTGAGCAGCTCGCCCGCGAGGTGCGTGCCGGTGCCCACGCCGAGCGAGGCGTAGGCGATCTCGCCGGGCTTCTTTTTCGCTTCGGCGACGAGCGCGCGCAGGTCGTCGGGCGCCCCCGGCACGCCGACCAGCGCCATCACCGAGTTGCCGATCTGCGTGACCGGCGCGAAGTCCTTCAGCGTGTCGTACGGAAGGTCCTTGCGCAGCGTCGGATTGATCGTGAACGCGCTGATCACGATGCCGATCGCGTGCCCGTCGGGCGCCGCGGCGGCGACCGCCTGGGCGCCGATCACCGTGCCGCCGCCCGGCTTGTGCTCGAGCACCACCGGCTGGCGCCAGGCCGCCTCGAGCTGCTGCGCGAGCAGGCGCGCCATCACGTCGGTGGCGCCGCCGGGCGGCAGCGGCACGACGAGCCGCACGGGCTTCGATGGGAATGGCTGCGCCTGCGCCGCCGCGACTACGACGATCGCGGCGAAAACCGCCAGCAACCCAAGAAGCGTTCGACGATGCACCGGTCAGCGTTCCGAACGCGGGCGAGTCGCCGCTGCCGCGTCCTCGTAGATCGAACGGCGATGGCCGACCGCCACGATGGCGACGGACTTCGCCCGGCGATCGAGCCGGTACACGATGCGGAAGCGGCGCACTCTGTACTTATGATAGCCCTGCAACTCGCGCCGAAGCGGATCGCCGAGCGCCGGATTCTCGCTGATCGCGCGCATCGCCTCGCGAGGGCCGCGCTTCAGGTCGGGCGGAGAGCGGCGG
>JADLES010000179.1 GCA_020845995.1 Burkholderiales bacterium | reverse complement strand
GCGCCGACGCGGCCGCGGCCGTGGTGCGCGAGGCGCTCGCGGCCGGGGGAGAGGCATTCGCCCTCGGCGCCGATCTCGAGGCGAAGCGCGGCCCCTGGACCCTGATCGAGGCGCTCGATGCCGAGCTTGGCGCCCGCAGGGGCTCGAACCGCTTCGACATCCTGGTGAACAACGCCGGCACCGGCACCCGCCAGCTCCTCGAAGAGGTGAGCGAGGCGGATTTCGACCGCATCCACGCGATCGACCTGCGCGCGCCGTTCTTCCTCACCCAGCTCGCCTCGCCGCGCCTGCGCGACGGCGGGCGCATCGTCTACGTCTCCTCGATGGGCACGCGCGCCGCGTTCCCGGCGATGGCGACCTATGCGCCCATGAAGGCGGGGCTGGAGGCCCTCACGCTGCTCCTCGCCCAGCATTTCGGCCCGCGCGGCATCACCGTCAACGCCGTCCTGCCCGGCGCGACCGCGACCGACCTGCATCCGGGCGCGATGGATCCCGTGGAAAGCAAGCGCATCGCGCAGACCATCGCCCTCGGCCGCGTCGGCCAGCCGCGGGACATCGCCGACCTGATCGCGTTCCTCGCCTCCGACGACGCGCGCTGGGTCACCGCGCAGCGCATCGACGCGAGCGGAGGGCAGCGGCTGTAGTCGATCGCCCCGCCGGGGGCAGGCTCAGGCGTGCAGCTCGAGGCAATGCGCCGCCAACTGGAAGATCTCGTTGGCCGAGATCATGCCGACGACCTTTCCCGCCTCAAGCACCGGGAACTGCGCGACGCCCAGCTCGCGCCCTTTCTTAAGGCAGTGCTGCATGGTGTCGGCAGCGTCCATCGTCGCGGGGTTGCGCACCATGACGTCCTTCACCTTGAGCCGCGTCGCGAAGAAGTCGAGCTCGTCCGGGTCCTGAGTGCGCAGCACGTAGTGCCCGGCGCGCAGCAGGATCTGGCGCGTCACGAGCCCGCGCAGCTTGCCGCCGTCGACGACGGGCAGCGCGTGGAGGTTCTGCTCGGCGAGCAGCCGTTTCGCCTCGGAAACGAGCATGTCGCCGGAAACGGCGACCGGGTCCGGCTTCATCCAGTTGCGCACGATCATCGCCGGGCCCTCACGCGGCGACCGGCTGCGCCGGCGCACGGGCGCCGCGGTAGAGCGCCGCGAACTCGTCCACCGCGGCGCGCGCGAATTCCGCCGTGTAGAGGTGCAGGTCGAGCTGGTGCACGCGGCGCGGATCGGCGAGCTTCGCGCGCAGGCGCTCGACGAACGCGGCGTCCGCGGCCGGGTCGTGGATCGGCCGGCCCGCCTTGTCGAGCGACGACCAGCCCTGCGCCGGGACGAGGAAAGTCCACGGACCCTTCGCGCGGTTGAGCCGCTCCGCGATCACGTCGGCCGCCTGGCGCAGTTCCTCGGCAGTGGTGCGCACCTGCACGCGCAGCTTGTCCTGCACGTACTGCGGCCGGTCCTTCGTCTTCTCCAGCATGTCGGGACGCCCGCCGTACGAGAGGATGTCGAGACCGCAGGGCGCGAGCACCATTGGAATCCCCGTCTCCACCGCCGCCAGGAGCCGCTCCGGCCCCGGATCGCGGTTGCCCTGGAACAGGTGCTCGATGACGCCGCCGATGCACAGGTCGAGCACGCCGTGAAACGCGCCGTCGCGGATCATCTCCTCCATCGCCCGGTCTCCCTTGCCCTGCGCGTGGCAGACGATCGGCGTGAAGCCCGCCTGCTCGAGCATGCCGAGCGCGGCCTGCACCGCCATTTCGCCGAAACCGAACGACGACACGGCGACGCAGGGTTTGTCGAAGCGGATGTCGGTCCCCTGCGTCATCTCCACCATGCCGCAAATGGCGCCGACCGCGTTGACGATCTGCGCGCGCAGCAGCGGGTTCATCTTCACGATGTCGAGCACCGTGTGATGCATGGTGATGTCCTTGGTGCCGACGTACTTGTCGATGTACGCCGGGTGCGCGGCCATCGGCGAGGCCATCAGCTTGGGCATGCCGAAGGGCAGCGTGCGCATGATCGAGGTGGCGACCAGCGTCGCGGTGCCGCCGCCGATGCCGATCACGCCGTGCACCCTGCCCTGTCGCATGAGGTCGCCGACGATCGCGGCGGCGCCGCGGATCTGGTTGTTGGTCGCGGCATCGCGGTCCGAGCGGTACTTCTCGCGCACGGCCTCGATCGGCAGCCCGCCGCGCGCCGCCACTTCCTCGGTGCGGATGTCGCCGGGAAAGGGCGGCGGCTCCTCCATGCTGAAATCGAGCAGGATCGGCTCGTGCCCCCGCTCCCGGATCAGCGGCCCGACGAAGGCGATGTCCTCGCCGCGCGTATCCAGGTTGCAGACGATGACGATGCCTTTCTTCACTTCGCCGGCGCCTTCTTCACCTCCGGGCGCGTCAGCCGCGGGATCATGCCGGCGACCGGGCTCGCGCCCTTGAAGCCGTATTCGCTCCATCGGTCCGACACCTTCTGCAGCACCGTGCGATCCATCCAGATCTCGGAGGGCCGGTTCTTCCACTCGAACGGCGTGCAGGCATCGAGCAGAATGCGGCTCGTGATTTCGCGCGCCTCGATCGGCAGCCCCGGGTCGAGCGGCGTCGAGCGGCCGCGATCGATGATCTGCGCCGAGCGCTTCGGATCGAAACGCGTGGCGAGCGACCACCAGATGCGGTCCCAGTCCTCGGCGTCGATGTCGTGGTCGACCGTGATCACGCCCTTCACGCCGTAGTGCCCCGTCGTGCTCGCGATCACGGCGTTGCCGACGTGGTTCGAATGGCCCGGATACATCTGCTTCACCGACACCACGACCCAGAAGCGGCCGCAGGCCTCGGGGGGAATGTAGACGCTCTGGATACCCGGCACCTTCATCGTCTCCAGGTCGTGCCACAGCGTCGCGGTGCGGTTGAGAGACTGGATCATGTGGATGTCGTTGATCGGCTTGCCGACCGTGGTCGCCCAGAACACCGGGTTATTGCGGTGCAGGATGCGTTTCACCCGCAGCACGGGCTTCGGGTAGTCCTTGCCCTTGTTGCCGGAGTAGTAGCCCGTGTATTCGCCGAAGGGCCCTTCGTCCATCAGCTCGTTGGGGTCGATGAAGCCCTCGGCGATGATCTCGGCGTTCGCCGGCAGCGTGAGCCCGGTCAGCTCGGACTTGAACACGGGCACCGGGCGCCCACGCAGCGATCCGGCGATGTCGTATTCGTCGATCTGCGCCGAGACCAGCGTCGAGCTGGCGAGAAACAGCACCGGGTCGCAGCCGACGACCGCGGCCGCCGGCATCAGCTCGCCGCGCTCCTGGTACTTCTTCATGTGCATGTCGCCGTGCTTGCCCTTGATGATCTGCGAGCCGAGCAGGTTCTTGCCGAGCAGCTGCGAGCGGTAGGTGCCGAGGTTCGTCCAGCCGGTGTCCGGGTCCTTCGTCACGAGGTACCCCGCGGTAACGAAGAAGCGCCCGCCGTCGTCCGGGTAGAACCACGGCACCGGGAATTTCTCCAGGTCGACCGCGTCGCCCTCGAGCACGTTCTGCATCACCGCGGGCCGCTCGACGATCTGCGGCTTGATGAGCTTCTTGGTGGTGAGCTCCATCCACCTTTTCGACAGGTTGCTCATCGACAGCGACGGATCCTGCTCGAGCGCGAGCGCCAGCCGGCGCGGAGTCGTGAACGCGCTGGTGAACACCGGGATCGAGTGTCCCTTCACGTTCTCATAGAGCAGCGCCGGCCCTTTCTGCTCCTCGTTGACCTTGGAGACGTGGCACAGCTCCCATTTCCAGTCGACCTCGGTCTTCACGCGGTGCAGCTCGCCATGGGCTTCGCAGGCCGCGATGTAGCCGCGCAGGTCGTCGATCGGTGTCACTTCCATGCGTTTCATCTGTGAGATTCCTCTTCAGTGTTAGCCAAGTCTCTTCCCCGCCAGCATCCCGGAAACGATGTAGTCGATCGCCGAACCCGCGGCGCCTTCCGGCCTCGCGGCCGGGCGGCTCTTGCGGCTCCACACCGTTTCCGGACGCGCCTGCAGGATGAACAGGTTGCCGCCGGAGGGCAGCCGCTTGTCGACTGCCCATTCGATGTCGACCGGGTGCCCGTAGTGCTTCTCGATCTGCTTGCCCATCCAGGCAAGCTCGGTGATCTCGTCGTCGACGAGCGACTGCACCTTCTGCCGCTCGAACGGGACCTCGAACGCGCGCGAACGCTGCGATTTCGGGTCGACGGTGTAGTACAGCTCCTTGGTCGAAATCGTGCGCTCGAGGATGTCGAGGGTCACCTTGTTGACGACGAAATGATCCGGCGTCACCTCGCCGGACACCACCGACTCGCCGAAGCCGTAGTTCGAGTCGATGACGATCACCGAGCGGTCGCCGGTCGCCGGGTGCAGCGTGAACATCACGCCGGCCGTCGAGGACTGCGCCATCTTCTGCACGCCGACGCTGATCGCCACGTCGTCGTGGCGGAACCCTTTCGCGGCGCGATAGCCGATCGCGCGCGCCGTGTACAGGCTCGACATGCAGCGGCGGACGTGCTGCAGCACCTCGTCGGCGCCGCGGATCCACAGGTAGGTGTCTTGCTGGCCGGCGAAACTCGCGCCGGGCAGGTCTTCGGCGGTCGCGCTGGAGCGCACCGCCACCGGCAGGGCCGGCATGCAGCAGCGCACCGAGAGCTTGCGATAGCTCTCGGCGATCGCATCCTCCATCTCCAGGGAGTACGGCTGGGCCTCGATCGCCTCGCGAACCGACGCGCTCGCGCGCTCGAGCGCCTCCAGGTCGTTCACGTCGAGCGAGCGCAGGCGCAGCTGCACCTCGTGCGCGAGGCTGCCCGCCGCCATGAAGCGGCGGTAGCCTTCGGTGGTGAGCGCGAAGCCGGGCGGCACGCGCACGCCGGCGTGCATCAGTTCGCCGAGAGAGGCGCACTTGCCGCCGACGAGCGGCACCGACGCCTTCGTGCACTCCTCAAACCAGCGGACGAGGGGCGCTGCCATGTGCGGCGGCCGGGTCAGCGCGCGATCGACACCCCGCCGGTCGACCCGTCGACCCGCAGCATCATGCCGGTCTTGATGATCTTGGTCGCGTGCCCGGTGCCGACCACCGCCGGCATGCCGTACTCGCGGCACACGATCGCCGCGTGGCTCATCACGCCGCCAACATCCGTGACGCAGGCGCCGATCTTGGCGAACGCCGGCGCCCACGAGGGCGAAGTGGTCGGCGCGACCAGGATCTCGCCTTCCTGAAGCTGCCGGATCTCGTCGACCGTGCGGCAGACGCGCGCGCGTCCCTTGGTGACGCCCGGGCTGCCGGCGAATCCCTTCAGCTCGGTAATGGTCGCCGGATCCTTCACTTCCTGCACCGCGGCCCAGTCGGCGAGCGACTTGTTGGTGACTCCCCAGAGCACGATCGTGAAGGGCTCCTGGATCACTTCCGGGGCCGTGCCGATCGCCGGCGGCGCCTTCCACTCGCGGAATTTCTGCATCACGCCCTTGCGCCACTCGATTTCCGCGGGCCAGGTCTTGGTGCCGCGCGGCGTCACGCCGGTCGCCCAGGCCGTGACCACGTCCCACAGCGCCTGCTTGATCTCGTCGCGGCGCAGGTACCAGATGTCCTCGATGTCGGCGATCATGCCGTGCTCCTTCATGATCGCCGCCACCTCGCGCATCTTGTTCCAGAAGATCGAGTGGAACCAGTGCTCGACGTAGAACAGGTGGTTCTCGACATACGGGAACACCGTCTTCGCGCAGCCGAGCAGCTCGTCGAACTGCTTGCGGTCCTCGGGCTTGTCGATCAGCGCCCGGTACTCGGCGGTGATGCGGTCGCGCTCGTCGCGCACCTTCTGCATCGGCCGCTCGATGCTGAGGCCCTTTTGCACCTTCTCGACGTAGGTCTGGATGCCGGAGAGCGGCACGTTCATGTTGTCGTTCCACGAGCGGTCGTGGTGGTACCAGCCGGTGCCGGTGGAGATGTGGAACCAGGGATTGCGCACCCGCTCGAGCGCGGCCAGCCACTCCTTGCCCTTCGGCAGCTTCTGCAGCGCCTGCTCGACCTCGGTCCACTCCTTGCTGAAGGTGACCGCCTCGACGACGCCCAGCTCGATCGCCTTGCGGGCGAGCTTCTTCAGCTCCTCGTCGGACTGGTACATGATCACGTCGATCCCCGAGATCATCTGCGTCACGCGCTGCAGCGGGATGTTGGGGAAGAGCTTCTGCGTGAAATCGAGGAAGAACACGTACGCGGCATAGCCGAGATTGAGGAACTCGAAGTGGTATTGCCAGCACTTGATGCCGAGGTTGATGAGGTCGTCGTAGGCCTTGATCAGGTGGAAGCCCTTCGATTCCCCGAGCGCCTCGGTGACCACCGACATGTCCTCCAGCTCCGGCAGGCGCGGAATGTCGAGCGCCTCGAGCTCGCGGATCGTCGCCTCCATCTTCTTCTTCCACTTCGCCTCCAGCGCGTCCCAGTTCTTGAAGTAGAAGCCCGCCCGCTCCATGAAGTTCGGCACGCGCCGCCCGACTTCCTCGGGATCCTTCACCGGCACCGGCGAGATGTAGACGTAGCCGTTGATGATGCGGTGGTCGACGCCCCGCACCGGCGGCACCTGGAAGATGCGGTTGTTGTACTGGGAGAGCGCGAGATACCACGCCTCGTCCCAGATCGTGTCGAACGGGTAAAGCGGCTCGGGATAGTGCAGCCCGTCGTAGAACCAGAACGTCTCCTTCTCGTACTGGTTGCGCACCGGATCGTCGGTGACGAACTGGTATTGATAGGGATACATCCTCTCCCACCCCTCCGTGCCCGGAATAGTTTTCGCTTTCACGTCATGCGGTACCGGAAATTTCATCGCTTCCTCCTGGATGATCTGGCGACAGGGTTCCTTGCAACAGGCGTGCCATGTCCGTCATTGCGGCGCAGCAAACCGGCCGCGCGTAACTCTGTGGCGCAGCGCGTCAATCGGCCGCGCGGCGGCGCGCGCGCGCGATTCGGGCGTTGATCATTTGGTCAAGCACGGGGCCTGCGCGCGGCGCTCTTTGATCATCCGGTGAAGCGCCGGGTTGCTTGATGTGGCTCAAGGTTTTCGCCGGCAGAGGCGCTACATAGAAGCGCTTACGCCATGCCCAAGCTTCGCCTGGTGGAGCAAACTGCGAGCGACGACCTGCGCTCGCGCGTGCACTTCTGCACCGAGACCGGGCAGATCTGGCTGCACGAGCACAGGATGCTGCTCGTGCATGCCGAGGCGCAGGCGTCCCTGCGCAAGGAGCTGATCGACACGCTCGGCATCGAACGTGCGCGCGGCCTGCTCACCCGCATGGGGTACGCCTCGGGCGTGCGCGACGCGGAGCTCGCGCGCATGCGCGCCGAGAACGCGAGCGACCGCGAGGCGTTCATGACCGGGCCGCAGCTGCACTCGCTGGAAGGAATCGTCCGCTCGACGCCGGTCCGGCTCGAGCTCGACCGCGCCGCGGGCACCTTCTACGGAGAGTTCCTCTGGGAGAACTCCTGGGAAGGACAGTGGCACCGGCACTTCTATGGCATCCACGCGGAGCCGGTGTGCTGGACGCAGGTCGGCTACGCCTGCGGATACGCCTCCGCCTTCATGGGTCGGACCATCCTCTACAAGGAGGTGGAATGCGTCGGCTCCGGCCAGGCCGGCTGCCGCATCATCGGCAAGCCCGCCGAGGAATGGGACGACGCCGCCGAGCAGATGCGCTACCTTGCGCCAGGTCCGCTCGCCGACCGGATCGTCGACCTGCAGGCCCAGGTCGAGCAGCTGCGCGCGCGCATCGACGAGAAGGAGACGCTGCCGGCCGACATGGTCGGCGTCTCGCCGGGCTTCCGCGGCGCCTACGCGCTGCTGCAGCAGGCGGCGTCCAGCCAGATCACGGTGCTGCTGCTCGGCGAGACCGGCGTCGGCAAGGAAATGTTCGCGCGCTGCTTGCATGATTCGGGAGCGCGGCGCGAAGGGCCGTTCATCGCCGTGAACTGCGCGGCCATTCCGCCGGAACTGGTGGAAGCGGAGCTGTTCGGCGTGGAAAAGGGCGCCTACACCGGCGCCCTCGTCTCGCGGCAAGGCCGCTTCGAGCGCGCCGACGGCGGCAGCCTTTTCCTCGACGAGATCGGCGACCTGCCGCTCGCGGCGCAGGCGAAGCTGCTGCGCGTGCTGCAGGATGGCCAGATCGAGCGCCTCGGCGACCAGAGGTCGCGCCGGGTGAGGGTGCGGCTGATCGCCGCGACCAATAGCGACTTGCAGCAGCTCGTGCGGGAAGGAAGGTTCCGTTCCGATCTCTACTACCGGCTCAACGCCTACCAGATCCTGATCCCGCCGCTGCGCGAGCGCAAGGAAGACATCTCGGTTCTCGCCAAGCGCTTCCTGGAGAAGTACTCGACCCTCAGCGGCAAGAAACTGCGCGGCTTCACCGACAAGGCGAAGCGCGCGCTGCTCACCTATGCCTGGCCGGGCAACATCCGCGAGCTGGAGAACATGATCGAGCGCGGGGTGATCCTGGCGCCCGGCGGCGCGCGCATCGAGCTGAACCACCTGTTCTCCGCGCAACCCGGCGAGCCGGCGCGCGAACTGGGCCTGGATGCCCGTGGCGGTCTCGACGTCGGCCGCTGGGAAGCCGGCAAGGGCCTGTGCGAGGCGATCTTCAACGGCGTGATGACGCTCGACCAGCTGGAAGTGATGCTGCTCGAGACGGCGATCGACAAGGCGCGCGGCAACCTGTCTTCGGCCGCGCGCATGCTCGGATTGACGCGGCCGCAGTTCGCCTACCGGCTCAAGCACCTGCACGACGGACCGAAGACCTGATGCCGGAGGCGTCGCGCGAGCGCGCGCTGGCGTACCTGCGCGCGCATCACGTGATGACGCTCGCCACACACGGCGCCGGCGTTCCCTGGGCCGCCGCGGTGTTCTACGCGAACGACGGCTTCGATCTGATTTTCCTGTCCTCTCCCTCGAGCCGTCACTGCGGGAACCTCGCCGCGAACCCGCGCGCCGCGGCAACGATCCAGGAGGACTATGCCGACTGGACGGAGATCAAAGGCGTGCAAATGGAAGGAACGGTCACCGAGCTTGGCGGCGAGACCGAGCGCGCCGCGCGCTCCCTCTACGGCGCCAGGTTTCCCTTCGTGCGACAAGCCGTTCCGGCGCTGGCCGAGGCGCTGAAGAAGATCCGCTGGTACCGGCTCGCGCCCGAGCGCCTGTACTACATCGACAACTCCAGGGGCTTCGGTCATCGCGACGAAATCGCGCCCGGCTGAGCGCGCGTGCAGCGGCGCGGCCACCGCCCAGGGACTCCGGGGCGGCACCGCGGTCCCGCGGGCCTGCCCATTCCCCGGATTGCGTCGCTCTCTCAACCTCCAGCCGCGCCACGCCGCCGACGAAGCCTCCCCGCCAGTTCCACGATTCCGCGTGGCATGAAGATCGTGGCCAGCACCAGCACCAGGCCGTAGGCGATCAGCCGATAGGTGTCGGCAATCCGCAGGTACTCGGGCAGGAAGACCACCGCCGCCGCGCCGACGAGATATCGATTACACAGAGCGATGAGTTCTTCCATCGAGTCTCTGAAAGACGTGCTTTTTTCATCATCGTATCAGTGCCACTTCTCTTGAACGGCGGCGGCATCATTTCCAACGCCGAGACAGTGCTCGAGCGTCGCGGGGTCGGCCTGCAGTTCGGAGCTGGAAGTGCGGTGCGCCGGATGCGGAAATCGACGCATTGCTTCAATCGCTCAAGGACTTACAAAATACCAATCGATCCTGAATCGGATCGCGGTGTTTGACAATGGCAGTTGAAACACTTAGAAAGGCGAACGATCATGTCCCCGGCTACGTTTCTCATGTAAACACCGCGGCGGACAACAAGGAATCTGCAAGAAAGGACAAGGGCGCGCGATGACGACAGCAACCCAAATCGTCGATCTCACTCTACCCGTCCAGACGGGAATGCCGGGTATACCCGGCATCGCGTTCTACGACAAGCACCCGGTGACTGTTCGCGCGGTGTCGGTTATTAGCGCGGCGCAGCGTGTGATGCTCGAGGCAGAGGGTGTTGATGTCGCCCAGGATGCGGACGTGCAAGCCAGCATGAACACCGTTCTCACGCTCAATAGTCACATTGGTACTCACATCGACGCTCCACGACACTTTATCGAGACTGCACCGGCTGTCGACGATTTGCCTCTCGATCGAATCGTCATGCGGGAGGCCATCGTGCTCGACTTGAGTCACAAGGGACCCGGAGAAGGAGTGACAGCCGATGACTTGGAGAAAACCGGGATCAAGCCAGCCTCGCACCAAGTGCCGGTCATCAAGACACTTTGGACTGATCGCGCCTGGGGCACCCCGGACTTCTGGCCGCGCATGATCTATTTGGATCCGAGCGTGAGCGCCTGGATCAACGACTTTGGCGTCCCTGCCGTAGCCATGGACTGCTTTCCAGAGAAAGCATGGTGGCACGTGAAGACCGAACCTAGAGAACGTGGTGTGAACCACCGTGCCTGGCTGAAGGCTGGCGTGATTATGGTTCAGTTCGTGACCAACCTCGCAGCCGTCGACAATCGGTTCACAATGATCGCGCTACCGTTGCGACTGCGAGGGATGGATGGCTCCCCAGCGCGGGTCGTGGGCCTCAAATCCGCCTCGTGAACGGTGCCGCAGCCTTTCTTGAGGGACAAACCCCGTCGTGGCGCGCAGGCGCTGTCGAGGCGGGAGGGCGGAGCGTACAAATTCAGCTCTGTCCTGGGGACTCTAGTATTCGCCCAATAATATAGGCTGTCCCTTTTTGACCGTAGACTACAGCAACGGCGGCTATCTCCCCATGAAGCGCGGATTGCTCGTCGTATATCCAGGTGGCTGGGAGATCAGGACGGGGAAGCACTTCGGATTCGCCATCGCGCCCTCGACCGACTAGGCCGCTATTGCCTGTGCCTTCTACGCTTTTGGAGATACCGTGGACGATCCGACAACCATTCAGATTACCCTGCGCAACGACTTTGAACGCGTGCGCGCTGGCCAGTCGGTGATCCTCGACGCGCGGCTGGGTCGAGCGTTTCCTGGAAATGTCTCCGCATAGGACAAACAAAGTTTCACAGGAGGAAAGCGACGATGAACTCGATCATGGAAATGAAGAAGCTCCTGCTGCCCGTATCCTTCGCGGTGGTGCTGGCGCTCGGACTAGCGACGCCTGCAGCGGCAGCCGACAAGGTGATCTTGAAGACGGACTTCTCGCCAGTCGGATACCACGCGATGTTTTACGGAGGTGTGGGCTCCGGGATCTACAAGAAACATGACCTCGATGTGGAGATTTTGCCCGGGGCAGGAGCCCTTGATTCCGTCGTCTCGATTGCCGGTGGCAAAATAACCTTTGCCTTGGCGGACACCGGCGGCGTCGCAATCGCGGTCCTAAATGGAGCCCGTGAACCCAAAGTTGTCGCGAACATCTTTGAATTCACTCCGATGTGCATCTTGTATTTGAAGGACAAAGGTATTGGAAGACCACAAGATCTAGCAGGAAAGACCGTTGCCAACTTCGGCGGGAGCGCCGGACAGAAACTCTGGAAGGTTTTCGCCCGCATCAACAAGGTCGACATCGCCAACGTCAAGGAAATCGTCAGTTCTCCGGCCACCTATCTCAATCCACTTGTCGTGGGCCAAGCCGATTTCTCCCCGACCACCGTGAATCAGACGCCCAACCTTGCGCCCTTGGCCCGTCAGAGCGGCCACGAACTGGCGGAGTTCCGTTTCGTAGACTATGGAATGAACTACCTCGGCTCGTCCATCATCACACATGCCAAGACGATCGAACAGCGGCCGGATCTCGTAAGGCGATTCGTCAGAGCCACGCTCGAAAGCGTGCAATGGACAGCTCGAAATCCGGAGGCGGCCGTTGACTACCTCGTCCAATCCAATCCTCAACTGAAGAAGCCGGCCATGCTGCTCGATCTAAAAACCATGCTGGACGTGTCGATTCCGCGGGCACGAACGGCTGGAAATCCTCTCCAACTGGGCTGGATCGACCCCGCGAAACTTCGCCTTACCATCGACCTCATGAGGGAGGCCTTCGATCTCAAGACCACCATCGATCCCGCAATCCTGTATACGAACGACTATGTCGCGAAACCGTAGGCTGCTCACCTACTTGCCTGCGGTTCTTCTCTTCGTACTTGCCGGCATCGTCTGGCAAGGGGCCGTGATCGCCTTTCGAATCCCTGCGGTGCTGCTGCCATTGCCTTCGAATATCGTCGCAGATCTCGTAGATCCCGCAGTAAACTGGCCTTATCACATTGGCATTACCGCCCTTGAGGTGGTGTCGGGCTTCATGGTGGCTCTTGTTACCGGTGTTGCCGTGGCAGTGATGATCGTCCTGTCCCCTTGGCTCTCGCGCTTGCTCATGCCGTACGTACTTCTGGCCCAGATCGCGCCGAAGGTTGCATTCGCGCCCCTCCTCTTCCCCATTCTTGGTTACAACCTGCTGCCCAGTATCCTGATCACGTTTCTGGTGGCGTTCTTTCCCATTGTCATTAACACTGCGGCCGGCTTGACCTCGGTAGACCCTCGCATGAGGGATCTCTTGAGATCACTGCAGGCAAGCCGGTGGGACGTCCTCGTGAAGGCAGAATTCCCGGCCTCGCTGCCGTTTCTATTCAGCGGTCTGAAGGTATCCTCGACGCTGGCGGTCATTGGCGCCAACGTGGCGGAGTTTGTCAGTGCAAAAGCGGGGCTCGGCTTCTTGATCATTAATGCGCAGGTCACGTTCAACACGAGCCTTGCCTTCGCCGCCGCGACCTTCCTCGTCCTTTTGGGCGTTGCCTTCTATGCGCTCGTCGTCTGCGTCGAGCGACTCGCGATGCCATGGGCACGTGCTCTCCCGGCTTGAATTCGGACCGCTCGGAGAACACCCCTACGTTCGATCAATACAGTATTTCCAGGGCCAGTGTTGCCAATCTAGACCCGAACGCATCCGGAGAATCGCCGGCGTGACCGAGCACGCAATGATTGCGAAATGCGAGGAAATCGACTACCAAAGGGGAATTAATATCGCTGAATTGTTTCATCGTCTCGTCGTGCCGCACCAGCTGCAGGCGCACCGTTGACTTCATTCCGGACTGCTTCGCCGGCGGCGGACAACGGCACGCCGACCATTCTGCTGCGTGACGTCAGCAAGATCTACCAATCATCCGACGGAACGGTGCTCACGGCGCTCCAAGACATCACTTTGAGTGTCCGTCCCGGGGAATTCGCATCCGTTGTCGGCCCCAGCGGTTGCGGGAAGAGTACGCTGTTGCGACTCATCGCAGGCCTCGATCGGCCGAGCCGCGGCGACGTGCTGCTCGCTGGCGCGCCGGTG
Organism: Burkholderiales bacterium; assembly: GCA_020845995.1. Classification (GTDB taxonomy): domain Bacteria; phylum Pseudomonadota; class Gammaproteobacteria; order Burkholderiales; family SG8-39; genus RBG-16-66-20. The sequence continues at coordinate 14,528 of JADLES010000179.1, read as the reverse complement.
ATAGCACCCATCCCCAGTGTTGGCATCGTCTTCCAGGATCCTCTGCTGATGCCTTGGCGGACAGTCCTCGATAACGTCATGTTGCCGATCGAGGTGCTCCGGCTGAGCGATGGCAACCACCGTGCTCAAGCGCTGGAACTGCTCACTCTTGTGGGCCTTAAGGGGTTTGAGCGCCGCTATCCACGTGAGCTTTCCGGCGGAATGCAGCAACGGGCAGCCATCGCTCGCGCTCTAATTCACAATCCGCCTCTCCTCCTCATGGACGAGCCGTTTGGCGCGCTCGATGAGATCACCCGCGAACAGATGGGCCTCGAAGTACTCCGCATCTGGAACGAAACCCGCAAGACCATCGTATTCATCACTCACAGCATCGCCGAGAGCGTGTTCCTGAGCGATCGGGTCGTGGTCATGTCGCCGCGACCCGGTGTCGTCAGGGCGAATATCGTCGTCGATCTGCCGAGACCCCGGGACGCAACGGTGCGGGGCATGCCACGCTACGTCGAGCACTGCCAAGAGATCCGTGGCCAGCTTGGGCTCATGGGATGACGTCCGCAACGCAATGGCTGCTATGTCACGCTTTCTCCCTTGCATTCTTGTTGCGGCGCAAACCAAGCGGGTGTCCGGTCCGGAGCGCACCGAACGCGTAGCCTTGCACGCGTGCAGCGCGCGTGACCAGCAGATACTTGGTCACCCAGCCGCCGCCGACGGCAGCCAGCGCACCGGCGACGCCCGCAGGCCACGCAGCAGGAGACCACAGAGCGATCACAAGAAGGAACGCAGGCAATCCAGAGGAAAATCCGGCCAGTAATCGATACGAGTCGTTGAAGACCCTCGCCGCCCCGCGCGCGACATCGGATCCGGCAAGCGCTCGTCTGTACGCTTCCAATGCGATCGTGCGCACGAGCACCAACACGAGGCAGATCGTCGCGATTTCCAATCCCGCCAGAGAACTCTGCGAGCCGGTGAGGTACGCGGCCAGGAGCAGCAGACTGGCGCCCTCGACTAGCCCCGTCGTCGCCACCAGCCATCCCGCCTGCGCAATGCGCCAAGAGGGTATCCCCTTTGCTTCGGTGAGAATTCTTGCCTGACAAAAAAGGAAGGTAAACGCTGCAAGCGCCAGCGCCACCGCAAGCGCTTCTCCCCCGCGCAGGATCCAGACAGCGCCCAGCACCATGCAGAGAACGGCAACCATCGCCTCACGCGTCATCCATGAGGTGGCCGGGTGAAAGAACACGTTGAGCGCCCGCCAGGGGCGACCGATCTCGAGCCACACGAACGCAAGCCCCAGTCCCATTCCAGCCATGCCCGCAAGAATCGTCCACCGCGACTGCGCAGCGTCGCCGCTTACCACCGCAAGCGCAGCGAATCCAAGCAGAGCACTGCTCGCGCCACCGAGGATGAAATTTGCCGCCGCGCGCCAGTCCCAGCTTCTTTGCTGGATGTCACCCACACGCACTTTCCGCGATGCAGCGGACAGCTGCCGCACCGGCAGCGCGCGTTCGCCGCGCGGAGACTCAGTCACGGATATACCTGTCCCCGCCGCTCCAAAGATAATAGAAACCCGGCTCGGTACCCAGTTCCTCGTGCATGCGGAACCAGGGGTTTTCGGAAAGCAGTGCTGAGACATTCGATCCCGCATCCTCGATGTCGCCGAAGTGCAGTGCGTTGGCGATACAGGAATTCACGCAAGCAGGGGTCGCCTCAGGGTCGACACCGGGCAGGAGGCCTTGCGCGACGCCACTGTCGACTCGGTCCGCGCAGAAGGTACATTTCTGCGCAACGCCGATGCGCTTTGCGTCGAAAGTCTTGGCTTCCTGCTCGACCGGCTCGTCGCCGTAGGCGAAGCGAGGTTTCTCTACCTTATAGCGCGCCTGGTAGGGACAGGCGACAAAACAGTACGCACATCCAATGCACAGATCGTAATCAATCGTCACGATACCGTCGGGGCGCTGTCCTGTGGCAGTGCTCGGACACACGTGCATGCACGGCGGGTCGGCGCAGTGCTGGCAACCCACTGGCATGAACACGCGACTGACGTCAGGATACTCGCCGAATTCGACATCGAGCACCTTGCGCCACTGCACATGCGGCGCGGTTTGGTTCGTGTGCTTGCAGGCCGCAGTGCAGGTCTGGCAACCAACGCAGCGGTTCAGGTCCGCCACCATTACATATCGCGTCATCGCGCCGGCTTTCCGACCCGGCGCACGCGCACGCGCGTAGCGTCAATCGTCGACCCGGTGCCGTCCAGCAGATCCATATCCATTGGCACCAATGAATTGAGGGACGGGGTGGCGAAATCTCTGGCAAAAGGAGTCTTCCAGTGGCCAAACTGCGCCAGCATCAGGACCACGTCGGGACGCACCCCCTCGCGCAGCACCGCGCGCCCCTGAACCGATCCTACCGGCGAGCTGACTTCCAGCAGGGCGCCATCCTCGATTCCCAAGCTCAGGGCGCGGGCACGATTCAGGATGATACCCTCGTGTCCGGCGACGTTGCCCGCGACTTCCCGGATCATCTGAATCGAAACGTTGCCCCCCCAAGCATACTGCATGCTGCGCGCGGGCAGTACCCAGAATGGATAGTCATCCGGATCCACACCGAACCGCTCGCGATAGAACTCGTCCCAGATTGGCACGGGATCTCGCCACGCGGGGAGCGCCTCGTACTCGTGCAGCTGCCGATCCCACCAGTGCGTTCCGTTGCCGTGCAACCGGCTTGCGAGCTCTCCTCCGATGCGTGCGAGCCGCTCTTGGTAGGGAAGTTCGAATCGTAGACCCAGCTCGACCATGCGAGGATAGAGGTACCATCGGATGCGCGGGAACGGGCGCGTCCGAAAGCCATGCTCCTTGAACCAGTCCAGGCCGTCGCTTGCGGCTCCCCCGCTGACTTCGGCACTGGCAGCACGGCACACCGCGTCCCATATTTCTTCCACCCTGTGCGCCCTGTCAGTGTCGAGAGAAAAATCTCCATGCGGTCCGCGCAGAGGCAGTCCGGCGGCGCCCGTATTGATCGCGGTGTTGTATTCGGCGAGCAGACCAGTGCGGACGGCAAGCTCGGTAGCGATCCATGTGAAATCACGCGTCTCGCCGCGCGGTGTCACGACCGGCTGACGCAACACCCATCCCTCCGCATCCCAATAGGTCTCCTGGTAATGCGTTCCGCCGGCCCGGATCAACTGGGTACTCTCCATATCCATTGCGTCGGGCAGGAGTACATCCGCGAAATGGTTCGTTTCATCCAGTGTGTAAGCGAATGCCACTGTAAATGGAAACGTAGACATGGTTTCGCACAATCGCCCCGTTTCGGAGTACGAGATCGCCGGGTTGCAGCGGTAGACGATCCAGACATCGGGCGGCGAGGGTGCGTGCCACGTCGGCGCGGCGCGGCCCTGCAGACGAAGCCACGCAATGCTCGCCGAGCCGAGCGCTTGGCTGTAGGGAGAGTTCCCGACCAGCGGGACCAGCGTGCGATGACCATGCCGGACCTCGGGCTTGGCGATCCAGTTCTCCTGATCGGTCGGATTCATCGGAAAATCCAGGAAACCGTCCTCCCCGGGGCGCACGCTCGCGATCCGATCGTGCTCGACGCCGGTTATCAAGACCGTGGTTCCCAGCAGTCCACCCGGTACCTCGAGCGCCCCCACCAGCGTCTGCAGCACCGTGCGCGCCCAGACACACTCATACGCGCCCCATCCGCTGTCCACCGACCTCCCTAACGTAATGGCCACCGGTCTGTAGGGCAGCGTCTGTCCGTCAATCTCGATCGTTTCTCCGATGCAGGCCTGTTCAAGGAAATCGTTGGCGATACGACGGATCTTGTGTGCCGGCAGGTCGCAGATCGAATGCGCCCATTCCGGCGTGTAGGCAGACACATGCTGGAACAAACGTTCGTGCGCGGTCTGAACGCGTACTGCGGAATGCTCCCAGCGTTGCCGATCCGAGCCAATTTCCACGCCGCTCGCCAGGAACTCTCCACGCAGAGCCGGGGTGACGCCTGGCGTGTCGTGGATCACTGCGCGCGCGCAGGTTTCGTCCCACACGAGCGGCTTAAGCGTCTCCGAATCCCGGAGATAGAAGCCGTTTGGCGCAACGAGATAGGGCGCCGAGGTCCGATCGCGAAGAAACGGCACATCGAGTGCGTCGAGCGGATGCTCGTGCAAAAGAACGTACAGCATGGCGAACAGGAACGCGCCGTCGCCCTTCGGTCGGATCGGCAGCCATTCACTGGAACAGGCGCCGGTCACGGAAAGGTGCGGCTCGACCTGGATACGCGCAGTACCCCGTGCGCGCGCGTCGGCCTGCCTGCGCACCCCCGACACCCCGCCCGAGACTTCGGCATTGCTGCCGAAGGACACCATGTAACGACGATGCGGCGTGTCGGGGCAAGTTGTGAAGGCTCGGTGCCACAGTTCGCCGTACAAATGCTGAGTGTGATGGCATTTCACCGTACCGCCCGCGCCGAGACTTCGATCCACCGGTCCCCAGGCCGCAAGGAAAGCCGGGAACGTACCCATGTACATCATCGGAGTTCCGGCGCCGCCGGTAGTGAAAGCCAGGCGTGGATCTCCGTTGGCGTCGACCAGGCCCCTCCTGCGCACAGAGAGCAGACGCTCGGCCACCAACTCGAGTGCCTCATCCCACGAGATCGGCACCCATCCTGGATCCTCGTCGCGCCCCTTCTTCGGGTTGGTGCGCTTCATCGGGCGCAACAAGCGGTGCGGATTGTAGATCTTCTGCACCAACCCGTAAGCCTTCACGCAAACCTTGCCGTCCGCCGGATGCACGTCCTTGGCTCCGAAATTCGGCGCCACTTTGGTCGCGACCCCATCGACGACCTCGACCGTGAGCAGATCAGGGCCATTGATGCACTGGTAACAATATGTCGAAACCTTGCGCACAGCCACATCAGACTTAGGTTTCATCGCTGATGTCCCCTACTCATTCTCGAGAAGCAATCCCTTCCAGGCTATAGGCAGAAAGCGTCACTTACCGTCCTCGGTGAGACGGGTTTCGGATTCGTCCAAATCTTCGTCGTCCCGCAACTCGCAGGTGGGACACGTATCCATGACCACGACGGCAATATGGGGAATAATGGTGGATTCAAGGCGCATCGTGCGAGTATACCTTCGCGCCTCGCGATCATGAACTGATTCGAGTTCTTCGAGGAGTTCCGCAAGTCAATCTCGCCCCAATGGTGTGAAGCTCGTCGCCGCGATGGCACGCGTGCTCGAATTCGGCACGACTGGATCACGCCGATCGGCTCGAGCAGGCGGTGTATGTTGAACCAATCGACCCATTCGAGTTTGACGAACTAAACCGCCTCGAGGTGACGCCAAGGACCCCTGCGCCAGTTGAGCCCGATCCTGTAAAGGCGAATCATCGTCTCGGTCATGGGGTTGTCGTAGGAGTCGCCAGTGCTGCCGATCGAGACGCCGAGGCCAACTTCGACCAGGCGTTCGCTGTGCAGATCTACAGGTATTGCGTGCGTGAGCTGTAGCGATAAACGAAACCGTTCGTGTGGGTCCGGACATGCAGCGACTACTTACCATGGCGGGCGAAAAGGGCAGCCTCATCAGGTCATCTGCTCAACAAGTTCCGGAACATCCCTCTTTGGCATGAAGCGGCAGCCAGACCTGCGCGATCATCCGAATACCGGATCGCAGAGTGCTGATCCGGTCCTTTTCTTGATGCATATCAAGTATGTACGCGCGGCGCAAGTCTAACGTTGCTCGATGCGCACCCCGGGCGGCGTTCCGACGGCGCACGTCGATCCGTTCATCCGCACGCAGCTCCCGCCGCGCGAGTTGTGGCCAGCGCTTGACTACTCCGCGCCCCACCTGCGCCACTATCCGGATCGCATGAACGCGTGCGTTGAACTGCTCGACGCGGCCGTGGAATCGGGAGCTGGCGAGCGGCCGGTCTTCCACTATGAAGACGTCACGTGGTCTTTTCGCCACCTGCTCGACCGCGTGCAACGCATCGCCCGCGTGCTGGTCCAGGACTTCGGCTTGGTGCCCGGCGAACGCGTGCTGCTGCGCTCGGCCAATACGCCGATGGTCGCAGCCTGCTGGCTGGCGGTAGCACGCGCCGGCGGTGTTGTCGTCAATACCATGCCGCTCTTGCGCGCGCGTGAACTCGGCTACATCATTGCCAAGGCCGAGGTGCGCATCGCGCTCTGCGAGCAGTCGCTCGCCGAGGAGCTTGCGCAGGCACAGATCGCGAACCCGGAGCTTCGGCACGTCGCCTACTTCACCCCGACGGGCGGCGCACCGGCCGGAGAAGCCGACCTCGACCGACGCCTCGAGGCGAAGAGCGCTGGCTGCGGCTACGTCCCCACCGCGGCGGATGACCCGGTGCTCGTCAGCTTCACGTCCGGTACCACCGGCAATCCAAAGGGCGCGGCGCATTTTCACCGCGATATCTTGGCGATCACCGAATGCTGGCCGCGCGTATATACGCTGGAGCCGCACGACGTAGTCGTAGGTTCGCCGACGCTCGCATTCACCTACGGGCTCTGCGCGTCTCTTCTGTTTCCGCTGCGCTGGCGCGTACCCGCCGTGCTGGTGCATCGCCCGACGCCGCAGGCCATGCTCGCGGCGATCGAGCGCTGGCGCGTCACGAGTCTCTACAGTGTGCCGACGCTCTACCAAACAATGCTCGAGAATGCGCGCGACCACGACCTCTCCAGCCTGCGCAAATGCACGTCGGCGGGCGAAAATCTGCGCGTGAAGCTCTGGGAGCAATGGCGCGACGCCACTGGCGTGCGCACCGTCAACGGTCTGGGCTGCACCGAGATGCTGACGCACTTCGTCTCGGAATCGCTGCAGGTCGCGTGCGTCGGCTCAATGGGGCACGCTGTGCCCGGCTTCCGGGTGGCGATCCTTGACGACGGCGGGCAGCCGCTGCCGCCAGGGCGCCGCGGCCGGCTCGCGGTGCGAGGCCCGACCGGCTGCCGCTACATCGGTGACCCGCAGCGTCAGGCGAGCTTCGTACGCGACGGCTGGAACCTGACCGGCGATGTGTGCGAACGCGACGCCGATGGTTGCTTCTGGTATGTCGACCGCGCAGACGACATGATTGTTTCGGCCGGATACAACATCTCGCCGCAAGAAGTCGAGCGCGCCGTCGCCGAGCACCCGAGCGTCGCCGCCTGTGCGGTGGTCGGCATGCCGAACGAGGCGCGCGGCAGCGTCGTATGCGCCTGCGTGGTGCTGCGCGACCCGCGCGAAGCGACGCCCGAGACGGCGAGCAAGATCCAGGACTTCGTGAAAGCGACCCTTGCGCCCTACAAGTACCCACGCGAAGTACGTTTTATCGCGGAGCTGCCGCGCACCGCTACCGGAAAGATCCAGCGCTTTCGCCTGCGCGACTCCTGAGCGGCTTGCCGCCAGGCGCCAGAGTTGCCTCGGGGCAGCGAACGGTCACTCCTCGACACGAACCGGCGCACACTTTTTCGCCCACCGGCTCAAGGCTCGTTCATCGACTTGAAGAAAGTCTTGACCACCTTGCCATTTACGTCGAAGACACGCGGATCATCGTAGCTGCGCGGGCGTGGCAGATCGATCCTCAGGTCCTCGACGATTCGTCCCGGGCGGCGCGTCATCAGCAGCAGCCGGTCGGCGAGGAAGGTCGCCTCGAAGCTGTTGTGGGTGACGAAGAGGATGGTCTTGCCGGTCCTTGTCCAGATGCCGAGCAACTGCTGGCGCAGGTCGCGGGCGGTGAATTCGTCCAGACTGCTGAAGGGCTCGTCCATCAGGAGGATTTGTGGATCGATGCTCAAGGCGCGCGCGATTGAAGTGCGCTGCTGCATGCCTCCGGAGAGCTGATGAACGTAGTGATGCGCGAAATCGGCGAGCCCAACCATTTCGAGGACCGCAGCGGATCGCGCTGGCCACTCGCGTCGATGGAAACCCTGGCACTCGAGACCGAAATGCACGTTCTGCTCCACGGTAAGCCATGGCAGGAGTCGCGACTCCTGGAAGACATAGCCGACTCGAAGCGCACTGCCGACGCTTCGCAGCGCGAGCCCCTCGAGGAGGACTTGGCCCTCGAATCCCGACTCGAGTCCGGCGAGGATGTTGAGAATCGTCGACTTGCCGCAGCCCGACGGGCCCAAAATGCAGACGAACTCTCCCGAGGCCATCGAGAAGGTGACCTCGCGCAGCGCGCTCACCTCCCGCGGCGAACCGCGGTTGAAGACCTTGCCCAGGCGCTCGACTGCAATCGCGGCCATCGGCTCGTTACGCGCGCGCGGCGGGGCGCCAGGCGAAGAGCCGTCGCTCGAGCTGTTGCAGCACGCCCAGCTCAAGGAAGATCATCACCGCGGTGAACATCGCGGTCCAGGCGAAAACCTGAGCCATGTTGTTGAGCTGGAACCAGTAGTTCAGCATGTAGCCGACGCCGCTCGACAGACCGAGCAGCTCGACGAGCACGGTGATCTTCCAGATGATCCCGAGACCGTATCGGCCGGCGGCCATGACGTATGGCATGAGCTGGGGCACGACCACGCGCCAGACGCGCCGCGGTCGGCCCGCACCGAATGCCGTCGCCATGTCGACCAGACGGTTGTCGATTCCCTTCGCGCCCTCGCGGATCGTGATCGCGATCGAGGGAAAGGCGGTGATCGCCACGGCGCAAACGGCGGCCACCTCGTTCAGGCCGATCCAGAGGAAAGCGACGATCGCGTAGCAGAGGCCCGGAATCGTCAGCGCCACCATGACCCACAGGTCGAGGATCCGCTCGGCGCGGCTCGAAAAGCCCATCGCCATGCCGGTCGCGATGCCAAGGCCCATGGCAAGCGCGAATCCCCAGAAAACGCGGTTGAGCGTGGCGAATACGTGTCCCGCGACCACGCCCGAGGCGACGTTATCGCGGATCATGGCAGCGGTAAGACCGGGGCTCGGCACCGCGGCGGGCACCGCGAGCGACGCGAGCCACCAGACGACGAGCAGGGCAAAAAACGACGCCAGCCGCATCGCCATGCGCTACGGCAGATAGGCTCGCGTGAGGCCGTCCGCGGAAATCTCCGGGAGGTATTTCGTGCCGAACACCTTCTGGATCTCGCGCGCGAATTCGACCTGCTTGGCGATGTATGCCGCGTCCCATCGGCTCACGTAGTTCTTCTCCAGCCGGGAGCGCAGCAGCTCGGCGCCTTCCTTCGACGTGATACCGCTGTGGCGCGCCAGCTCTTCCCAAAGCGCGCCGTTGCCCTTGAGGTAGGCCAGGCCGTCGAGATACGCTCTGATGAATGCCCGGACCGCTTGTGGATGCTGCTCGGCAAACTCCCGCCGGACTGTGATCGTCAGGCTGAGCAGCCCTTCGCCGGTCTGGCTGCGGTGCAGGTCGTTCAGGTTGGCAATGATGCGGACTTTCTTCGCCAGCGCGAGTTCGGTCGCGACCGGTTCGGTGACGATGATCGCGTCGAGCTCTCCCTTTTCGAGCAACCCGGCTAGCAGCGGCGTGGCGCCAAAGTGCATCTTCAGGTCGCGCTCTGGATCCAGCCCGAAGAAACGCATCGCCTGCACCTTGAACATCGCTGTCGTGCCGCCCGCTGGCCCGCCGTAGAGGCCGACGCGCCTGCCCTTGAGATCGGCGATGTTGCGGACCGGAGAATCGGGCCGCACCATCACGTCGTTGTGGAATTCCGTGAGCGGGAAGACGTCGATGAAATCCAACCCCTGCGCGCGGAACTGCATGTTCGCGATCCAACTCGAGAACGCGATGTCGCCGGCTTTCGCTTTCAACGTCGTGAAAATCGCCGGCACCGAGGCGACGTCCTTCCTCTCGATCTCGAGGTCGTGCTTCCGGAAAAATCCCCCGCGCTGCATCGCCTCGGCGACGTACCACTGCGTGCCCGGCAACACGATCAACCGGACCTTTTCGCCTGCGTGCGCTGCACTTGCCAAGCCAAGGGCCGCCGCGAGCAAAGCTAGCCCGATCAATCGCCGCCTCATGAACATCCCTCGTTCTCCTCTGCGGTCCAGCTTATTTGATCCACCAGAGCCCTGTCACGCTAGGACGGTGGTAGGTCCTTGCGCGAGCCGGTGAGCGAAGCAACAAGATTGTTCGCTGCCGTGACCGCGCCCTTGCCCGCCTCGTTGCCCCAGATGAATCGCGATAGCTGTCCGCCGAGGTACGGATGAATGCCCAGATCGTAGAGCGCACGGAAATCGCGCTCTTCGATCGCCTTGCGCTCGGCGGGCAGCAGGTCGTAGCGGTCCAGGACAGCCGCCTCGGACTGCCCGAACAGCGCTCGCAGCTGCGGATCCCACTTAAGATCCTGAACGAGGTCGTTGGACGCGAGATTCGGATCGAATTTCTTCCATGCTTCCCAGGCCATTGCGCCACCTCGCTATCGCGGTTTGGATTTCAAATCCCAGATCACGCCGCCAATGCCGCAGCGAAAATTCGGCCAGCCCGAATAGCCGAACGACTCGCCGCGGCACTCGCCGATCGCGCCGAGCACCGGGTACCAGGCAAGGACCTCCGCCGTGCCGCCCATGCCGGCGGCATCCATGCGCTCGGGGGTGAACTCGCGCAGCAGCCGCTGGTGGTCACCCGAGGCGCTCACCGCGAGAAACTCCTGATCGAACGCTTCGTCGATCTTGTAGTAGCGAGCGCCACCCGGCTCGTGGCTGAGTCCGCCCGAGCCGATCAGCGCCACGCGCAATGCAGGCGGCAGGTCGTGCGCCACGAAGTCGGCGAGCGCCCGGCCGATCTCGTAGCAGCGGTACTGATCAGGGTAAGGCGGCACCGTGCAGTTCTGCAGAACCGGCACGAGCGCGATTTCCGTGCGATCGAGTTCGGTCATCACCACCGGGACCGAGATGTTGTCATCGAAGGTGAGATTCTCGTTGCGCGCCGTCATGCGGATGCCGCGCCGGGTCATGCCGCGAAAGAGCGCCTTGGCGACCGCCGTGTCGCCTTTCGCGACATAGTCCCGGCAGCCGATCCAGGGCTTGAACCATTCATGCGGGCCGCTGTGCCTGGCCGCGGCGCCGATAAGAAAATCTGGATAGGATCGCACGCGGCTGTTCGACAAGTGGTCGTTGGCGAATACGATCGCCACGTCCGGGCGCGCGGCCTGCAGCCCCCGCGCGATCTCCTGGAACGTGCGCGTCACCACCGCCTGGACATCGGCAGGCGCCTGCTTGAACTGGCCGACGATGGCCGGTGCATGGGGCACGCCCGCTGCGAAAACGATTTCGGCCATGCTCGCGATCCTCCCTAGGGAAGCACGGCGATCGCCGTGATCTCGATCAGGCAGCGCTCATCGGTCAGGCGGCTGACCTCGACCATGGTCGAGGCGGGCGGATCCTTGGGAAAATACCTGCGCCGCACCGCGTGGATCTCCGCGAAGTGCGACATGCTGCGGATGTAGACGTCGACGCGCACCACGTCGGCCAGCGTCCCGCCCGCCGCCTTGAGCGCCTGCGCCAGATTCTTCAGCACCTGCTCGGTTTGCGCGCCGACGTCACCGACGCCAACGATCTCGCCAGCGGCGTCCTTCGCGAGCAGCCCCGATACGAAGACCAGACGACCGGGTCGTGCGACGGTGGCGACGGACCAGACGCCGCGCGGCGCGGCCATGTTCTCGACGGGGACGATCTCCTTCGCAGCCGGGGAAGTCATGAGCCTCTCCTGCGCAACTTATTGGAAAAGTCCCGTATCATGCACCGGTTTTCCGGCAAGCAGCGTGGTCAGCACGCGAGCCTCGGGAATTTTGTCCTCCGGCATGGTCATAATGTCCTCCGAGAGGGTCGCCAGGTCAGCCAGCTTACCGGGCTCGAGCGAGCCGATGCGCTGCTCCCAGAACGCCGCGCAGGCTGCATTGTAGGTGTACAGGCGCAGCGCCTCCGTCCGCGTCAGCTTCTGCTCTGGAAGACCGAACACATGGCCCGTGACGCCGTCCTTGCGCGCCAGCATCTGCCAGAACGAGAAGATCGGGTCGTAAGGTCTTCCGTCGGTCGACTGCACGACCGGCACGCCCTCGTCGAGCCAGGTGCGGAAGGGTATCGCCGAGCCCGCGGTCTGCGCACCGAACGAACGCAAGTAGATCGAACCATAGTTCCACAGAACTTGGTTGTACTCGTCGGAATGACGCCCAATCTGCTTGACGCACCACATTAGTATTTCATAAAACCCGGCGCGTGCATCGAGTTCGGCGCGAATCCAGGTCCTCAGACCTTGCCGTCGAATCCGCGGCGCCTCGCCTGCCAGTCATCCACAGCCCGCCGGAACGCCTCCTTCGCCTCCTGGGCGACCGCCGCGCCGCACTCGTAGCAGCGGTCGGTCCGGCGGTCGAACCAGCGGCAGCCGCATTCGTCGCAGGCGAGCTCGGGAGCGCCCGCCGGATTGGCGAAGATCACCGGCAGGTGCCCTGGAAAGGCAGGCCGAGCGCCTCGAAAAAGTCGCTCCAGCCGCGCTCGCGCAGTTCGCTGCGCGAGCGCATCACCATCACCAGCATCCGGCCGTCGCGCAGCTCGCGCTTCAATTCGCTCATCGGTTGCTCGTGCGCGAGCGCGGCCTCGAGCGCGCCCTCCTCGGGCAGGAAGAGCACGTCGGCATCGAGCGTCTTCAGGCCGCGGTATTCTCCCAGCCTCGCCTGCATGCCTTCGGCCGCGCGCAGCCACAGCAGCATCGGCCGCGGTTCGAGCACCTGCTTCACGTTCGCGCGCGGCGGGCTGCGCGGCGCAAGCGCCGCGCTTGCCCCCGCCGCCACGTCGGCGAAGAGATCCGCGTGGCGGTCGAGCACCTGCTGCCAGCCGGTCGTCAGACGCGCACCCCGAGCCGGTAGCCTTCGTGGATCGCGGCGTCCAGCCCGCGCGGCATCAGCGCGTCGCCGCAGCCGTGCAGCTCGTCCACCATCCACTCGAATTCGGCGAACAGCTCCTGGTTCGCGCGCCGCGGACCCGCGGCGATTACGGTGTCCGCCGCGACGGTCGTGCGCGCGCCTTTCGCGTCCACGAGGACGGCGCCCTCCGCCGTGATGCGCTCGAGCCGCGTCTGCGTGAGCGTGCGGATGCCCAGCTCCTCGACCCACGCGGTATGCCGCCACTTGAAGGTCGGCATCACGTCCTCACCGATGCGCCTGCCGGGCTCGGCGATGATCACCTTGGCACCGCGCTTGCTCAGGGACTCGGCAAGCACCAGTCCGACCTTGTTGCCGCACAACACCAAAACATTGCCGCCCGGCGCGACGCGCCCCGCCGCGACGTCGAGCGCATCGACGATGCGTTCATGACCTTCCACATGTACATACGCCGTGCGGTCGATGCGCGCCCCGGCGGCGACGATGCAGACATCGTACTGGTGCAGCACCGAGCGCATGAATTTCGGGTTGGCCTCGGTGCCGAACTGCAGCTTGACGCCGAGCTTCTTCGCCATGACCTCGTAGTGCCGCACGACCGAGAGCAGGTCGTCGGGCCGCGCGAGGTCGTTGGCCGCGTAGCCGAGCAGGTTGCCGCCGATTCGCTCGCCGCGCTCGAACACGGTAACCTCATGGCCCCGCCTGGCGGCGTTGATCGCGAACTCCATGCCCGAGGGTCCCGCGCCGATCACCATCACCCGCTTCTTCACCGCGGCCGGCGTGAGGGCGTACTCTGGCTCGACTTCGTGGCCGAGCGCCGGATTCATCGTGCAGGAATACGGCAAGTCGCGGAACACGCGCGACAGGCAGTTGAGCGAGCCGATGCAGCGGCGCACCTCGTCCAGGCGCCCTTCGGCCGCCTTGTGCACGAGCTCCGGGTCGGCGAGCAGCGGCCGGCACACCTCCCAGTAGTCGAACTCGCCCCGCGCGAGGCAGGCGTCGGCCATCACCGGGTCGGGTAGCCGGTTGCCGAACGCGATCAGCGTGTTCGGGCATTCCCGCTTGGCGCGCGCCGCGAGGTAATTCCAGTGCCCCGGCTGCACGTCGCGGCCGATCGAGGATTCGGGCGCCTCCTGCCAGCCGACGGTGACGCTGATCATGTCGGCGCCGCGCTCGGCCGCCTGGCGCATCAGCGCGAAGCATTCGTCCTCGGTGTTGCCGCCCCACTGGTCCATCAGCTCGGCGCCGTTCAGGCGAACGATGAACGGGTGCTCGGGCAGCGCCTGCTTGGTGGCGTCGATCAGCTCGCGCATGAAGCGGCCGCGGTTCTCCACCGATCCGCCGTATTCGTCCATGCGCTGATTGGTGAACTTCGAGTTGAACGACGCGAGCAGGTAACCCATGAAGCTCGTCACCTCGATGCCGTCGAAGCCTGCCTTGATCGCGCGCCGGGCCGCGGCAACGTGCTCTGCGATGCAGCGCCGGATGTCGTCCTTCGACATTTCGCGCGGCGGCCGGAAGTGCGGCAGGGTCTGCGGCACCTCCGAGGGCTGCACGCAGTAGCCCAGGTCAATCCCGCCGTAGCGCCCGGCGTGCAGGATCTGCTGGATGGCGACCGCCCCCGCGTCGTGGATGTAGCGCGCGATGGTCTCGAACTGCGGCAGGAACTTGTCGTCGTAGAGCGCGACCTGCCGGAAGTACGACTTGCCCTCGCCCCTGGG
>JADLES010000178.1 GCA_020845995.1 Burkholderiales bacterium | reverse complement strand
GGATGAGATCGTTGAGCACCGGGTCGCCGAACTGCTCCCACCAGCGGCGATCGGCGAGGCCGGGCGCGGCATTCGCCTCGAATCGGAACGCGCCCGGCGCCTCCACCCTGGGCCGCTCGTAGTCCGGGCCGACCATGCAACCGGCGAGCAGGCATGCAAGAACCGTCCCGGGCAATGATCTAGGCATCCTTTTCGTTCGCCTTCTTCCCGCCACGCTCTGCGAGTTGCTCGAACAAATAGAAAAACAGCGGCACGTACAGCAGCGCCAGCGTGCTCGCGCCGACCATGCCGCCGATGATGCCGGTGCCGAGCGAGTGGCGGGCATTGGCGCCGGCGCCCGCGGCGATCGCCAGCGGCACGCAGCCGAAGATGAACGCGAGCGAGGTCATGACGATCGGCCGCAGGCGCAGTTCGCCCGCCTCCACCGCCGCCTCGAGCAGCGATTTGCCCTTGTGGCGCAGCTCCACCGCGAACTCGACGATCAGGATCGCGTTCTTGGCCGCGAGGCCGACCAGCACCAGCAGGCCGATCTGGAAGTAGACGTCGTTCTCCAGGCCGCGCGCCCATGTCGCGGCGAGGGCGCCGACGATGCCGAACGGCACCGCCGCCAGCACCGAGCCCGGCAGCGACCAGGATTCATACATCGCCGAAAGGATCAGGAACACGATCAGGATGCCGAAGGCGAACGCGAGCGCCGAGGTGTTGCCCGACTGGATCTCCTGGTAGGCCATGCCCGACCAGGCGAAGCCGTAGCCCTCAGGGAGCGCCTTGGCCGCGACTTCCTGCATCGCCTTGATCGCGTCGCCCGAGCTGTAGCCGGGCGCGGCGCCGCCGGTCACCTGCGCGGCCGGAAAGCCGTTGAAATGCGGCACCAGGTCCGGTCCGGCCACGTATTCGGTCGACACCACGGCCGACAGGGGCACCATCTTGCCGTTGGCCGACTTCGTATAGAGCTTGCTGATGTCCTCGGGCGTCTGCCGGTACGGCGCGTCGGCCTGCAGGATCACGTTCCAGACCCGGCTGTACTGGGTGAACTGGCTCGCCACGATCGAGCCGAACTGCGCCTGCAGCGCGCTGTAGACGTCGCCCACCGGCACTCCGAGCAGCACCGCCTTGGAGCGGTCCACGGTGGCGCGAAGCTGCTGCGAGCTGGCGCGGAAGGTCGAATTCAGTCCCGCGAGCTCGGGGCGCGTCCGCGCCTCGGCGAGAAACGCCTGGGTGAGCTCGTACAGGCGCGCCGGATCGCCCGCGGCCCGGTCCTGGATCCAGAACTCGAAGCCGCCGGTGGTGCCGATGCCGGGGATCGCCGGCGGCGCGATCGGGATGAAGACCCCGGTGTCGATGGCGCGCGATGCGCCGTAGACGCCCATCAGCACGGTCTTGGCGTTCTCCCGCCTCGCCCGCTCGGCCGAGGCGTAGCGCTCCTTGAAGTCCTTGAAGGTCATGAACACGGTGGCGACGTTGGACTTGTACTGGCCGTCGATCAGGCTGTAGCCATTCACCACCGTGCGATGCTCGATCGCCGGGCTCTTCGCGAACAGCTCGTCGACCCTGGCGCTGGTCTGCGCGGTGCGCGCGAGCGTGGCCGCGTCGGGCATCACGATCTGCCCCAGCACGTAGCCCTGGTCCTCGTTGGGCACGAAGCTGGTGGGGACGATGCGGAACATCCAGACGATCGCGCCGGCCATCACCGCCAGCAGCACGCCGGCGAGGATCATCCGCTTGATGACCAGCTGCACGCCGCGCCCGTAGGCCTTGGTGATGCGGTCGAACCAGCGGTTGAACCAGGCGAAGAAGCCGCGCTGGGGCGGCGCGCTGTGCTTGAGCAGCAGGGCCGCCATCGCCGGCGTAAGCGTGAGAGCGACGAAACCCGAGATCGCCACCGACAGGGCGATGGTGAGCGCGAACTGCTTGTAGAGCTGGCCGGTGGTGCCCGGCAGGAACGCCGCCGGCACGAACACCGCCGCCATCACCAGCACCACCGCGATCACCGGCCCCGAGACCTCCTGCATCGCCCTGATCGTCGCCTCCTTCGCATCCAGGTGGTGCGCGGCCATGTTGCGCTCGACGTTCTCGACGACGACGATGGCGTCGTCGACCACCATGCCGATCGCGAGCACCAGCCCGAACAGGGTGAGCAGGTTGATCGAGAAGCCGAGCGCGAGCATGCCCAGGAACGTCCCGATCAGCGAGACGAAGATCGCCACCGTGCAGATCAGCGTCGAGCGCAGGCTCTGCAGGAACAGGTAGACCACCAGCACCACCAGCACGATCGCCTCGAGCAGCGTGTGCAGCACCTCCTCGATCGAGATGCGCACGAAGTCGTTGGTGTCGAGCGCGATGGTGTACTCGAGGCCGGCCGGCATCGTCTTCTTCAGCTCGGCCATGGTCTTGCGCACGGCCTTCGAGACTTCCAGCCCGTTGGCGCCGGGCTGCTGGTAGATGATGATCGGGCTGGTGAAGGCGCCGTTGAAGCGGTTGTCGTCGATGTACTGGCGCCGGCCGGTTTCGGCGCGCGCCACGTCCTTGACGCGCACGATGGCGCTGCCGTCCTGGCTCGCGCGCAGGATGATGTTCTCGTACTGCACCGGGTCCACGAACGGCGACTGCGTGATCACCGGGAAGGTCAGCTGCACCTGGCCGGTGGAGGGGTTCTGGTTGACCTGCCCCGCGCCCACCAGCGCGTTCTGGCTCGCCACCGCCTGCTGGATGTCCGTGGTCGTGATCCCGAGCGAGGCCATGCGGTCGGGGTTCATCCAGATGCGCATCGCCTGGTCGGGCACGCCGAAGATCTGCGCCTGGCCGGCGCCGTTGATGCGCTGGATCGCGCTGAGGATGTACAGGTTGGTGTAGTTGGTGACGTACTGGGGGCTGTAGCGGCCCTCCTTGTCGTACACCGCCACGATCATCATGAAGCTGGAGGACTTCTTCTGCACCGAGACACCGTACTGGGCCACCGCCTCGGGCAGCTGCGGCATCGCGAGGTTGACGCGGTTCTGCACCTGCACCTGCGCAATGTCCGGGTCGGTGTCGAGCGTGAAGAAGACCGTGATCGTGAGTTGCCCGGTGTTCGAGCTCACCGACTCCATGTAGAGCATATTGTCGACGCCGTTGATCTGCGCCTCGATGGGCGAGGCCACCGAGTCGCCGACGGTTCTCGCATCCGCGCCCGGGTAGGTGGTCGTCACCTGGATCTGCACCGGGGTGATCTGGGGATACTGGCCCACCGGCAGCACGAAAGCGGACACCGCGCCGGCGATGACGATGAGCAGCGACACGACCGTCGCGAAGATCGGCCGCTCGATGAAAAAGCGCGAGAAAATGGCGGTGCTCCCGGGTGCTACCGGCCGACGGACAGCTCTACGCGGCGGGCGTTGCGCTCGTGCCCGGCGGCCGCGGCCACGCGCGGCGGCTGCAGGCGGATGCGGTCCGGCGCGATGCCCTCGGCGACGAGGGCGTCGCGCACCGCCGCCGCGCGTTGTTCGGCGATCGCCAGGTTGGCCTTGCGGCTGCCCGAGCCGTCGGCATAGCCGGTCACGTCGATCGCGTTGCGGCCCTGGCGGATCGGCGGCGCGAACCCCTTGAGCAAGCGCAATGCCTCCTCATCCAGCGTCGCCTTGCGCTTGTCGAAGAACACGACCAGCGATGCGCCGGGCGAAGGCGTGAGCGGGACGGACTCGGCGACACCCGGCTTGAGCGCGTACGGCGTCGCCTTGACCAGTGCGCCGGGGCCCAGGCGCAGCGTGCCGTCGACGGCGACCTGGTCGCCGGCGGCGAGGCCCTGGCGGATGATCCAGCCCTCGCCCTGCCATTCGCCGACGGCGACGGGCCGCAGCTCGGCCTTGCCTGCCGGGCTTACCACCCACACGAAATGGCCTTTCGCGCCCTGCTGCACCGCCCGCTGCGGCACGAGGATCGCGCCCGGGCGCGTGGCGCCCTTCACGCGCACGCGCACGTACTGGTTGGGTCGCAGCTCGGAGCCCGGATTCGGCACCGTGACTCGCAGCAGGAACGTGCCGGTCTGCGGATTGAACGAGGGGTCGACGAAGGTAATCTGGCCCTTGTGCGGGAACGCCGCGCCGTCGATCTGGATGATCTCGACCACGAACTTGCCGTCCTTCGGCGGCGCGATCAGGCCCTTCGCCACCTCGTCGCGGTAGGACTTGAACTCGTTCTCCGACACGCTGAAGTTCACCCACATCGGATGCAGCGAGGAAACCGTCGTCAGCTGGCTGTTGGCCGGGCTGAGGTAGGCGCCCACCTTCTGCCGGGCGGCGCCCGATACGCCGTTCAGCGGCGAGGCGATCACGGTGTAGGAGAGGTTCAGCTTCGCGGTATCGACCTGCGCCTTCGCCTGCGCGAGCGCCGCCGCCGACGATTGCTCCGAGCCGGTGGCGTCGTCCAGGTCCTTCTTCGAGAGCGCGTTCTGCGCCGCGAGCGGCTTGACCCGGTTCAGGTTCGCCAGCGCGGTGTCGTGAGCCGCCTTCGCCTTGTCCCAGCCGGCCTGCGCGTCGTTGAGCTGGGCGACGAAAGGCTTCTGGTCCATCTGGAACAGCACCTGCCCTTCCTTCACCAGCGCGCCTTCCGTGTAGGACTGCTTGTCGAGGAAGCCGTTGACGCGCGCAACGATGTTCACTTCCTGCGGGCTCTGCGTCTGCGCGATGAACTCGTAGGTCACCGGCACGTCGCGCGGCTCGATCCTGAGCACCGTCACCTCCGCCGGCGGCGCCGCTGGCGGCGCTTCCTGCTTGCCGCATGCCTGCACGAGCAGGAGCGCGCCGCAGGCGAGAAGAATCGAAACTCGGATCGCGAACATCGGCATCTACCTCTCGGCAGGCTGGCTGCGGGACGCCCCTCCGATCCCCTGCGGGTCGGGCGTGCGCGCGAGCGCGAGGTCCTCGGGGAACGGATACTGCTTCACCAGCGCGCGGTCGAGCAGCTCGAGCTCGGTGCGCAGCGCGGCGTGGCGGTGCTCGGGCAGCGTCTGCACCAGGTTCTCGATCATGGCGCCCAGGCGCCGCGGCACCTGCAGGTTGCCGGCGCCGAACAGGCGGATCTCGCGGAAGGCGATGTGCACGTAGTCCTCCCAGTTTGGCGTACGGACGACGGCGCGCACCGCACCGGTGTCGTCGCTGATCTCTTCGGCGCGCAGGTCGCGCAAGCCCACGAACCGCAGCAGGCGTTGCAGCTGGTCGATGGCGAGCACCGCGGTCGTCGGATCGTTGATCGCCGGCGACAGCGCCTTCGCGGCGATATCGACGAGGATGCGGAACGAGAACATCGGATCCTGCTCCATGGTGCGCTCGGTGCCGAACGCGGCGAGCGAGCGCAGCATTTCCTCGTCGACCGCGCCGCCGCCGTGAATCCAGAACAGGGGCTCGCTCTTGGCGACGAAATCGCCCACCTGCGGCACGAGCTCGATCACGACCCCGGCGCGGCGCGCTTCGCGGACGAGCGCCTCGAGGTTCACGGCCAGCAGGACCTTCGACTGGCCCAGGTGCGCGAGCGTGCGGTCCGGCATGCCGCGCTTGCCTGAGCGCGCCTCCATGCTCGCGGGATCGCCCTTGAGGACCCAGGCGAGCGGCGAGCGGCGGCGCCGGCGCCGC
>JADLES010000177.1 GCA_020845995.1 Burkholderiales bacterium | reverse complement strand
GCAAGATCTGGAGGATCGGCCTGATGGGCTACAGCTGCCGCCCGGACAACGTCATGCTGTGCCTGTCGGCGCTCGGCTCGGTGCTCTCCGACATGGGATTGCCGATCCACGTCGGCGACGCCGAGGCCGCGGCGCACGGCGCCTACGCGCAGATGCACGTCAAGGACGCGCAGCGCAAGAAACGGGCCGCCTGAGTTTTTGATCTAATCGGGTGAGTGGACACACTCACCCATGCACTCTCCGGCGCGCTCGTCGCGCGTGCGACGGCGCCGAAGGATGCGCCGCCGCGGTCCATCCCGCGCCGCATCGCGGCGGGATTTTTCGCCTGCGCGGCGCCGGACCTCGACTTCATCGTCAACCTGATCGGGCCGGTCGCGTACCTGGAGCATCACCGCGGCGCGACGCACTCGCTGCTGCTGATGCCGCTATGGGCGGTCCCCCTCGCCTGGATCCTCGCGAAGATCCTGCGTGAGCCGGGCGGATGGCGGACCTTGTATGGAACCTGCGTGCTCGCGATCTTCACGCACATCGCCGGCGACTGGATCACGAGCTTTGGCACCATGGTATTCGCGCCGCTTTCCGACTGGCGCGCAGGGATCGGCACCACCTTCATCATCGATCTCTGGTTCAGCGGCATCATTCTCGCCGGTCTCCTGTTTTCCGCTTTCTTCTGCAGAACCAGGATTCCATCCGTGGCGGCAGGCATCGCCCTCTGCGCCTATGTCGCCTTCCAGTATCTGCAAAAGGAGAAGGCGCTCGAATTCGCCCGCGGTTACGCAGCCGAACGCGGGCTTGCCGGGGCGGAGATCGCGGCTCACCCGCGCGCGGTGTCGCCGTTCAATTGGACCGTTTACGTGAGCGATGCGCGCGAGCATCGCTTCGCGCACGTCAATCTCGCGCGCGATGCCCCGCGCGCCTACGCGCCGGGCGACGGCTTCGTCGCGCGGCTCGACAGCGCGTTTCAACCGCTGGCGCTGGCGCGCTGGCAAACGCGCAGCCGCTACGGCGCGGCGCCGGCGGCCCGGGCTGCCTGGGAGTCGCCCGCGCTCGGTTTCATGCGCTGGTTCGCCGCGCAGCCCGCGCTCGAAGCGGCAACCGCCGACCCGGAGTGCTACTGGTTCCTGGACCTGCGCTTCCTCAATCCGGGGCGCGACTGGGTACCGTTCCGCTTCGGCGCCTGCCGTCAGGCGCCGGAGGCGCCCTGGCGGGCATACGAACGCGATGACGGCGTCGCGAAGAGGGTCAGTTCGTAGACGTGCGACCGCGCGAAGGTATCGAGTACATCCACAGCGCGAGCAGCACGCCCAGCAGCGCCAGCAGCGCCTGCAGCAGGGGATCCGGGACGAAAAAAATGGTGGATACCGCGAGCGTCGTCGACATCAGCGCGATCGCCCAGAGCTTGGTGCGGTAGGGGATCGAGCGGTACCGCCGCCACTCGCGGATCAGCGGCCCGAAGCTGCGCGTGTTGAGCAGCCAGTTGTAGAAGCGGGGCGACGCGCGGGCAAAGCTGGCGGCCGCGAGCAGCATGAACGGCGTGGCCGGCAGGACCGGCAGGACCGCGCCGAGGATTCCCAGCGCCGTGAAGAGCAGGCCCAGACCCAGAAAGAGCGCGCGCATCGCGCGCGAAGCGTGCGGGCGAACCTCGTGAGAATGGTCTTCCACTTGCCTGTCGGGGAACGCGATCCGGGACCGGCGGATGGCGCGTCCCCTCAGCCGGCGCGCGACGGCAGGCCGAGCCGGCGCCAGATCTCCGCGGCCAGCGGCGCCTGGTTGAGGGTGTAGAAGTGCAGCCCCGGCGCGCCGGCGGCGAGCAGCTTGTCGCAGAGCGCGGTGACGGCGTCCAGGCCGAAGGCCCGGATGGACGCGCTGTCGTCGTGGAAGCCCTCGAGCTTCAGGCGCATCCAGCGCGGAATCTCCGCGCCGCAACTGTCCGAGAAACGCGCGAGCTGGGCGAAATTCAGGATCGGCATCACTCCCGGCACGATCGGAATGCCGATGCCGGCGGCGCGGCATTCGTCGACGAAGCGGAAGTAGGCGTCCGGGTTGAAGAAATACTGCGTGATCGCGCCGTTGGCGCCCGCGTCGACTTTCTTCCTGAAATTCCTCACTTCGTCCGCGGCGTAGCGCGTCTGCGGGTGGTACTCCGGGTAGCAGGCGACCTCGATGTGGAACCAGCCGCCGGTGCGCTCGCGGATGAAGGCGACCAGCTCGCTTGCGTAGCGCAGCTCGCCCGCCATCGCCACGCCCGAAGGCAGATCGCCGCGCAGCGCCACGATGTGGCGGATGCCGTTCGCGCGGTACTGCTCGAGGATCGCGCCGATGTCCTTCTTCGCCGAGGCCACGCAGGAGACGTGCGGCGCCGCCTCGTAGCCCGCTCGCTTGATGTCCAGCGCGGTCTCCAGCGTCCCGGCCTGCGTCGAGCCTCCCGCGCCGAAGGTGACCGAGAAGAACTTGGGTCCCAGTTGCGCGAGCTGCTGCCAGGTTTCGCGCAGCTTGTCTCTGCCCGCGGGCGTGCGCGGTGGAAAAAATTCGAAGCTGTAGGCGCGCCCGCTCATGGGCGCGGAGCGGCGGGCAGCAGCAGCGACGACAGCGCCCAGGACACGATGCTATAGGTGATGGCGCCGGCCACGCCCCACCAGAATCCCGCCACGGCGAAACCGCTGATGTACGAGCCTACGAACCAGAACAAGAGGCCGTTGATCACGAAGATGAACAGGCCCAGCGTAAGCAGCGTCGCCGGCAGCGTCAGCAGGATGAGGATGGGCCGGATGAGCGCGTTGACCAGGCCGAGCACCAGCGCCGCCACCAGCGCGGTGACGAAGTCCGCCACCCTGATGCCGGGCAGCAGGGTGGCCACCGCCATCAGCGCAACGGCATTGATCAGCCAGACCAGCAGCAGTCGCATCTCAGTAGCGGTAGTGGTCCGCCTTGTACGGCCCCTGGCGCGGCACGCCGATGTACTTCGCCTGCTCCTCGCTCAGCTCGGTGAGCTGCGCGTTGAGCTTCTTCAGTTGCAGCCGCGCCACCTTCTCGTCCAGGTGCTTGGGCAGCGTGTACACGCCCACCGGGTACTTCGCCGTGTTCGTGTAGAGCTCAATCTGGGCGATGGTCTGATTGGCGAAGGACGAGCTCATCACGTAGGACGGGTGCCCCGTGCCGCAACCGAGGTTCACCAGGCGCCCCTTGGCGAGCAGGATGATCCTCTTGCCGCCGGGAAGGATGACGTGGTCCACCTGCGGCTTGATCTCCTCCCACTGGTACTGGGAGAGCGCCGCGACCTCGATCTCGTTGTCGAAGTGGCCGATGTTGCAGACGATGGCCTGGTCCTTCATCCTCAGCATGTGCGCGTGCGTGATGACGTGGTAGTTGCCCGTCGCGGTGACGAAGATGTCGGCCTTGTCGGCCGCCCAGTCCATGGTGACCACGCGGTAGCCTTCCATCGCTGCCTGCAGCGCGCAGATCGGGTCGATCTCGGTCACCCACACCTGCGCCGAGAGCGCGCGCAGCGCCTGCGCCGAGCCCTTGCCCACGTCGCCGTAGCCGCAGACCAGCGCGACCTTGCCCGCCACCATCACGTCGGTGGCGCGCTTGATGCCGTCCACCAGCGACTCGCGGCAGCCGTAGAGGTTGTCGAACTTGGACTTGGTCACCGAGTCGTTGACGTTGATCGCGGGGAAGAGCAGCTCCTTTTTCTTCGCCATCTCGTAGAGCCGGTGCACGCCGGTGGTCGTCTCCTCGGTGACGCCCTTGATCTCGGCGGCCATGCGCGAGTACCAGGTCGGGTCTTTCGCGAGCTTCGCCTTGATGGCCTTGAACAGCGAGGTTTCTTCCTCGCTCGCGGGCTTGGCGATCACCGACGCGTCCTTCTCCGCACGCCTGCCCAGGTGCATGAGCAGCGTGGCGTCGCCGCCGTCGTCGAGGATCATGTTGGGACCCTTGCCGCCGAACTCGAAGACGCGGTGCGTGTAGTCCCAGTATTCGTCCAGCGTCTCGCCCTTGACCGCGAACACCGGCGTGCCGCCGGCGGCGATCGCGGCGGCGGCGTGATCCTGGGTCGAAAAAATATTGCACGAGGCCCAGCGCACCTCCGCCCCGAGCGCCTTCAGCGTCTCGATCAGCACCGCGGTCTGGATCGTCATGTGCAGCGACCCGGCGATGCGCGCGCCCTTGAGCGGCTTTGTCTTCGCGTACTCCTCGCGGATCGCCATCAGCGCCGGCATCTCGGACTCGGCGATGGCAATCTCGCGCCGGCCCCAGCCGGCGAGCGCGAGGTCGGCGACCTTGCAGTCGGCAAACTTCGGGTTGGGTGCGTTCATTCGGGCTCTCCTGTCATTCGCGGACCCCGAAAAACCGAGCGCCCGCATCGTTTCCAATGCGAGCGCCGTTGATTTCGCTGAGCCTGATCCCCCT
>JADLES010000176.1 GCA_020845995.1 Burkholderiales bacterium | reverse complement strand
CGCTCCGGCTGGCAGCGCTGGCTGCCGGGACTGGCACTGGCGCGCGGCTACGAGCGCGCCTGGCTGCGGCACGACCTGTTCGCCGGCCTGGTGCTGGCCACGATGCTGGCGCCCGCCGGCATCGCCTACGCCGAGGCCTCGGGGGTGCCGGGCATCTACGGCCTGTACGCGACGATCGTTCCGCTGCTCGCCTACGCGCTGTTCGGCCCGAGCCGGATCCTCGTGCTCGGACCCGACTCCGCCCTCGCCGCGGTGATCCTCGCGGTGGTGCTGCCGCTCTCGGGCGGCGATGCGAAGCGCGCGGCCGCGCTGGCGGCGGCGATGGCGGTGGTGTCGGGCCTGGTCTGCGTCGCCGCCGGCGCGGCGCGCCTCGGCTTTATCACCGAGCTGCTCTCGAAACCCATCCGCTACGGCTACATGAACGGCATCGCGCTGACGGTGCTGCTGTCGCAGATCCCCAAGCTGCTCGGCGCCAGCGTCGAGGCCGACGGGCCGCTGCACCAGGCCGCGGCGATCGCGCAGCGGGTCGCTTCCGGCGAGTTCAGCGGCGCCGCGCTCGCCATCGGCGCGGGCGCGCTCGCGCTGATCCTGCTGCTCAGGCGCTTCCCGCGCGTGCCCGCCATCCTGGTCGTGGTCATCGCCGCGACCGCGGTCGCGGGCGCGCTCGAGCTCGAGGCGCGCGCCGGGCTCGCCGTGCTCGGCAAGCTGCCGCAGGGCCTGCCGGCGCCGGCGCTGCCGCTGGTCCGCGCCGAGGATCTCGGCCCGGTGCTGATGGGCGGGCTCGCGGTGGCGCTGGTGTCCTTCGCCGACACGAGCGTGCTGTCGCGCAGCTACGCCGCGCGCATGCGCATGCGCGTGGACCCGAACCAGGAGATGGTGGGCCTGGGCGCGGCGAACCTCGCCGCGGGCTTCTTCCAGGGTTTCCCGATCAGCAGCAGCTCTTCGCGCACGCCGGTGGCCGAGGCGGCGGGCGCGCGCACGCAGCTCACCGGCGTGGTCGGCGCGGCGGCGATCGCGCTGCTGCTGCTCGTTGCGCCGGACCTGCTCGAGCACCTGCCCGGCGCCGCGCTTGCGGCCGTGGTGATCGCCGCGGCGCTCGGCCTGTTCGAGATCCGCGACCTGCGGCGCATTTACCGCATCCAGCGCTGGGAATTCTGGCTGTCGATGACCTGCTTCGCCGGTGTCGCCGTGTTCGGCGCCATTCCGGGCATCGCCTTCGCGATCGTGATCGCCGTGATCGAGTTCCTGTGGGACGGCTGGCGTCCGCACTCCGCGGTGCTCGGCCGCGTGGACAGCATGAAGGGCTACCACGACATCGGCCGCTACCCGCAGGCGCGGCGCATCCCGGGCCTGGTGATGCTGCGCTGGGACGCGCCGCTTTTCTTCGCCAACGCCGAGCTGTTCCTCGACCGCGTGCTGGCGGTGGCCGCCGCCTCGCCCACGCCGGCGCGCCGCGTCGTCGTCGCGGCCGAGCCGGTGACGAGCGTGGATGTCACCGCCGCCGACATGCTCGCGGAACTGCACGAGCGCCTGCGCGCCGACGGCGTGGAGCTCTGCTTCGCCGAGATGAAAGACCCGGTCAAGGACAAGCTCAAGCGCTTCGGCCTGTTCGAGCGCTTCGGCGAGAAGGGCTTTCACGCCACCCTCGGCGAGGCGGTGGACGCCTACCTCGCCGCCCACGGCGTCGAATGGGTGGACTGGCAGGACCGTCCGCAATAGCGCGGGTCCGACCCGATCGTCCGCCGCGCTCAGTACGACTTCGGCAGGCCGAGGACCTTCTCGGCGATGAAGTTGAGGACCATCTGCGGGCTCACCGGCGCGATGCGGCCGATGAGCGATTCGCGCAAATAACGCTCGACGTGGTACTCCCTGGCGTAGCCGAAGCCGCCGTGGGTCATCACCGCCTGCTGGCAGGCATCGAACGCGGCCTCGCCCGCGAGGTACTTGGCGGCGTTCGCCTCCGCGCCGCAGGACTTGCCCGAGTCGTAGAGCCAGGCGGCCTTGAAGACCATCAGGTTGGCGGCTTCCAGCGCCATCCAGTTGGCGGCGAGCGGGTGCTGGACGCCCTGGTTCTGGCCGATGGGGCGATCGAACACGATCCGCTCCTTCGCGTAGGCCGCGGCGCGCGTCACCGCGCAGCGCCCCAGGCCCACCGACTCTGCGGCGATGAGGATGCGCTCGGGGTTCATGCCGTGCAGGATGTACTCGAAGCCCCGGCCCTCCTCGCCGATGCGGTCTTCCTCCGGCACAGGATACGCATCAAAGAACACCTGGTTGGAGTCCACCGCGTGCCGGCCCATCTTCTCGATCTCGCGCACTTCGATCTTGCCGCGGTCGAAGTCCGTGTAGAAGAGCGTGAGACCGGCTTCCGCGCGCGCGAGCAGCAGCACCTTCTCGGCCACCTGCGCGGTGGAGATCCAGACTTTCTGGCCCGAGATGAAGTAGCGATTCTTCTTTTTCTCGGCTTTGACCTTTATTTTTCTTGTATTCAAACCCGTATTCGGCTCGGTCACGGCAAAGCACGCGCGCTCCTTGCCGGAGATGAGGCCGGGCAGCATGCGCTTCTGTTGCTCCTTCGTTCCGAAAACGACCACCGGGTTGAGACCGAAAATGTTCATGTGCACGGCCGAGGCGCCGGAAAACCCGGCCCCCGATTCGGCGATCGCCTGCATCATCACCGCCGCCTCGGTGATGCCGAGCCCCGCGCCGCCGAACTCCTCCGGCATGGCGATGCCGAGCCAGCCGTCCCCGGCGAGCGCGCGGTGCAGCTCGGCGGGAAAGCCGCCCTCCTTGTCCTTCTTCAGCCAGTAGGCATCGTCGAACCGCGCGCAGATCTTCGCGATCGCCTCGCGGATTTGCTCCTGCTCCTGGCTGAGGGCGAAATCCATCAGCGGATCACCTTCTTCGGATCCTCGCCGTAGGGCGGCGCGTAGATCACCATCACCTTGACCCTGGGGGTGGTGGCGATGAAGAGGTGCTGCGCGTCGGCCGGGAAGAAGCAGGCCTCGCCGGGCTTGAGCTCGAATCGCTCGGGGTTCCTGCCATCGTTCACCTCGACGTGCGCCTCGCCCTCAAGGAGATAGCAGACCTGCTCGATGCCCGGGTGCGCGTGCGGCAGCGCGCCCTTGCCGCGCTCGAGCTCGCCGATCAGCACCTCGACCTGCTTCGCGCCCACGGTCTCGGGACCGATCAGGCGGAAGTTCTTCGTGCCGGCGTGGTTCGCCGGCGAATAGGGCGTGACGTCAGATTGCCGAATCAGGTATTTGCTCTTCATTCGTACCAGTTGACGATTTCCAGTCCGGGAACCCTGGCGAACTCACGTACGTTACGCGTCACCAATGTCGCGCGGTGAGCCAGCGCGGATCCCGCGATGAGCGTGTCGAGCGGCCCGATCGCCTCGCCTCGTCGTGCCATCGCATGGCGGATCTCGGCCGCCTTGCGGCCCGTGGCCGCGTCAAAACCCAGAATCGGGACTGCCGTATTCAGCGCGCGCCGCCGCCCGCGCCTTCTTTTCGATCTCGCTATCCAGATAGATGGTGACCTGAGCCATGGCGCCGCCTCCGATATCAGTGCCAGTATAAGTGGTTCAGGTTGCAGCGTCGATCCAGTCGTACGGCGCGATGTTGGCGGGCGAATAGGGCGGCACGTCTGCCAGGCGGACGTGGTATTTGCTCTTGGCCATCATTCGATGATCAGGACGGCGCGAAACAGCAGCACAGGCGGCAGCTGCAGGCCAAGCGCTTTCGCGGTCTTCAGGTTGATGACCAGCTCGAATCTCGTGGGCTGGTCTACCGGCGGATCTCCGGCCTTCGCGCCCTTCAAGTGTTCGGAAAAACGACCCCGACACGGTGGATCTTGACCGGCGCCTGTGCCTGCGCAGTGCTTGACGCGAGGAGGAGTCCGATACAAAGCAGTGACGGCAGCGCGAACCTCATGATCCGGGCGGCTCGCTCAAGGAAACACGCGCCTCGCCAGTTCGTCGCCGTAGAAGCGGCGACACAGCTCGCGGCGCCGCTCCCGCTCACTGAGCCCGGAGGAAAGCGACGAAAGAACGATGCGCTGCGCGGTCTCGAACATCTGCATGGCCATGAGCGCGCGCTCGGATCCGCTCAACGCCTGCCAGCGTCGCCGGAGCAGGTTCTCGATCTCGGGTGCCGTGTCAGTCACCGGTCGCCTCCTTCAGCAGGGCGGCCACGCCCAGCCGGCCGGCCCACTCATTCAAGTATGCCCGATCCAGCGATGTGCCGAGCAGCCCGCGCACATCCCGCAATTGCATCTCTGAGCGCGATTCTCTCGCCCATTCGAGCTTCGAAAGCACGAGGTCTTCAGGGCTCACGATCCACAGCAAAACGCCGGCAAAGTCCACTTTGCGCCGGCGCTGGAACTCCAGCCGCCGGTATTCGCCATCCTTGCGGGGGATGAGATCGATCTTGACCAGAGTCGGCAGGTGAATGACGTTGCATGGCCGCATGAGCCGGAAGCCCTCGGCGATCAGCTCCGTGTCGGCGTGATACTCCGTACCGAAGACCTCCGCCAGCTTCGATGCAGCGGCCACCTCGAGCGACACCACGATGTCGATGTCGCGCGTCATGCGCGGGCTCGCGTAGTAGCTCGCCGCGAGCGATCCGGTAAGCATGTATTCGATGCCGGCGCTCTCGAGCTTGGCGCAGAGATCCTGGAGGGCGCGCAGCTCAGGCGTCACCAATCAGCCTGCTGCGTCGATCCAGTTGTACAACGCCAGGCCGCCGTCCACGACCACCGACGCTCCGGTCATGTAGCTCCCGTATTTCTCGGAGAGGATCGCCACCGCCATCGGCGCGATGTCCTCGGGCTTGCCGAGGCGCTTCATCGGGATGCGGTCGACCAGCCCCGGCAGGCCCTTGAAGCCCGCGCCCGGGAAGGCGCCGGGCACGAGCGCGTTGACGCGGATGCCGTGCGGGCCGAGCGCGTGCGCATTCGCGCGGCCGATGCCCTGCGCGGCGCCGGTCACCAGCGCGCTGTCATTCCGCAGCAGCAGGCTGCGCCCCCGCGATTTGCGGCCGCGCCTCGCGCACCAGCAGCAGGTACGAGGTCGGCACGACGAACAGCGTGAACAGCGTGCCGAGCAGCAGCCCGCCCACGATCACCCAGCCGATCGGCTGGCGCGCCTCGGCCCCGGCGCCGGTGGCGAGCGCGAGCGGCAGGCTGCCGAGCACCATCGCGCCGGTGGTCATCAGGATCGGCCGCAGGCGCAGCGTCGAGGCCTCGACCACCGCCTCCAGCTTCTGCATGCCGCGGCTGCGCAGCTGGTTGGCGAACTCGACGATCAGGATGCCGTGCTTGGTGATCAGGCCGATGAGCATGATCAGGCCCACCTTGGAATAGACGTTGAGCGTGCCGCCCGAGAGCTTGAGCGCGAGCAGCGCCCCGAGCGCGGCGAGCGGCACCGTCAGCATGATGATGAGGGGCGACACGAAACTCTCGAACTGCGCGGCGAGCATGAGGTAGATGAACACGCAGGCGAGCGCGAAGGCGAAGGCGAGCGCCGCTCCCGACTCGCGGAATTCGCGCGAGGGGCCGTCGAGCGCGGTGCGCGCGCCCGCGCCGAGCACCTCCTTCGCCGCGCCTTCCAGCTCCTGCAGCGCCTCGCCAAGGGTGTAGCCCGGGGCGACGTTGGCCGAGAGAATCGCCGCGCGCTGGCGGTCGAAATGGTTCAGCTCCTTCGGCCCGACCGTCTCGCGCACCCGCACCAGGTTCGAGAGCTGCACCAGGCGCCCGTCGCGCGCGCGCACCGAGATCGAGGACAGGTCGGCCGGCGTGTTGCGGTCCTTTGCCTCCAGCTGCACGATCACGTCGTACTGCTTGCCCTCGCGCTTGAAGCGCGTCACCTGCCGGCCGCCGAGCAGGGTCTCGAGCGTGCGGCCGATCACCTCGACGTCGATGCCGAGGTTCGCCGCTTTCTCGCGGTCGATGTCGACCGCGAGCTGCGGCTTGTTCAGGCGCAGGTCGACGTCGGGATTGGCGATCGCCTTGATCTGGTTCGCCCTGGCGAGCAGTTTGTTGGTCAGGTCCTCGAGCTGCTCGTAGGAGCTGGCCTGGATGACGAACTGCACCGGCGGGTTGCGGAAGCTCTGTCCGAGCGAGGGCGGGTTGACCGGGAAGGCGAGCACGCCGGGCAGGTCCATGAACATCCGCGGGCCAAGCTCCTGGGTGATCTGGCTGGTGGTGCGGCTCCGCTCCTCCCAGGGCGCGAGCTGCGTGAAGGCGATGCCGAAGTTGACCGGATTGGGGCGCTCGAGGCCGGGCGCGACCGCGGTGAAGTAGGAGCGGATCTCGGGCACCTGCGCGAACAGCCGCTCGACCTCGCGCATGTAGCGGTCGGTGTAGTCGACCGACGCCCCTTCGGGCGCGATCACCAGCGTGATGAAGAACCCCCGGTCTTCGAGGGGCGAGAGCTCGTCCTTCAGCGTCAGGTACGCGGCCACGCTCCCCGCCAGCACCGCGGCGAACACGCCGCCGACCAGCGCCCGCATTCCCAGCAGGCGGCGCAGCAGCCGGCGGTATCCCTCGGTCATGCCGTGGAAGAAGCGCTCCATGGCAAGGTAGAGGCCGCCGTGCCTCTCCTTTTCTTTCGATTGCAGGATGCGCGAGCACATCATCGGCGTGAGCGTGAGCGCGACGAAGCCCGACACCGCCACCGCGCCGGCGACGGTGAGCGCGAATTCCGCGAACAGGCGCCCGGTGTTGCCCGGCACGAAGGCGACCGGCGCGAACACCGCGGTGAGCGTGAGCGACATGGCGACCACGGCGAAGGCGATCTCGCGCGAGCCGTCGATGGACGCCGCGCGCGGGTCCTTGCCCAGCTCGACGTGGCGGTGGCAGTTCTCCAGCACCACGATGGCGTCGTCCACCACCAGGCCGATGGCGAGCACCAATCCCAGCAGCGTCAGTACGTTGATCGTGAAGCCGAAGAGATACAGGATGAATACCGCGCCGATCAACGCCACGGGGATCGCGACGAAAGGGATCAGCGTGGCGCGGAACGAGCGCAGGAACACGAAGATCACCAGCATCACCAGCAGCACCGCCTCGGCCATGCTGTGATACACCGCCTCGATCGACTTCTCGATGAACACCGAGGAGTCGAAGGCGATGCCGAGCGACATGCCCGGCGGCATCGCCGCCTGCAGCCGCGGGATCTCCGCCTTGACCGCGCGCGCGACCGAGAGCGTGTTGGCGGTGGACTGCTTGACCACGCCCAGGCCCACCGCCGGGTTGCCGTCGACGCGCACGATGCTGCGCTCGTCGAGCGCGCCCAGGCGCGCCTCGCCGACGTCGCGCAGGCGCACCGGGTAGCCGCGCGACTCGGCGATGATCATGGCGTTGAACTGCTCGGCGGTGCGCAGGTCGGCCTCGGTGAGCACGGTGAACTCGCGCTGCGCCGACTCGATGCGGCCCGAGGGGATCTCGACGTTCTGTCGCCGCAGGCCGGCCTCGACGTCCTGCGGCGTGAGGCCGTAGGCCGCGAGCCGGTCGCGGTCGATCCACAGCCGCATCGCGTAGCGCCGCTCGCCGCCGATGATGACGGATGCGACGCCGGGCAGCGTCTTCAGGCGGTCGGCGACGTAGCGGTCGGCGTAATCCGAGAGCTCGAGCGCCGGGTGGCGCTCGCT
>JADLES010000175.1 GCA_020845995.1 Burkholderiales bacterium | reverse complement strand
CCGGCCGTCCCCGGCATCGACAGGTCGAGCACCGCGAGGTCGTAGTCGTTCTCCTTGAGCAGCGCGAGCGCCTCGTCGCCGTTCGCCGCCTCGCCCTCGACGCGGATGTCGGGCGTGGCGGCGAGCAGCTGGCGCAGGCCCTCGCGCACCAGGGTGTGGTCGTCCGCGATCAGCACCCGGATCATGTGGCGTGCTCCGGCGCCCGCGCGCGGTTCACGCCGCGCGTTCCTGTACCGGGAGTCTGGGAACGCGCACGCGCACGATCGTGCCGCGCTTGGGCGCCGGGCCGATCTCGGCTTCGCCGCCGAGGTAGCGCACGCGCTCGCTCATGCCCTTCAGGCCGAGCGAGCGCTTGCCGGCGAGGTCGGCCTCGACGATGCCGCGCCCGTCATCCTCGACCGCCAGCTCGAGTATGCCGTCCGCCTCGGCGAGCGTCACGCGCGCCGTGCGCGCCCCGGAATGGCGCGCCACGTTGGTGAGAGATTCCTGCAGCACGCGGTACAGCGTGATCGCGACCCTGCGGTCGACGCCGGCGAGCGCGCCCTCGGCCGGCGCGGCGAGGCGGCAGGGGATGCCCGAGTTTTTCGAGAATTCCTCCGTCAACCAGGCGATCGCGTCGGCGAGGCCGAGGTCGTCCAGCATCAGCGGGCGCAGTTCGGCGGAAATGCGCCGCACCGAGCCCACCGTGCGGTCGAGCACGGCGTCCATCTGCGCGGCCTTGTCGGCGAGGTCCGCCGCGCCCGCCGGCAGGCGCTCGCGCAGCCAGGCGAGGTTCATCTTCAGCGCCGTGAGCAGCTGGCCGAGCTCGTCGTGCAGCTCGCGCGCGAGCAGGGTCTTCTCCTCCTCGCGCGCCTCCAGCACGCGCGCCGAGATCTCGCGCAGCTCGGCCTGCTGGCGCGCGAGCAGGTCCTCGTACTCCTTGCGCCGAGTGATGTCCCGCAGGATCACCGTGTACAGCCGCTGGCCGCCTTCGCTCGACTGCGAGATCGAGGCTTCGATGGGGAACTCCGTGCCCGCCGCGTGCAGCGCCCAGAGCGTGCTCGCGGTGCCCATCCGCCGGTTGGTGATCCGGGTCGCGCCGTAGCGCCGGATGTGCGCGCCGTGCGCGGCGCGGTAGCGCTCGGGCAGGAAGCGGTCCAGCGTCGAGCCGAGCGCATCGCTGCGGCTGCAGCCGAACATCGCCTCGGCGGCCTGGTTGAACAGCACCACGCGCTGGCTCTCGTCAACGGTGATGATCGCGTCCATCGCCGAGTCCATCACCGCCGCGAGGCGCGCCTGCGATTCGTCGAGGGCCCGCCGCGCGCTGGAGCGGCTTGCCTCGGTCTGCAGCCCGGCCTGCACGATCACCGCGATCATCGCGCCCAGCACCGCGAGGGAAACGGTCATGTTGAGCGCGTACAGCCACGGCTCCGCGGAGCCGAGCGCGGCGGCGGCGGCGTTGAGCACCACGATGCCCACCGCGGCGAGCAAGCCGAGCACCGCCACCCGCGGATTGCGCCAGAACCCGATCATGCCGCCGTCAACGCCGCGCGTCCCCGCCGGGGATTTGACTCAGGTCAAGGGAGCCGGACGGGCGCGCGGCATAGTGGACCGCATGCCGCATCCGTCCTCGGAACTGGTCATCGATCCGATCCTGATCCGCAAGCACGACGTGAGCGGGCCGCGCTACACCTCCTACCCGACGGCCGACCGCTTCGTCGAGGCCTACGGCGAGGGCAGCCTGCGCCACCGGCTGGAAGATCGCGCGCTGAGCGGAGTCGCCGGCGCCGGCGCGCCGCTGTCGCTGTACGTGCATCTGCCTTTCTGCGACACGGTCTGCTACTACTGCGGCTGCAACAAGATTGTCACGCGCGACCATGGCAGGTCGGAAAAGTATATCAACAGCCTCGGCCGGGAAATGGCGATGGTCGCCGGGGCGCTGGGCGGGCCGCGCGCCGCCAGTTACAGCCAGCTGCACTGGGGCGGCGGCACGCCGACCTTCCTCTCCGCCGGGGAGATGCGCGCGCTGCTCGGTCTGATCGACGCGCAGTTCGGCCGCGCTCCCGGGGCCGAGCTGTCGCTGGAGGCGGACCCGCGCCGCGTCGAGCCCGGCCGCATGGCGGTGCTGGGCGCGCTCGGCTTCAACCGGCTGTCGGTCGGCGTGCAGGATTTCGACCCGCGAGTGCAGCAGGCGGTGCACCGCGTGCAGAGTCTCGCGGAGACGCGGCGCATGGTCGGCGAGGCGCGCGCGAGCGGCTTTCGCTCGGTGAACCTCGACCTCATCTACGGCCTGCCGCTGCAGACGCTGGACAGTTTCGGCGCGACGCTGGACAAGGTGATCGAGCTCGCGCCCGACCGCGTCGCGCTCTACAACTACGCGCACCTGCCCGCGCTGTTCAAGCCGCAGCGCCGCATCCGCGAGGCCGACCTGCCGGCGGCGGAGACGAAGCTGCAGATCCTCACGCTCGCCATCGGCCGGCTGACGCGCGCGGGCTACCTGTACATCGGCATGGATCATTTCGCGCGTCCCGGCGACGAGCTCGCCGTGGCGCAGAGCCAGGGCCGGCTGCACCGCAATTTCCAGGGCTATTCGACGCAGGCGGGCAGCGACATGCTCGGCTTCGGCGTCTCCGCGATCGGCAGCATCGGGCCCTCGTACTACCAGAACGCCAAGGATCTCGCGGCCTACACCGCGGCGATCGACGGCGGTCGCCTGCCGGTCTGGCGCGGCATCGAGCTGACCGTGGACGACCTCGTGCGCCGCGCCGTGATCCAGGCGCTGATCTGCAATTTCCGCCTGTCGCTGGAGGCGATCGAACTGTCCTGGCTGATCGACTTTCGCAAGGTCTTCGCCGAGGAAATGCGCGAACTGCGGCGCCTCGCCGACGACGGCCTGGTGGAGCTGCAGCCCGACTGGATCGTGGTCACGCCGCGCGGGCGCCTGCTGGTGCGGTCGGTCTGCATGGTCTTCGACCGCCACCTGCGCGAGCAGCGCCGGCGCGCGGCCTATTCCCGGGTGATCTGAGCGTGGAATTCCTGCCTTTCGCGATGCTGGCGGCGGGCCTCGCCTCCGGCGTGCACTGCGTCGGCATGTGCGGCGGCATCGTCGCGGCGTTCGACCTGAAGCGCGTGATTCCGATCCGCGAGGAGAACCGCTGGGGGAGGCGTCTCGCGTTCAACTGCGGGCGCGTCTGCACCTACGCGGCGGCGGGCGCGCTCGCCGGCTCGCTGGGGGCCGCGGTGTATGCGGCGGTCGCGCTGCCCGCGCAGGCGATGCTCCAGTTCGCCGCCTGCGCGATGCTCGTGCTGGTGGGCCTGTATCTCGTGGGCGCCGAACGCGTGTTCGCGCCGCTGGAGGCGCTGGGTGCGCCGCTGTGGCGCCGGCTGCAGCCGCTCGCCGCGCGCCTGCTGAGCGCGCCGACGCTCGCGCGCGCCTACCTCGCGGGGCTTGCCTGGGGCTGGCTGCCCTGCGCGATGGTCTACGCGGCGCTCGCCGCCGCGGCGCTCGCCGGCGGCGCGGCCCGCGGCGCGCTCGCCATGCTGGCGTTCGGTCTGGGCACGCTGCCGTTCCTCCTGGGCGCCGGCTGGCTCGCGGCGCGGCTGCGCGCCTGGCGCAGGGCCGCCGGGGCGGCGCTGCTCGCGTTCGGCGTGGCCGGCTTCGCGCACGCGGAGGCCGGGGCGCTCGGCGAGGGCGTGCGCCGCATCCTGCTCTGTTTCTAGGGAGATCCGTGCACAAGGGCAGCCGCATCCTGCGCGACGAGCACCGTTCGATCTCCGCGGTGCTGAGCGGGCTGCTCGAGCTGGTGCGCCTCGCGCGCAAGCCCGGCGTGCGGCCGGGGTTCGCCGCGCTGCGCGCCATGATCCGCTACATCGACGAGTATCCCGAGCGACTGCACCATCCCAAGGAGGACCGGTATCTCTTCGCGCGGCTCGCCGAGCGCGCGCCGCAGGCGCGGCCGTTGATCGAGGAGCTGCGCGCCGAGCACGCACGCGGCGCGCAGTTCGCGCGCGACCTGCAATCGGCGCTGGCGGCCTTCGAGGCCGGCGGCGCGTCCGGGCGGGCGGCGTTCGACGCCGCGGCCGGCGCCTACGCCCGGTTCCAGCGGGAGCACATGCGCAAGGAGGAAAAGCAGCTGCTGCCGCTCGCCGAGCAGCACCTGACCGACGCCGACTGGACCTGGATCGAGGACGCATTCGCCGGCAACCAGGATCCGATCGCCGATCTGCGCGAGCGCGACTTCGAGCAGCTCTTCACGCGCATCGTCAGTCTCGCGCCGGCGCCGGTCGGCCTGGGCGAGAGCTGGCAGAAGACGAGCTGAGGCGCAGCGGCATGGCGGCGCGCCGCGCCGATCGGTAGCGCGATGGCCAACGCCGCCAATCCGCTGCTGCGGTCGACCGTCGATGAGCTCGCGGAGCACACGCCGTTCGACGCGCTCGAGCCGGCGGCGCTGCGGCGGCTCGCCGGGCGCCTGCGCCTCGGCTACTATGCCGCGAGCCAGGTCGTGCTCGCGCCCGACAGCGGCGTCGCCGACCGCCTGTACATCGTCAAGCAGGGCCGGGTAAGGGGCTGCGCGTCGGACGCCGCGCCGGGCGCTGGCAGGCCGCCGGCGGCCGACGTGGTGCTCGATCCGGGCGAATGTTTTTCGATCGGCGCGCTGGTCGGCCGGCGCGCCACTTCCGTGACCTACCGCGCGGAGCGGGACAGCTTCTGCTGGGAGCTGCCGGCGGCGGATTTCCATGCGCTCGTCGAGGAGAGCGCGCGCTTTCGCGCCTTCTGCATGGGCCACATGGCCGACCTGGTCGCGCAGTCGCGTCGCGCGCGCCGCGTCGAGGCGGTGGCGGCGCTGGGCGAAGGGGTGAGCATGCTCGCGCCCCTGCGCAGCGCCGTGGCCCGCCCCGCGGTCAGCTGCGCGCCCGACACGCCGGTGGGCGAGGTGGTGCGCGCGATGCACGAAGGGCGCATTGGCTCGATGGTGGTGGTCGACGCCGCGCAGGTGCCGGTCGGCATCTTCACCACGATCGATGTGCTGGGCCGCGTCACGCTCCCGCAGGCGGCGATGGATACCCCGATCGGCCGGCTGATGACGCCCGACCCGGTCCGGCTGGAAGAGGAGACGCCGCTGGTGGAGGCTGCCCTTGCCATGGCGCGCGGCGGCATCCGCCACATGGTGGTCACGCGCGACGGCCGCCTGGCTGGCGTGATCTCCGAGCGCGACCTGTTCGCGCTGCAGCGAATGAGCCTTGCGCGCGCGACCGAGCGGGTGCGCGCCGCGCGCAGCGTGGCCCAGCTCGCCGAGGCGGCGGGCGACGTGCGGCTGATCTCGCGCCACCTCCTCGCGCAGGGCGTACACGCCGAGCACGTGACGCAGATGACGAGCGCCCTCAACGACGGCCTGTCGCAGCGGCTGCTGGAGCTTGCGGCCGCGCGCCACGCGCTCGCGGAGCAGGCGCGCCTGCGCTGGTGCTGGCTCGCGCTCGGCAGCGAGGGGCGCCTCGAGCAGACGCTCGCCACCGACCAGGACAACGCCCTGCTTTTCACCGTGGAGGGGGGCGATGCGGAGGCCGTCGCCGCGGCGCGCGCGACGCTCCTCGCCTTCGCCGCCGAGGTGAACGAGGGGCTCGCCGCCTGCGGCTTTCCGCTGTGCGTGGGCGAGATCATGGCGCGCAACCCGCGCTGGTGCCTCACGCTGGACGAATGGCGCGCCGCGTTCGACGGCTG
Organism: Burkholderiales bacterium; assembly: GCA_020845995.1. Lineage (GTDB taxonomy): Bacteria > Pseudomonadota > Gammaproteobacteria > Burkholderiales > SG8-39 > RBG-16-66-20. The sequence continues at coordinate 9,481 of JADLES010000175.1, read as the reverse complement.
GATCTGCAACGGCAACTCGCAGGAGTTGCTGCATGCGGCGATCTTCTTCGACTTCCGGCCGATCGCGGGCGATGTCTCGATCGCGGGCACGCTGCGCGAGGAGGTGCTCGCCAAGACCCGGGGCCGGCCGGCCTTCAGCCGGCTGATGATCGAGAACGCCTCGGGGGTGCGCCCGCCGCTGGGGCTGCTGGACGGTTTCGTCGCCGACCGCGCGGGAAGATTTCCCGGCACCCTGGACCTGAAGTCGGTGGGCGCGCGCCCGCTCGTCGACGCAGCGCGCGTGCTCGCGCTCGCTCACGCCCTGCCGCCCACGGGCACCGCCGCGCGCCTGCGCGCCGCGGCCGAGGCGGGGGCGCTGCCGCCCGATGAGGCCGCCGCCGCCGTCGACGCGTTCCACTACATCCAGGGGTTGCGCCTGCGCCGCCAGCACCTGGAGCGGGACCTCGCGCCCGGCGCCGAGAATCGGATCGACCCGGACCGGCTGAACGAGGTGGACCGGCGCGTCCTCAAGGCGGCGTTCCGCCAGGCGGCCCTGCTGCAGCAGCGCGTGCGCATGGACTTCGGTCTTTGAGGAATGTTCTTGCCCGTTTTTTCGGCGCCGGCGAGGCGATCGCGCTGCGTGCCGCGCGCTGGGCGGTGGTGGACTGCGAGACCAGCGGCCTCGATCCGGCGCGCGACCGGCTGCTCGCGGTGGCGGCGGTGCGCGTCGAGGGCGGCAAAATCGTCCTTGGCGAGAGTTTCAGCGACCTCGTGCGGCAGGAATCGCCCAGCGACCCGTCCAACATCCTCGTGCACGGCATCGGCGGCGAGGCGCAGCGGAGCGGAAGGCCGGCGGCCGAAGCATTGCGCGATTTCGCGGCCTTCCTCGGCGACGCGCTGCCGGTCGCCTTTCACGCGCCGTTCGACGAGGCGATCCTCCGGCGCGCGATGCGGGCGGCGGGGCTCCGGCCGCCGCGCGGCTGGCTGGACCTGGCGCGGCTCGCGCCGGCGCTGCTGCCCGGGGCGGGCCACGCGCGCCGTACGCTGGACGACTGGCTCGGCCATTTCGGCATCGTCAACCTCGCGAGACACGACGCGCTGGGAGACGCCTACGCCACCGCGCAACTGCTGCTCGCGTTGCTCGCCGAGGCCGAGCGCCAGAACACCGGCACTGTGGGAACACTGCGCCGGCTGGAGCGCGCCGGTCGCTGGCTGGTGCGCTAGGGCGCGGCGCGCGCCGGGCGATGTTCCGCTCTCGCCTGGCAGGAGAGGCAACGGCTGGCCGACGGCGCGGCCTGCAAGCGGGCGTAGGGAATGTCGCTCCCGCAATCGGCGCACAGGCCGAAATCGGGTTCGTGCAGGCGCGAGAGCGCGGCTTCGACCTCGCGAAACTCGACCACGTCGCGCGCGAGAGCGGCGGCCTCGGGCTCGACGTTCAGGTCCGCGAGGCGGTCTTCGCCGATCTCCAAGCGCAGCACGTCGGCGCGCTCCCGCAGCAGCCGCTGCAGGGCCTCGCGCTGCTGGATGGTGAGGTAGCGCCGATGTTCCATGCCTAGCGGCAGACGAGGACCGGGATCTTCGAGTGCGTGAGCACCTTGGTGGTCTCGCTGCCGAGCACCAGGCCCGCCAGGCCGCGGCGGCCGTGCGAAGCCATGACGATCAGGTCGCAGCGCTTCGATTTCGCGGTACGGATGATGCCTTCCCAGGGATTGTCGGCGGTGAGCGAGGCGCCGCGGTACTCGACCCCGGCGGTGCGCGCCTCGATCTCGACCGCTGCGAGCGCCTTGCGCGCTTCGCGCTGGGTCAGTTCCTTGTAGCGCTTGGGCGAGACCGCCGGCACATAGATCGCCGCTTCCCCGTACATGGGCGGGACGTAGGGGGGCGTGATGTAGATGCCGGTGAGCCTGGCGCCCGTCGCGGCGGCGAGGCGCACCGCGGTGCGGATCGCCTTGCCCGAAAGCTTCGAGCCGTCCGTGGATACGAGTATGTGCTTGAACATGAATGAATGCCTCCTTCAGGGTGAAGACTAGGCGCGCGGCGGGCCGGGCCATTGATCTGCGTCAAGAACGCTCCGGGCCCGGCGGCGATGATGTGCGCAGTGCCCGGAGGCGGCGCGGGTGGGGTGCCCCATGTTCAAGCACATTCTGATTCCGACCGACGGGTCGGAGCTGTCCGACAAGGCGATCGTCGCCGGCGTCGAGTTCGCGCGCGAGGTGCACGCGCGCGTCACCGGCTTCACCGCGGTGCCGGAATTCCGCGTGCCGGGCGAGATCGAGCTGATGTCGCGGCACGGCGTTTCGCTGGACCAGTACGAGCGCGACTCGCGCCAGCAGGCGGAAAAGGCGCTGCAGAAGATCGCCGACCGCGCGAACGCCGCGGGCGTGGAATACGACGCCGAGTTCACGCAGAGCGACCGACCCCACGAGGCGATCATCCGCACCGCGTTGAAGCGCGGCTGCGACCTGATCTTCATGGCTTCGCACGGCCGACGGGGCATCTCGGCGCTGATCCACGGCAGCCAGACGCAGGCCGTGCTCACGCACTCCACCATCCCGACGCTCGTCTACCGCTGAGGCGGGCGCGGCCTACCCGGCGGCCGCCGGCAGGTCGCCGAACTTGGCCATGAAGCGCCGGTCGATCCAGTCCTTCCAGCGCCACACCCACGCGCCGCGCAGGCAGAGCAGGCCGCGCGAGGCGACCGCCGCCTTGTCGCCGGTGCTGATGAGGGCCAGCCAGCGCCGCTGCGGCCGGTAGGGGCGCAGCGGCCGTCCCGCCGCCGCGAGGCGAAGGTTCTTCGCCAGCGGCGGGCCCATGCGCACGGCGAAGACGCCCGCTTTCGCCAGCGCCCGCCCGCGCAGGCTGGCGACGTCGCCGGCGGCGAAGACCAGCGGATCGCTGCTCTGGAGCGTCGCGCCGACCTCGATGCAGCCCTCGCGGTCGAGGGCGAGCCCGGTCCAGCGTAGCCAGGGCGCGCCGCCCGCGCCGGTGACCCAGACGATTTCATCGGCCTCGATCGCGGCGCCTGCCGCTGTCTCCAGCCGGCCTGCGGCGACGCGGCGCACCCGCGCGCCGCAGTGCACCATCACGCCGCGCGCGGCGAGCACGCGTGCGAAAGCCGCGCGCACCGCGGCATTGTGCGTGGGCAGGATCCGGTCCGCCGCCTCCAGCAGGTGAAAGCGCAGCGCCCGCGGGTCGCGGCCGAGGGTCTTCAACTCGTTGCACAGGCGGTACTGCATGGCGAGCAGGAGTTCCACGCCGGCCGCGCCGGCGCCGACCACCGCGATGGCGGTCGCCCCCGCGTGCCGGCGCACGCGCTCCAGGAGCGCCAGCCAGCGCTCGTTGAAGGTGTGGATCGGCTTCACCGCCACCGCACGCGCCGCCCCCTCGATGCCCTCCATGCGCGGCGCGGAGCCGACGTTGATCGACAGCAGGTCGTAGGGCACCGGCGGCTGGCCGCGGCAAAGGACCTTGCGCGCGCCTCGATCCAGGCCGACCGCTTCGTCATGGAAAAAACGCGCGCCGGCGAACGCCGCCAGCCGCCTGAGGTCGATGTGCATCTCGTCGTGCGAGTAGTGGCCGGCGACGTAGCCTGGCAGCATGCCGGAATAGGGTGTGTGCGCGTCGCGGCAGATCAGCGTGAGGCGCACGCCCGGCACCGGATTCATGCCGAACAAGCGCAGCACGCCGACGTGGCTGTGGCCGCCGCCGACCAGCACGATGTCGCGCAAGACCGGTTGCGCCGCCGCGCTCATGGCCGCCATGGGGATCCGCAGCCGCAACCTAGCAAAGAAAGACCGCCGAGGCCGCCGGCGCCTGATTTTTCCATCGATTTCCTGATCCACATCAAGGGTCCGGTCGGGCGCGGGCGTAGCGTCTGCTTAGTTTGGGGGGGGTGTATGCCCAGACCGGTCTTGGACGAGTGCCGATTTTGCTGCGGAGGAAAGCATGCGGACCACACGAGACGCGATGACCAGGGACTGGTTGCCCTGTCCGGAAGCCGGGGAGCTGATCGATATCCGCCTCTCCTTCGACGATTGCCGGAAAGACCACGGCTGCGAGGACCGGCTGCCCTGCCACTGCCCGATGTACGTCGAGCGCCTGGTCAAACAGGCGGCGCAAACCTAGACGGAGGCTCTCATGTCGCTGATGACGATCCTGGTATTGATCGCAGCCCTGTGCGCGGCAATGTCGCTGTTCCAGGGGGTCACCTCGATGGCGCACGGCGGCGCCGAGGATCAAGGCAAGAGCCACCTGCTGATGCTCAAGCGGGTCGGCTGGCAGGGACTCGCCTTCCTGCTGCTGTTGTTCGCGCTGCTGTCGAACATCGGCTAGTCAGGACCGTTTCAGCTTGCTGCGCCGGCGCGGCTGCGCGGACGCTGGCGCCTGGCTGTAGTCGCCGAAAGGGCCGTCGCGGCGCTGGATGGCGCCCTGCACGCCCTCCTTGCGCGCGACGCGCACGAATTCGCGGCCCTCGGGGGTGTTGCGCATGATGCCGTCGAGGATCGGCCCCAGCGTCTGCGTGCCCTGCAGGCCCATGTTGTCGTAGGCCTGGTTGACGATGAGCTTCATCGCGGCGAGCTGCGTGAGCGGGATCTGGGCGAGCTTCTCCGCGAGCGCGCGCGTGCGCTTATCCAGCTCTTCCAGCGGCCAGGAAAAGTTGATGAGGCCGGCCGCGACCGCTTCCTTGCCGCTGATCCACTCGCCCGACAACGCGTAGTACTTCGCCTTGGCGAGTCCGAGGCGGTAGATCCACATGCCGGTGAGATGGCAGCCCCAGACGCGCGAGTAGGGCGTGCCGAAGCGCGCGCAGTCGGAGGCCACGACGAGGTCGGCGCACAGCGCCAGCTCAGAGCCGCCGCCGACGCAGTAGCCGTGCACCTTGGCGATGGTCGGCTTGAGGCCCCGCCACAGGCCCATGAAGGTGGTGATGTAGCTGGAGTAGTGGTTGGTCACCCAGTGCATGTCCATGCCCGGGTCGTAGTTCTCCTCCTTGATGGCCTTGAAATGGTCGAGCCCCGCGGAAAAGTCGAAGCCCGCGCAGAAGGCGTCGCCGTTGCCTTCGAGCACGATGATGCGCACCTTCGCATCGCGGTTCGCCTGCTCCAGCCGCCCGCGCAGGCTGTCGAGCAGCTCGGTGCGCAGGGTGTTGAACTTTTCCGGCCGATTCAGCGTGATCGTGGCGATGTGGCCGTTCCTGACGTAGAGGACGAACTCGTCGGACATGCGCGTGCTCCCTTGTCTTGGCGGGTTGGCGGAAGAGGAAGGAGTCGAACCCACCAGAGACGTCAGACGCCTCTCTCCGGATTTGAAGTCCGGGCGCCCCACCGGGGACGTTTCTCTTCCGTGCCGCGGATGATAAGCCCGCGCGGGCCGCCGCGACGCGGCCGCGCCCCGCGGTTTCGCCGATCAAGCCCGCGGATCGAGCGCGAGTCCGCGCAGTTGCGCGGCGAAGCCCGCTTCGTCCTCCAGGCAGCGCAGGTCGAGCCAGACCGCGTCCTCGTGTACCCGCGCGATCACCGGCACCGGCAGCTCGCGCAGGCGCCGCGCGATCTGCGCCGCCTTCGGGCCCGCCGCGGCAGGGGCGATGCGCAGCGCGGCGCTCGGCAGGCGGTCCACCGGCAGCGAGCCGCTGCCGACCTGGCTTGCGCACGGTTCCACGCTCACGGCGCCGAGCGCGCCGCAGTATTCCCGCAGCACCGGCCGCAGGCGTTCGGCGAGCGCGGCGATCTCGGCCTGCGGGCGGGTGAGCAGGCGCAGCGCGGGCAGCCGCTCGGGCAGGCGCTCCGGGTCGAGGTACAGGCGCAGCACGGATTCCAGCGCGGCGATGCGCGCCTTGTCCAGGCGCAGCGCGCGCTTGAGCGGGTCGCGGCGCAGCTTCTCCACCAGGTCGGCGCGGCCCGCCGCGAGGCCCGCCTGCGGGCCGCCGAGCAGCTTGTCGCCGCTGAACGTGACCAGGTCCGCGCCCGCGCGCAGCGCCTCGCCCGGCGTCGGCTCGGGCGGCAGCCCCCAGCGCGTGAGATCCGCCAGGCTGCCGCTGCCCAGGTCGTTGACAAAGGGCAGCTTGCGCTCGTGCGCGAGCCGCGCGAGCAGGTTTTCGGCGGGCGACGCGGTGAACCCGACCACCGCGTAGTTGCTCGCGTGCACCTTGAGGATCGCGGCGGTGTGCGGCCCGATCGCCCGCTCGTAGTCGCGCAGGTGCGTGCGGTTGGTGGTGCCCACTTCACGCAGGCGGCAGCCCGAGGCCTCGACGATTTCCGGGATGCGGAACGAGCCGCCGATTTCCACCATCTCGCCGCGCGAAACGATGACCTCGCGCCCCGCCGCGAGCGCGTGCAGGGCGAGCAGCACCGCGCCGGCGTTGTTGTTGACCGCGGTGGCCGCCGCGGCGCCGCTCAGGCGGCACAGCAACCCCTCCAGGTGTTCGTCGCGCTCGCCGCGCTCGCCCTCGGCGAGGTCGTACTCGAGGTTGGCGGGCTCGCGCAGGCTGAGCGCGGCGGCTTCCGCGGCGGCCGCGGGCAGCGGCGCGCGGCCGAGATTGGTGTGCAGCACGGTGCCGCTCAGGTTGTAGACGCGGCGCAGCGAGGGCCGCGCGAGCGTCTCCAGGCGCTCGAGTAGCGCGCCCACGATGGCGCCCGCGGACGCATCGACCGCGCCGCCGGCCTTGAGGAGCGCGCGGCGTGCTTCCAGCTCGCCGCGCAGCTCGTCCACCACCAGCTCGCGGCCGTGGCGCGCGATCGCGCGCGCGAGGCGCGCGTCCTGCAGCACGCGGTCGACCGAGGGCAGATCTGCGAGGCGCATGCCGACATGGTAACGGCGCCAGGGTGGACGATGAAATACCATCCGCCTCCCGGACACGTCCACGCCCGAGCGGCCATGCTGGATATCTTCGAGGTCACCGCGCCGTTTTTCGCCCTCATCCTGTGCGGCTACCTCGCGTCGCGCCTGCGCCTCCTGCCGGCGGCGGCGGTGCCGGCGCTGAACGCCTTCGTCCTCTACTTCGCGCTGCCCTGCATGCTGTTTCGCTTCAGCGCGCGGACCCCGTTCGGCGACCTGGTCAACCTGCCCGTGTTTCTCGCCTACATGACCGCGGGCCTCGCGATGCTGGGCGCGTTCGCGCTGTTCGCCCGCCGCGGGCGCGGCGACTCGGCGCGCGACGCCATCTACGGCGGCCTGGCGGCCGCGTGGTCGAACTGGGGCTACATGGGGTTCGCGCTGCTGCCGGCCATCCTCGGGCCGGCGGTGCTGCCGATCGTGGTCGCGGCCGGCATGGCCGACCTCCTCGCGGTGGTGTCGGCGACGCTCGCGCTCGATGCTCTTGCGCAGCGCGCCGGGGGTGCGGCGGCGGCGGCCGCGGGCGCCCTGCGGCGCGTGGCGCGCAACCCGCTCATCTGGTCGATCGTCGCCGGCGGCGCGTTTTCCGCGGCCGGGCTCGAACTGCCCCGGGTGCCGGGCCAGCTCGCGCGGCTGCTGGGCGAGGCGGCGGTGCCGGTGGCGCTGTTCACCATCGGGGCGTCGCTCTTCCAACCGGGAATCCGCTGGGAATGGGGCGGCGTGCTGTGGATCGCCGGCGCGAAGCTCCTCGCGCACCCGCTGCTGGCGGCCCTGGTCGCGGCGCAGCTGTTTCGCCTCTCGGCGCTGGAGGTCACCACGCTGACGCTGTCCGCCTCGCTGCCCGTGGCCGGCACCGTGTACCTCTTCGCCGAGCGGGCCGGCGCGAACGGCGAGCGCATTGCGGCGGCGATCCTGGTCTCCACCGCGCTCGCGTTCCTGACCTTCTCGTCGCTGAGCTGGCTGCTGGCCCCCGGCGCGGCGCGCTGAACCTGCGGCCGGCGCGCCTGCGTGGGCGCGGTACCCCCGGTGAAGTAAACTGCGCAGCTTCTCATGCGAAAAACCCTGCTCATCGCGTTGTTTGCGGGCGCTGCGTTCGCGCAGCCGGCCAAGGAATCCGCCCAGGACTCCTCCAAGGGCTCGCCGGCCATGCCGGTGAAGGCGGTCGCGGCGAAGAGCGCGCCGGCGGTGGACGAGGCGGGCGCGGTGGGCAGCCTGCGCGCCGACGAGTCGGTCATCATTCGCCCGGAAATCGCCGGCCGCATCGCCGAGATCGCCTTCGGCGAGGGCCAGAATGTCGCCCGCGGCGCGCTGCTGGTGCGTCTGGACCAGCACGAGCTCGGCGCCGTGGTCGCCTCCAGCCGCGCGCAATTGAAGCTCGAGGAGCAGAAAATGGCGCGCGCCGAGGACCTGCAGAAGAAGGGCTTCATCAGCCAGCAGGGGCTCGATGACCAGCGCACCAGCCTCGCGCGCGCGCGCGCAAAGCTCGCCGAGGACGAGGCGCGCCTCGCCAAGACCGAGATGCGCGCCGCGTTCGCCGGCGTGGCGGGGTTGCGCCAGGTGAGCGAGGGCCAGTACGTCGCCGCCGGCACCGACATCGCGCGCCTGGAGAAGATCGACCAGTTGAAGCTCGACTTCCGCGTCCCCGAGGCCTTCGTCGCCAGGCTGCGCGCCGGCCAGCAGGTGAAGGCCGCGGTCGACGCCTATCCGGGGCGGTCATTCACCGGCGCGATCTACGCGATCGAGCCGGCGGTGGACGAGGGCACGCGCACGGTGCAGGTGCGCGCGCGCGTCGCCAACCCGGAGCTGAAGCTGCGCCCCGGCATGTTCGCGCGCGTGCATCTCGCGCTCGGAACGCGCGAGAAGGCGGTCTGGATTCCCGAGCAGGCGGTGGTGCCCAAGGGTCAGGACAGCTTCGTCTTCCGCGTCACGCCGGCCGCGAACGGCACGGGCAGGGCGGACCTGGTGAAGGTGCGGCTGGGCGTCAGGAAGCCCGGCGAAGTCGAGGTCGTCGAGGGCCTCGGCGCGGGCGAGCTGGTGGTGACCGACGGCACGCTGCGCCTTTTTCCCGGCGCCGCGGTGATGCTCGGCGGCGGCAGGGAAGCGAAGAGGTAGATGCAGCTTCCCGAGCTCTGCATCCGGCGCCCGGTCTTCGCCACGGTGATGAGCCTGCTGATCGTGCTCGTCGGCGCGATCGCCTTCCAGCGCCTGTCGGTGCGCGAGTATCCGAAGATCGACACGCCGGTGGTCTCGGTGCGCACCGTCTACAAGGGCGCGAGCCCGCAGGTGATCGAGTCGCAGATCACCCAGCCGCTGGAGGACTCGATCTCGGGCATCGAGGGCGTGCGCACGGTCAAGTCGGTGTCGCGCGAGGAAGTGTCGCAGATCACGGTCGAGTTCCTGCTCGAGCGCAACGTCGATGCCGCCGCGAACGACGTGCGCGACCGCGTCGCGCGCGTGCGCGCGCTGCTGCCCGAGGCTGCGGACGACTCGGTGGTCTCCAAGATCGAGGCCGACGCGCAGGCGATCCTGTGGATGCGGCTCTCCAGCGAGCGCCACCCGGCGCTCGAGCTCTCGGATTACGCCGACCGCTACGTCGCCGACCGCCTGAAGACGCTGCCCGGCGTCGCATCCGTCATCATCGGCGGCGAGCGGCGCTACGCGATGCGGCTGT
>JADLES010000174.1 GCA_020845995.1 Burkholderiales bacterium | reverse complement strand
GGGAGGGGCGCCTGCGCCTGAAGCGCAGCTACACGTTCGAGTTTTCCGACACCGGCGACAACCGCCGGCGCGGCGCCATCGTGATGCTGGGGGCGGAGCTCGAGGACATGCAGCTCGAGCCGGTTCAGGAAAGACGCGCGCCGCGATGAGTGCCTGGCTGGAAGGCAGGGTTCTGGAGAACCGCGCGTGGACCGAGACGCTGTTCTCGCTGCGCGTGGAGGCGCCACGGCTCCAGTTCGAGGCGGGGCAATTCGTGCGCGTCGCCCTCGACATCGGCGGTGAGCGGATCGCGCGGCCGTTCTCCTTCGTCAATCCGCCCGCCGACCCGGTGCTCGAGTTCTACGGGGTGATCGTGCCCGGCGGGCCGCTTTCGCCCGCCCTCGCGCGCCTCGCGGCGGGCGATGCGCTCTACATCGCCGATAACCCCTCCGGGTTCCTCGTGCTTGGCGAGGTGCCGCCCGCGGAGGACCTGTGGCTGGTCGCCACCGGCACCGGCATCGCGCCGTTCCTCTCGATCCTGCGCACCGAGGCGCCTTGGCAGCGCTACCGGCGCGTGATCCTGGTGCACGGGGTCCGGCATGCGCGCGAGCTGGTCTATGCCGACATGATCGACGAGGTGGGTAAGGCACATCGGAACCGCTTTCGATCGGTCAGGTTCACTTCGAGGGAACAAACCTCCCATGCGCTGGAAGGCAGGATCCCGGCGGCGATTGCCGACGGTCGGCTGGAGGCCGCCGCCGTCCCGATCCTGCCCGAGCGCTCGCAGTTCATGCTCTGCGGCAACCCGGACATGCTGAAGGACGTTTCCGCCGCGCTTGCGGCCCGGGGCCTGCGCAAGAACCGGCGGCGCACCCCGGGCCAGATCACCGTGGAGAGCTTCTGGTGAGGCTGCTCCTCGTCCTGCTCGCGCTCGTTCTCCACGGCTGCAGCCCGACGCGGCTCGCCTACAACAACGCGGACATGCTCATCCGCTGGGAGGCGAACAGCTATTTCGACCTGGCGGGGGAGCAGTCGGAGGAGTTCGACCGCATGCTCGCCTCCTTCCAGGGATGGCACCGCAAGCGCGCGCTCCCGCAATACGCCGCGCTCGCCGAGGAGGCCGCCGCGCGCCTGGCGCGCGGCTACAAGCGCGAGGACATCGATTGGGGGTACGATGCCGTGCAGGCCCAGGTGCGCGAGTCCCTGGGCGCGGCCGCCGCCGAGGCGGCCGGCCTGCTCGACCGCCTGAGCCCCGAGCAGCTCGGCCACTTCGAGCAGCGGCTCGCCGAGGACAACCGAAGGTTCGCGAAGGAGCACCTGCGGGGCACGATGGAAGAGCGCCAGGAGCGCCGGTTGCAGCGCAACGTCGAGCGGCTGGAAGACTGGTTCGGCCCGCTGTCCGAGGTCCAGCTCGAGCGCGTGCGCCGTTACGGCGCGCGCGCGCCGCTCTACGACGAGCTGCGCGACCGGGACCGCAAGCGCCGCCAGGCGGAGCTGCTCGCCATGCTGCGCTCTCGCGAGGCGAGGGCGCGTCTTGCGCGCTGGGCGCAGGAGTGGGACCGCGGCCGCGAGCCTGCCTACGAGCGGGCGGTCGGCGCCACCCGGGCGGAATACACGAACATGCTGCTCGACCTCAACCGCACGTTGAGCGCGGAGCAGCGCGAGCACGGCGCCCGGCGGCTGCGGCGCTACGCCGCGCTGTTCAGCGAGCTCTCGCGCGAGCAATGAGCAAGCCGAACGCCCTCGGCGAGCAGGAGATCGGCGCGGCGCCGGCGCCGGCCGCGGCCAGCCCGCCGGCCGAGTACGCCGGCCGGCCGCGCGACACGCAGCTCGAGTACAAGGCCATCCTCGCCAACGCCTCCATCGGCATCGCCTTCACCCGCGACCGTAAATTCACCCTCTGCAACCCGAAATTCGCCGAGATGTTCGGCTGGAGGGCCGAGGAGCTGATCGGCCAGCCCGGCGACGTGGTCTACCCGTCGCGCGAGAGCTACGAGGCGATGGGTGCGATCGCGATCCCCGTGCTCACCTCCGGCCGGCAGCTCGACGTCGAGTGGGAAGTGCGACGCAGGGACGATTCCACCTTCCTCGCGCGCATGATCGCCAAGGCGGTTAATTCGACCGAGACGCAGCAGGGCACGGTGTGGATCGTCGAGGACATTACCCAGCGCAAGCGCCAGGCCGACGACGTCGCGCGCCTGCTGCGCGAGCAGGAGGCGATCCTCAACACCGCCTCGGTCGGCATCTGCTTCGTGCGCGACCGGCGCGTCGTGCGCGCGACGCGCCGCTTTGAGCAGATGCACGGCTACGGGCCGGGCGAGCTGGACGGGCAGCCGACCGCGACGACCTACGCCGACGAGGCCGCCTACCGGGCCGTCGGCGAGGGCTACGGCCGCCTGCGCAGCGGCGAGACCTACAGCGCCGAGATGCTTACCCGGCGCAAGGACGGCAGCACCTACTGGTCGCGCGTCACCGGCCGCGCGGTGGATCCCGCCGACCCGGGCCTGGGCTCGGTGTGGATGGACGAGGACATCACCGAGAGAAAGCGCGCGGAGGAAGATCTGCAGCGCGTGCTCGCCGAACAGCAGGTGATCGTCAACAACGCGGTGATCGGCATCGCCTTCCTGCGCGAGCGCACCGTGGTGCGCTGCAACCGCCGCTTCGAGGAGCTGTTCGGCTTCGACCGTGGCGAAGCGAACGGCATGCCGACGCGACGGTACTACTTCACCGACGAGGACTACGCGGCGAGCGGCCGCACCGTCGCGCAGCTCGATGCGGGCGCCACGCCCGATTTCGAGCAGTGGCTGCGGCGCAAGGACGGCTCCGGGTTCTGGTGCCGGCGCACCGGCCGCGCGATCGAGCCCGGCAACCTCGCCAGGGGCTACGTGTGGATGTTCGAGGACATCACCGCCCGCAAGAGCGCCGACGACGAGATCCGGCGCCTGGCCGAGGAGCAGCGGCTGATCCTGGACAACGCCACCGTCGGCATCGCGTTCGCCCGCAACCGCCTGCTGCACCGCTGCAACTCGCGCCTGGAGCAGATGTTCGGCTACGCGAAGGGCGAGCTGCTCGGCAAGCAAAGCGAGATCCTGTTCGCTAGCGGCGCGGCGTACGAGTCGAACGTGAACCGGGTCTACGCGACGCTCGCCGCTGGCGAGACGTTCGCGGAAGAGCACAGGCTCAAGCGCAAGGACGGCAGCGAATTCTGGTGCAAGCTGGTCGCCAAGGCGATCGACCCGGCCCGCCCCGAGGAAGGCGCGATCACCATCTTCGACGATGTCAGCGCCGAGCACGCGGTGCGCGAGTCCCTGGAAGCCTCGCGCGACGCAGCCGAGGCCTCGCGCGAGCGCCTGGAGCGCGCGGTCGCGGAGCGCACCACCGAGCTGCAGGCCGCCAACGAGCGGCTGCAGGCGGAGATCGCCGACCGGCGCCAGGCCGAGTCGCGCGCGCAGCACCTCGCCGACCACGACCCGCTCACCGGGCTGCCCAACCGGCGGCTGCTGGAGGACCGGCTCACGCAGGCGCTCGCCGCGAGTCAGCGCAACAGCAAGCAGACCGCGGTCATGTTCGTCGATCTGGACCGCTTCAAGGCGATCAACGACTCGCTCGGCCACGCCGCCGGCGACTTGGTGCTGAAGGAAGTGGCCCAGCGCCTCGAACGGCAGTTGCGCGAGGTGGACACGATCTGCCGCATCGGCGGCGACGAGTTCGTGGTGGTGCTGCCGGAGGTCAAGCGCGCCTCGGACGCGGCCAACGTCGCCGCCAAGATCCTGGAAGCGGTGGCGCAGCCCTGCCGCGTCGAGGAACGCGAGCTGAACTTCACCGCCTCGATCGGCATCAGCGTCTTCCCGGACGACGGGCGCGACGCCGAAAGCCTGATCCGCAATGCCGATGCGGCCATGTACCACGCCAAGGAGACCGGGCGCGCCGGCTACCAGTTCTTCACCGAGCAGATGAACCTCGCCGCCTCGCGCCGGCTCGCGCTGGAGGCGGACTTGCGCAAGGCAGTGCTGAACGCCGAGCTGCGCGTCTGGGTGCAGCCGGTGCACGAGGCCGCGAGCGGCCGTGTCGCCGGCCACGAGGCGCTGCTGCGCTGGCAGCACCCGGCGCGCGGCCTGGTCGAGCCCGCCGAATTCCTCGCGCTTGCCGAGGACACCGGCCTCATCCAGCGCATGGGCGAGTGGCTGCTCGCCGAAGCCTGTCGATGGACCGTCGCCTTCGGCGCCGGGGGGGCCGCTCCGGCCTCCGTCGAGGGTGGCCTGCCGGTGAGCGTCAACCTCTCGGCGCGCCAGTTCCATGATCCGAAGCTGGCCGAGACCGTGGCGCGTGTGCTCAAGGAAACCGGACTCGCGCCCAAGCTGCTCGAACTGGAGGTGTCCGAGGGCGCCATCATGCAGAACGTGGATGCCGCGCTCGCCGCGCTGCGGCGGCTGCGCGAGCTGGGCGTGGCGGTCGCGATCGACGGCTTCGGCGCCGCCTATTCGAGCCTGGTCGGGCTGCACGAACTGCCGGTGGGCAAGCTGAAACTCGACCGGGCGCTGGTCGCCGAGGCGGGCGGGCGGGGCCGGGCGATCATCGCGGGCATCGTCGGGCTCGCGCACGCGCTCGAGTTGAAGGTCACGGCGGTGGGCGTCGAATCCGAGGCGCAGCGCGACGCGCTCAAGGCCTGCGGCTGCGACTACCTGCAGGGCTTTCTCACCGGCCGGCCGGTGGACACCGATACGGCGGCGAACAATCTCGCCGGCGCCTAGCTCGTGCGCCCGCCATGCCGCCGCGGCCGGCGCATGCTACCGTAGCGGCTCGCAAACCCGACAGGAGCAACCGATGAAGCTGGGACCCGTCCATGTCCTCGTCATAGCGCTGCTGGCGAGTACCCCCTCCTGGGCGATGGATACGCCCAAGCCCGACCCGAAGGAGCCGGAGAAGAAGGATGCGATCGCCCGGCAGCCGATCGAGCAGGCCCGCGCCGCGATCGCCCGGCAGGACTGGACGCTTGCGCAGGCCATCCTGCGCGATGCGGTGGCGCGCGAGCCGCGCGACGCCGACCTGCACAATCTCTACGCCTATTCGCTGCGCAAGGGCCCGCGCCCGGACATGGATCTGGTCTTCCGCCACTACAACGAGGCGCTGCGCATCGATCCGCGGCATCTTGCCGCGCGCGAGTACCTGGGCGAGGCCTACCTCATGAGCGGCAACGTCGCCAAGGCGAAGGAACTGCTGGCCGAACTGGACGGCCTGTGCAAGCCGGGCTGCGCGGAGCGGGCCGATCTGAAGCGCGCCATTTCGACCTTCGAGCGCCAGCACGCCAGCAAGTAGCTTGCGCCCGAACTTCGTCTTCATCCTCGCCGACGACCTCGGCTACGCCGACCTCGGCTGCTACGGTGGCCGCGCCCGCCCGTCCTGCTCGCCGAACCTTGACCGCATGGCGCGCGGCGGGCTGCGCTTCACGCAGGGCTACGCCAACTCCTCGGTCTGCTCGCCGACGCGTTTCGCGCTGATGACCGGCCGCTGGCAGCATCGGCTGCGCGGCGGGGCGGATGAGCCGATCCGCAGCGGCGCGGCGCGCGGCGACCCGCGCCTCGGCCTGCCGCC
>JADLES010000173.1 GCA_020845995.1 Burkholderiales bacterium | reverse complement strand
CGACATCGAGGACATCTACGCGCTGCGCTTTCTGCTCGAGCCCGAGGCCCTGCGGCTCGCCGCCTCGAGCAAACCCGAGCGCAAGGCGCTCGCGCCGCTGCGCAAGGCGCTGGAGGACATGGCGGCGGCGCACGAAGAGGGCGACGGCGCGGCGTTCATGGAGGCGAACTACCGCTACCGGGATGCGTGGACCGACCTTGTGCCGAACAAGCGCCTGGTGCGCGCGATCCACCTCTACGCCGATCATGTGCGTTACCTGCGCGCCTTCACGCTGGACGAGGCGGCGGTGCGCGCGGTCGTGCTGAAGGGGCTGAGGCAGCTCGGCGCGGCGCTCGCGGCGGGCGACGGCGAGGCGGCCGCGCAGGCGATGCGCGGGCACCTCGACAATGCGAAACGGATCCTTCTACAGAAGACGGAGAAGAGCTGATGGCCTACCGGGCGGAAATTCCCTACGGCTGCTACTGGAGCACGCCGTTCGCGCGCTGGCAGGGCGCGTTCGCGAACCTGAACGCGGTGGAGTTCGCCGCGCACGTGACGAAGCGCGAGCTGGCGCGGCGCAAGATCCCGGCGCAGGTTTTCGACCACGGCGTGCTCGGCTTCAGCGTGCCGCAGAAGCATTCGTTCTACGGCCTGCCCTGGCTCGCCGGCATGGCGGGCGCGGGACACATCGGCGGCCCCACGCTGATGCAGGCCTGCGCCACGGGCGTGCGCGTGCTGCTCGCCGGCGCGCAGGAGGTCGAGAGCGGACTGTCGAACGTGTCGCTTACCGTGACCTGCGACCGCACCTCGAACGGCCCGCACCTGTACTACCCCAATCCGCGCGGCCCCGGCGGCACCGGCGCGCACGAGGACTGGGTGATGGACAACTTCAACTGCGACCCGCTCGGGCCGCACGCGATGGTCGCCACCGCCGAGAACGTGGCGAAGAAGCACGCCATCGGCACCGCCGAGCAGCACGAGGTGGTCCTGCGCCGCGAGGCGCAGTACCGCGAGGCGCTCGCGAACGAGTCCGCGTTCCTGAAGCGCTTCATGACGCTGCCGTTCGAAGTGCCCGACCCGGCCTACCGCAAGACCGCGGTCACGCTCGCGGGCGACGAGGGCATCAATTTCTCCACCGCCGAGGGGCTCGCCAAGCTCAAGCCCGTGGTGCCGGGCGGCACGGTCACCTACGGCGCGCAGACCCACCCGGCCGACGGCAGCGCCGCCATCGTGCTCGCCTCACCCGAGCGCGCGAAGGAGCTGTCGCGCGACCCGAAGATCCGCATCCGCCTGCTCGGCTTCGGCCAGTCGCGCGCGGCGCTCGCCCACATGCCGGAGGCGCCGATCCCGGCGGCGCAGCAGGCGCTCGCCCAGGCCGGCCTCGACGTGAAGCGCATGGACGCGATCAAGACGCACAACCCGTTCGCGGTGAACGACATCCTGTTTTCGCGCACCACCGGCGCCGATATCGGCCGGATGAACAACTACGGCTGCTCGCTCGTGTGGGGCCATCCGCAGGCGCCGATGGGCACCCGCGGCGTCATCGAGCTGATCGAGGAACTGGCGCAGCGCGGCGGCGGCCGCGGGCTGTTCACCGGCTGCGCCGCCGGCGACACCGCGATGGCCGTGGTGCTCGAGGTCTCGGCTGGCTGATCGGGACGAGGCGCGTGGATCTCTCGCACTGGATCGAGCGGCACGCGCGTTTCGCGCCGGGCGATTGCGCGATCCGGTTCGAGGGGGAGGCGATCTCCTACGCCGAGCTTGCCGTGCGCGTGCGGCGCGCGGCCGCGGCGCTCGCGCGGCTCGGCGTCAAGCGCGGCGACGCGGTGGCCTGGCTGGGGCTCAACCACCCGGCGGTGCTGGTGCTGCTCTTCGCCTGCGCGCGGCTGGGGGCGATGCTGGCGCCGCTCAACTGGCGGCTTGCGCCGCCCGAGATCGCGCGCGTGGCGGCCGACTGCGCGCCCAGGGTGGTGCTGGTCGAGAAGGGCTTTGCCGGCGTGCTCGCGGGCCTCGATCCAGAGGCGCTCGAGGGCGGCGCGGAGGGCGAAGCGCCGCGCGAAGGCAATGAAGATTCGCCGCTGCTGCTGTGCTACACCTCGGGCTCGACGGGCGCGCCCAAGGGCGTGGTGCTCACGCAGCGCGCGCTCGCCTGGAACGCGGTCAACAGCAGCCACATGCACGATCTCACGAGCGCCGACCGCATCCTGACGACGCTGCCGCTGTTCCACGTGGGCGGCATGAACATCCAGACCACGCCCGCGCTGCACGCCGGCGCATCCGTCACGCTGCACGCCAAGTTCGATCCGCAAGCGGCGCTCGATGCGATCGAGCGCGAGCGCATCACGCTCACGGTGCTGGTGCCGGCGCAGCTCGAGGCGATGATGGCGCTGCCGCGCTGGGCGAGCGCGGATCTCTCGAGCCTGCGGACGATCAGCACCGGGTCGACCATCGTGCCGGAAGCGTTCGTGCGCAAGGTCTGTGCGCGCGGGGTGCCGGTGATCCAGGTCTACGGCTCGACCGAAACCTGCCCCATCGCCACCTACGTGCGCGCCGCCGATGCGCTGCGCAAGGCGGGCTCGGGGGGCGTCCCGGCCCTGCACTGCGAGGTCAGGGTGCTCGGCGACGATGGCGGGGAATTGCCCGCCGGCGCCGATGGCGAGATCGTGGTGCGCGGGCCCAACGTCGCCACCGGCTACTGGAATTCGCCGCAGGAAAGCCGGCAGGCGTTCCGCGACGGCTGGTATCACTCGGGCGACCTCGGGCATTTCGACGAGGAAGGCCACCTGTACGTGGTCGCGCGCAGGAAGGACCTGATCATCTCCGGCGGCGAGAACATCTACCCGGCCGAAGTGGAGAGCGTGCTGGCCGATTCGCCCGCCGTGGCCGAGGCCTGCGTGGTGGGCCGGCCCGAGCCGCGCTGGGGCGAGGAGGTGGTGGCCGCCGTGGTGCTCAAGCCCGGGGCGCGCATGACGGAAGCCGAGGCGCTCGCGCTCTTCCAGGGCCGCATCGCGCGCTACAAGCACCCGCGCGAAGTGAGGTTCCTGGCGCAGCTGCCGCGCAGCGCGCTCGGCAAGGTGCAGAAGGACGCGGTGCGGGCGGCGATTTCGCAGGTCAAACACAAGGAGAAACGATGAAAGTCAACAAGCTGGATCACATCTGCATCGCGGTGAAGGACCTGGAGGCGGCGAAGAAAATCTGGCAGCCGATCCTCGGCAAGGACGCGCCGGATGACGCCTACGTGGACGAGCCGGAGAAGATCCGCGTCGCGCGCTACTGGCTGGGCGGCGTGGGCTTCGAGCTGATGGAGTCGCTCACCCCCGACGGCGAGGTGGCGAAGTTCATCGAGAAGCGCGGCGAGGGCATCATGCTCATCTCGCTCAACGTCGACAACACGCGTGCGGCGATGAACGAGCTGCAGGGCAAGAAATACCCGTTCATCGGCGGGGCGCGCAAGTTCCGCGACTGCGAGTTCGCTTTCGTGCATCCGAAGGCGGTCAACGGCGTGCTGCTGGAGCTGATCGACTATAAATGGGATGAGTTGCGGGCATGAACTTCGAGCCCAGCGCCGAGCAGCGGCAGGTGCGCGACACGTTCGCTCGCTTCAGCGACGAACGCATCGCGCCGCGGGCGGCGGCGCTGGACGAGGCGCACGCCTTTCCGCATGAGCTGTTCGGCGAGCTGGCGGCGCTGGGTTTCTTCGGCATGCGCTACCCCGAGGAGATCGGCGGCAGCGGCATGCAGCTCTCGGAATTCTGCCTCGCGCTGGAGGAGATCGCGCGCGGCTCGATGTCGCTCGCCGGCTGCGCCGCGATGCAGTCGCTGATGGGCACCAAGTTCCTGCACCTGCTCGGCAACGCCGACATCGTCGAGCGCCTGCTCAAGCCCGCGCTGCGCGGCGAGAAGATCGGCGCCATCTGCATGACCGAGCCCGACGCCGGCAGCGACCTCGCAGGCATCGCCACGCGCGCGCGCAAGGTTGAGGGCGGCTACCGCCTTAGCGGGCAGAAGATCTGGGTAACCTCCGCCCCGGTGGCCGACTTCTTCACGGTGTTCGCGAAGGCGGGCGAGGAGAAGAAGCTCACCATCTTCCTCGTCGAGCGCGGCTTCGAGGGCCTCAAGCTTGGCCGCGCGATCGAGAAGATGGGCGTCTGGGCGCTGCCTACCTCGGAGCTGGCGTTCGATGAGTGCTTCGTGCCGGATAGCCATCGGCTCTCGAAGGAGGAGGGCGACGGCGAGGGGCATCTGCGCAAGACGCTCGCCGAAATCCGCATCATCACCGGCGCCATGGCGGTCGGCCAGGCGCGCGCCGCGCTGGACGCCGCGGTGCGCTACGCCTCCGAGCGCAAGCAGTTTGGCAAGCCGATCAACCGCTACCAGGCGATCCAGCTGAAGCTCGCCGAGATGGCGACCGAGCTGGAAGCGGCGGCGACGCTTGTCTACCGCGCCGCCTGGCTGCGCGATGCCGGCAAGCCCCACCACAAGGAGGCGGCGATGGCCAAGCTCTTCGCGAGCGAAACCGCGGCGCGCGTCGCCGACCAGGCTGCGCGCGTGCTCGCCTCGTACGGCTACGCCATGGAATACCCGGTGCAACGGTACCTGCGCGACGTGCGCTTCACGCTGATCGGCGGCGGCACGAGCGAAATCCTCAAGCTCATCATCGCCAAAGAGCTCTCCAGATGAAAAATATAAAGGTCGTCCTCGCCAAGCCGGGTCTCGACGGCCACGACCAGGGCGCGAAGGTGGTGGCGCGCGCGCTGATGGACGCGGGCATGGAGGTGATCTACACGGGGCTGCGCCAGACGCCGGAGGCGATCGCGCGCATCGCGCAGGACGAGGACGCGGACGTGATCGCGCTCTCCTCGATGGCGGGATCGCACCTGCCGATCTGCCGGAAGCTGAAGCCGCTGCTCGAGCAGGCGGGCCTCGCCGACAAGCTGTGGGTGATCGGCGGCAACCTGCCGGCGCAGGACCATGCGGAGTTGCGCGCGCTCGGCTTCAAGGGCATCTTCCCCTCGAGTTCGCGGCTCGAGGCCATCGTCACCTACATCCAGGCAAACACGCCATGAAACCCAAGGATCTGCCAGAGAAGGAATTGCGGCCCGTGGTGAACGAGTCGGGCATCGCCATCAAGCCGCTGTACACGGCGGAGGATGTCGCGGCGAGCGGCGGCGCGCAGATGATTGGGCTGCCGGGCCAGTACCCCTTCACGCGCGGCATTCATCCGCAGATGTACCGCAAGCAGCCGTTCACCATGCGGCAGTACACCGGTTTCGGCAACCCGGCCGACACCAACCAGCGCTTCCATTACCTGATCGCCAACGGCCAGACCGGCCTGAATGTCGCCTTCGACCTGCCCACGCAGTGCGGCATGGATTCCGACGACCCGCAGGCCGAGGGCGAGGTCGGGCGCGTGGGCATGGCGGTGGACACGCTGCGCGACTTCGAGACCGCGTTTGCGGGCGTCGACCTCGAGAAGATCACCGTTTCGCTCACCATCAACGGCGCGGCGGCGATCCTGATCGCGATGTACCTCGCCATGGCGGAAAAGCGCGGCTACGACCTCGCCAAGCTGCGCGGCACCGCGCAGAACGACATCCTCAAGGAGTTCGTCGGCCGCGGCACCTGGGTCTACCCGGTCGCGCCCTCGATCCGCCTGGTGGGCGACACCATCGAGTACTGCGCGAAGCACGCGCCGAAATACAGCCCGGTGTCGGTGTGCGGTTATCACATCCGCGAGTCGGGCGCCGACCCCGCGCAGGAGATGGCCTACGCGTTCTGCATCGCCAGGGCCTACGCGGACGAGGTGATCCGGCGCGGCCTGCCGGTGGACGAGTTCGCCGGGCGGCTGTCGTTCAATTTCAACTGCTTCGGCAGCATCTTCGAGCAGGTGGCCAAGTTCCGCGCCGGCCGCAGCCTGTGGGCGAAGATCATGAAGGAGCAGTACGGCGCCACCAAGCCCGGCTCGATGTGGCTGCGCATGATCGCGGGCGGCGGCGGCGGCGGGCTCACCTTCGAGCAGCCGGAGATCAACATCGTGCGCGGCGCCTACTACGCGCTCATCTGCGCGCTCGCCGGCACGCAGACCATGGCGCTGTGCTGCTACGACGAGGCCTACACCATCCCCTCGGAATACGCGCAGCGGGTTTCGCTGCGCACCATGCAGCTGCTCATCGAGGAGATGGGTCTGGGCGACACCGTGGACCCGATGGGCGGCTCGTACTACATCGAGACGCTCACCAGCCAGATGCGCGAGAGAATGGAGCGCATCATGGCGGAGGTGGACGAGCAGGGCGGCATCGTCAAGCTGGTCGCCGAAGGGGCGATCCAGGCGAAGGTCTCGGCGCAGGCCTACCAGCGCCAGCGCGCGATCGAGGAGGGCGCCTTCCGCAAGGTGGGCGTGAACTGCTACCGGACCGAGGATAAGACGCCGGACATGGAATTCCATCCTTACAAGGAGGAGGACGCGCGCGCCCAGTGCGCCGCCCTGGCCCGGGTTCGCAATGAAAGAGACAAAGAGAAAGTTCGCGCCGCACTCGCGCGCGTCGAAACCGATGCCCGCTCCGGTGCGAACCTGATGCCCGCGATCCTGCAGGCGGTGAAAGCCTACGCGAGCGTGGGCGAGATTACGAACGTGCTGGTGGGCGAATTCGGCCGCTTCCGCGAGCCGGTCAGGTTCTGAGATGAGCGTCCTCGAGACCTATCGCGCCCCGCAATCGCTGGACGAAGCCGCCGGGATCCTGCGCGAGGGCAACGTCACGGTGCTCGCCGGCGGCACCGACGTGATGCCGCAGTCGCGCATCGGCAAGTTGAAGCTCCAGCCGGTGCTGATGAGCCTGCGCCGCGTGCCCGAGCTGCGCGGCATCTGCGAGGAGGGCGGCACGGTGCGTCTCGGCGCGCTCGTCACCATCAGCGAGCTGCTGGAGAGCGCGCTGGTGCGCGAGCGGCTGAACGTGCTGTGGCAGGCCTGCGACCATTTCGCGAGCGACCAGATCCGCAATGCCGCCACCGTGGGCGGCAACCTGTGCAACGCCTCGCCGGCGGGCGACACGCTCGTGCCGCTGCTCGCGCTCGATGCGCGCGCGGTCCTCGTGTCGAAGCCGAACGGCAAGCTGCAGGAGCGGCGCGTGCCGCTCGCCGAATTCTTCACCGGGCCCGGGCGCACGGTGCGCACGGGCGCCGAGTTGCTCGCCGCGGCCGAAGTGCCGCTGCCGCCAAGGGAGTCCGTGGGCGGGTTCTACAAGCACGGCACGCGCCCCGGCCTGGACATCTCCGCCATCGCCATCGCCTTCGTCGCGCGGCGCGAAGGCAAGGCGCTGCGCGACGTGCGCGTCGCCTTCGGCGCGGTGGCGCCCACGCCGATCCGCGCGCCGCGCGCCGAAGCCGCGCTCGAAGGCCGCGCGCCCGATGAGCCTGCGCTCGAAGCAGCGGCGAGCGCGGCGCTCGGCGAAATCCGGCCGATTTCCGACCTGCGCGCCTCCGACTGGTACCGGCGCGAGCTGGTCCGCAACATGCTGAAGAGGGTGATCGACCATGCCTGCAGGATGTGACATCGCCTTCACCCTGAACGGGGTGAAGCGGGAACTCAACGTGCCCGCCGGCATGAGCGCGCTGGAAATGCTGCGCGACAAGCTCGGCCTGACCGGCACCAAGTACGGCTGCGGCGAGGGCGAATGCGGCGCCTGCACGATCCTGGTGGACGGCCGCAGCATGAATTCCTGCCTGCTGTTCGCCGCCGACTGCGACGGGCGCGAGCTGGTCACCATCGAGGGCGTGGCGACCACGCCGCGCGGCGAGCGCCTGCGCGACGCGTTCGTCGCCAACGGGGCGGTGCAGTGCGGTTTTTGCACGCCGGGGCTGATGGTGCAGGCGAGCAGCCTGATCGAGCGCCAGCCTTGCGCGACCGAGACCGAGATCCGGCGCGGCATCGAGGGGAATCTCTGCCGCTGCACGGGCTACCGCAAGATCATCGACGCCATTGCAACCGCCGCTACGGAAAAATCCCATGAGTGAGACCCTGATCGGCAAACGCATCCCGAAGCTGGACGCGCCCGACAAGGCGAGCGGCAAGACGCGCTACATCCACGACCTGGAGGTGCCCGGCGCGCTGCACGCGAAAATCCTGCGCTCAGCACAGGTGCATGCGCGCATCGTCTCGATCGACACCAGCGCGGCGAAGGCGCTGGCTGGCGTGCACGCCGTGATCACGGCGGCGGATGTGCCCTGGCAGCGGCCGATCGGCGTCGCCAAGGATCACCTGCCGCTCAAGACCGACCGCGTGAGGAGCCTGCGCGACGAGGTGGCGGCGGTCGCCGCCGACTCCGAGGAGATCGCCGAGACCGCGCTCAGGCTGATCCGCGTGCAGTACGAGCCGCTGCCGGTGGTCGCCACGCCCGACCAGGCCCTTGCGCCCGGCGCGCCGCTCATCCACCCCGAGCCGCACGGCGCCGATTCGAGCCCGCACCTGAAGTCCGCCGGCGCGCCGGTCGCATTCGCCGGCAAGCCCGACAACATCGCCATGACCTTCGAATACGCGCAGGGCGACGTCGCAAAGGGCGAGGCCGAGTCCGACTTCGTGGTCGAGGACGTCTTCAAGCTGCACTACGTGACGCATTGCTGCATGGGCATCTCGGGCGTGATCGCCGAGTTCGATCCGAACGGCAACCTGCTGCTGTACTCCAACACCCAGGTGCCGTTCCTGCACAAGCGCGAGTTTGCCGAGCTGCTCGGCATCGACCCGGCGCGCATCCGCATCATCCAGCCGCCGATCGGCGGCGGCTTCGGCTCCAAGCTCGACATCTACCCGTTCGAGCCGATCGTCATTTTCCTCGCGAAGATCACGCGGCGCCCGGTGAAGATGGTGTTTACGCGCGAGGAGGAGTTCCTCGCCTCGCCCACGCGCCAGCCGGTGCTGCTCAAGCTGCGTTCGGGCTGCCGCAAGGACGGCGCGCTCACCTTCCGCACGGTGGAGACGGTGCACGACAACGGCGCCTACACCTCCTGGGGCGCGACCACGCCGTTCGTCATGATGCAGACGATCTCGTCCCTCTACCGCGTGCCGCACTGCCAGTACCTGACGCGCGCGGTGTACACCAACAACCCCTATGCGGGCTCCTTCCGCGGCTACGGCAACCTGCAGGCGACCTTCGCGGTGGAGGCGCATATGGACAAGCTCGCCGAAGCCGTCGGCATGGACGGGCTCGCCTTCCGGCTGAAGAACGCGCAGGACCCGGGCGAGGTCACCCCGCAGGGCATGCACTTCAAGAGCTGCGGCTTCAAGGATTGCCTCGCCACGGCGGCCGCGCGCTCGGAGTTCCTCAGGAAGCAGGCCGAGAACCGAGCGCGCTGGAAGGACCCGAACCCGGTGAAGCGCGGCGTGGGCATCGCCTCGATGCTGCATGTAGGCGGCGGCGCCAAGATCTACCCCTCCGACGGCTGCGGCACGATCCTCAAGATCGACGACTTCGCGCACGTCACGCTGATGACCGGCGCCTCCGAAATCGGCCAGGGCTCGGAGACCGTGCTCTCGCAGCTGGTGTGCGAGGAGCTGGGGCTGCCGCTCTCGGCGGTGACGGTGGTCAACAACGACACCGACATCACGCCCTGGGACGTGGGCGTGCACGCCTCGCGCACCACCTTCATCGCCGGCAACTCGGCGATCGGCGCGGCGAAGAAGGCCAAGGCGAAAATCCTTGCCGCCGCCGCTGCGAAAGCCGGGGTGCCGGAGAACGAGCTTTCCCTGCAAAGCGGATACATCGTCCGTTCCGGGAAGGAAAAGCTCTTCGAGCTGGGCAAGTTCCTGCGCGGGCTGCACTTTTCCGACCGCGCGGAACTGGTGATGACCACCTTCTACTACGAGCCGCCGAGCAAGCACCAGGACAAGGGGTTCAAGGGCGACGTGTCGGCGGCGTATGCCTGGGCGACGCAGGTCTGCGAGATCGAGGTGGACACGCAGACCGGCATCGTGCGCCTGCTGAAGGTCACCGGCGCGCACGACGTGGGGCGAGTGCTCAACCGCCTCGGGATCGAAGGTCAGATCGAGGGCGGCATCGTCATGGGGCAGGGCTACGCGCTCACCGAGGACCTGATGGTCGAGGGCGGCGTGGTGAAGAACCCCAACTTCCGCGACTACAAGCTGGTGACCGCGCCCGAGATCCCGGAGATGGACGTGAGCTTCATCGAGACGCTGGACGGCGAGGGGCCGCAGGGCGCGAAGGGCGTGGGCGAGGCGCCGGCGATCTGCATCGCCGCGGCGGTGGCCAACGCGATCTACAACGCCACCGGCACGCGCATCACCGCGCTGCCGTTCACGCCCGAGAACGTCTACCGCGCGCTGCACGGCGCGGCAAAGGCGCCGGCCTGGAGCGCGGCGGCTTGAAGAAGCGCACCGTCCTCAGCCTCGAGCAGGCGCTCTCCATGCCGTACGCCACGCTGCGCTTCGTGCAGCTCGGCTGGCGCGTGATCCGCATCGAGGCGCTGGGCTCGGGAAAGGGCTTGCCGGGCGACCCGAACCGCTACATCGGCAGCCGCGTCGCGGACGACGACCGGCGCAGCTACTACATCGCGCCCAACGTCGGCAAGGAAGCGATCGCGCTCAACCTCAAGAGCGTCGAGGGCCGCGAGGTCCTGAAGAGGATCATTCGTGAATTGAACGCGGATGTGTTCTGCTGCAATACGATTCCCGAACGCTACGCGCCGCTCGGCATCGACTACGCCACGCTCTCGGCGGTGAAGCCAGACCTCATCTGGGCGGGCATCTCGGCGCTCGGGCCCGAGTACCCCGAGGCGCCGGGCTACGACCCGGTGATGCAGGCGATGGCGGGCTACGTCGAGCTGACGGGCGACCCGAACGGCACGCCGGTGCTGTGCGGCGTGCCGGTGATCGACCTGAAGGCCGGCGACGAGGTGTACGCCAACGTGATGCTCGCGCTCGCCGAGCGCGCCGAAACCGGCCGCGGCCGCGAGATCCACGTTTCCATGCTGCAGGCGGCCGCCTCCTGGCTCATCACCACGCTGCCGCTGGTGGATTTTGACTGCGAGCCCTGGGAGATCACGCGCGCGGGCAACGAGCACCGCAAGTTCGTGCCGACCAACGTCTACCCGGCGCGCGACGGCTTCTTCTACATGGCGATCGGCAGCGATGTGCAGTGGCAGCGCCTCACCGCGCTGCCGCGCTTTGCCTCGCTCGCCACCGAGGAGCGCGGGACCAACGAAGGCCGCATCCGCGGTCGCGCGCAGCTGCAGCGCGACATCGCCGCGCTCACAGCGAAGCTCTCGCTGGAGGAGGCGATGGCGGACCTGCGCGCGGCGACCATCCCGCACGCTCGCATCAACGGCGTGCAGTCGGTGCGCGAGTTGGAAGCGCTGCGCAGCCGCCTCACCGCGACCGTGATGCCCGGCGGCAAGCGCGTGCGCATGCAGCCGATGGCCGTGGACCTGCCCGGCGCTGCGCGCGAGTTCCGCTTTCCGCCCAAGTACGGCGAGCACACGCAGCCGGTGCTGCGCGAGGCGGGGTTTACCGATGCGGAATGCCGCGCGCTCGCGTCCGCGGGCGTCATTCCGCGTTGAGCCGCGGCGCCGCGGTCTGGTCGAGCGGCTTCCGGCCGTTCTTCCTCGCGGCGGCCGCCTACGGGCCGCTGCTCATCGCGTACTGGTATGGCGCGCGCCTGGGCGGATGGATGCTCCCCGCTGCGGGCCTGCCCTCGCCGCTGCTGCACGCGCACGAGCTGCTGTTCGGTTTCGCCGGGGCGCTGGTGTGCGGGGTGCTGCTCACCGCGCTGCCGAGCTGGTCGGGCGCCGCCGAGCTGGCGCGCGGCAAGCTCGTGCTCCTCGCGGCGATCTGGCTGGCGGGCCGCGCGGCGGTGCTTGGACTGCCGTGGCTCGGCGCGCCGATCTCTGCGCTGGCCGACTGCCTGCTCTTCCCGGCGCTCGCGCTGCTGCTCTTCACGACGTTGCGGCGGGCGCGGCGGCGCTTGTTCTGGTGGACACTACCGCCGCTCGCGGCGTTCGCGGGGGCGAACGTCGCGTTTCACCTCGCGCTCGCGCGCGGCGCCGAAGCCGATGCGCGCTGGGCGCTCATGCTCGGCGTGCACGCGCTCGCATTCCTGTTCACGCTGTACGGCGGACTGTTCGTGCCCGCGTTCACGCGCCGCTGGCTGCACGCGCGTGGCGAGCGCGCCGCGGCGATCCTCCTGCCGCTCGAATTCGCGACGGCGGTCGCGATGGCGGTGTTCGCCTGGGCGGATCTCTCGGGTGCGTCCTGGGCCGGCGCGGCGGCGCTCGCGGCGGCCGCGGTACACGCCTGGCGCTTCGCGCGCTGGCGCGGCTGGCGCACGCTGGCCGAGCCGCTCCTGTGGAGCATTCACGCGGGCTATGCGTGGCTGATCGCGGCGCTCCTGCTGCGCGCGGTATCCGAGCTCGTGCCGGCGGTGCCGCGCGAAGCCTGGATTCACGCCTTCACGATCGGCGCCTACGGCATGCTGAAGATCGGGCTGATGACGCGCGTCGCGCTGCGCCACACCGGCCGGCCGCTGCGCGCCTCCGCGCCGATGCAAGCCGCCTTCTTCATGATGCTCGCCGCGGCGCTCGTGCGCCTCGCCTACGCGGTGCACGGCCTCGGCGAATGGGCGCTTGCCGCGTCGGCGCTGCTGTGGGCGGCGCCGTTCCTGCTGTACCTCGCCGTGCACGGTCCGATGCTGCTCGCGCCGAGCCTGCCCCGCAAATGAAGGAGATGCCATGATCCGGTTCGTCCTCGCCCTCGTCCTCGCCGCTTCCTGCGCCGCCGCCTCGGCGCAGGCCTTTCCGAGCAAGCCGCTGCGCATCCTGGTGCCGTTTCCTCCGGGCGGGGGCACCGACGTCGCCGCTCGCGCGCTCGGCGAGCACCTGTCGCGCGATCTGGGTCAGCCGGTGGTGGTGGACAACCGCCCCGGCGGCAACTCGGTGATCGCCACCGAGCTTGCCGCGCGAGCGGAAGCCGATGGCCACACGCTGCTGCTCACCACCGACTTTCACTCGATCAACGCCGCCTTCGGCATCGCGCTGCCCTACGATTCGCTCAAGGACTTCGCCTTCGTCGCGCGCGTGTCCACCTCGCCGCTGATGCTGGTTGCGCACCCCGGCGCGGGCGTGAAGACGCTGGAGGAAGCGGTGGCGGGCGCGCGCGCCAATCCGGGCAGGCACTCCTTCGCCTCTCTCGGCACCTCCAGCCCGCATTACCTCGGCTTCGAATGGTTCAAGCGCATGGCGAAGCTCGACATGATCGACGTGCCCTACAAGGGCGGCGGGCCGGCCCTCGCGGCGGTGATGGGCGGGCAGGTCGGCTACTCCTTTGTCGTCGCGGCCAACGGCATCCGGCAGGCAAAGGCGGGCAAGCTCGTCGCGCTCGCCGTCACCGGCCCGGCGCGCGCGAGCGTCGCGCCGGAAGTGCAGACCTTCGGCGAGTCGGGCTACCCGGAATTCGTGATGCTCAACTGGTACGGCGTGCTCGCACCCGCAGCGACACCGCGCGCCGCGGTGCAACGCCTCAATGCCTCGATCGTGGCCGCCTTGAAGGGCACCGAAGTCCCGGCGCGCCTGGCCAGCGTGGGCGTCGATGCAGCGCCGGGGGCGCCCGAAGAGCTGGAGACGTGGGTGAAGACCGACATCGCGCGCTACCGGCGCATGATCGAGCTGACGGGCGCGAAGCCCGAGGGACGCTGAGGACCGGGGCATGAACCTGGGTTCGGACTGGGCCGCGCGCATCGCCGCGCGCGACCGCGGCGCGATCGCGCGCGCCATCTCGGCGCTCGAGAACGAGACGGCGGACGCGGGGGCGGTGCGCGCGGCGATCTCCGGGCGCGCGGGAGGCGCCCGCGTGCTCGGCGTCACCGGGCCGGCGGGCGTGGGCAAATCCACGCTCGTCAGCGCGCTCATTGGCGAACTGCTGCGCCGGGGCGCAAGCGTGGCCGTCGTGGCGGTGGATCCGTCGAGCCCCGTGTCCGGCGGGGCGGTGCTCGGCGACCGCCTGCGCATGAGCGAGCACCAGCACGACGAGCGCGTCTTCATCCGCTCGCTTGCGGCGCGCGGCAGGCTGGGGGGCCTTGCGCGCGCCGCGCGCGCGGCGATCGGGGTGCTCGAGGCGGCGCGTTTCGACACCGTGATCGTGGAGACGGTCGGCGCGGGCCAGTCGGAGGTCGAGATCGCCGAGGTCGCCGGCACGCGGCTCGTGCTGTGCCCGCCGGACATGGGCGACGAGGTGCAGGCGATCAAGGCCGGCATTCTCGAGATTGCCGACATTTTCGTCGTCAACAAGGCCGACCGGCCGCACGCCGCGCGCGCCGAAGAGGAGCTGCGCGCGATGCTGGCGATTCGCAAGCGCACGGACTGGACGCCGCCGATCGTGCGCACGGTGGCGATCACGGGCGAGGGCGTCGCGGAGCTGCTCGATCAGGTCGAGCGCCACCGGGCCTGGAGCGGCGGGCGGGCCGCGGCGGCGGCGCCGGCAGTCGAATACCGCGTGCGCCGCAAGAGCGCGCGCATTCACGACCCGCGGCGCGACTTCGCGCTCGTGGAGATCGAAAGCGAGGTGCGCGAGGATCCGCTCACCGGCGAGACGGCGCGCATCTGCCACTTCGCCGTGCCGCCGCGCCAGGTGCCCGACCTCGCGCCGCTCGCCGAAGGCACGCGCGCGGGCTGCCCTTTCTGCCCCGAGCGCGTCGAGGCGATCACCCCGCGCTACCCCGATGCGCTGGTCCCCGGCGGCCGCATGGCGCGCGGCGAGGCGCTGCTGGTGCCGAACCTGTTTCCCTACGACGACGTCTCGGCGATCGTGGTGATGCAGCGCGCGCACTTCGCGCCGATGCAGGCGCTCGACGCGGCGGTGATCGCTGACTCGCTCAAGCTGGCGCGCGACTTCATCGCGCGCGCCGCGGCGACCATGGCGGGGCGCGAAGCCTGGGGAATCGTCACCTGGAACTACATGCCGCCGTCGGGCGCCTCGCAGGTGCACCCGCACATGCAGGTGGTGGTCACCGACACGCCGGGCAACGCGCTGCGGCGCGAGCTGGAGGCGGAGACGCGCTTTCTCGAGCGCCGCGGCGTGCCCTGGCCGCGCGCGCTGCTCGATGCCGAGCGCGCGGCGGGCGAGCGCTTGGTCCTCGAGCAGGGCCGCGTGACGTGGTGGACGCCGTTCTGCCCGGTGGGCATGCTCGGCGACGCGCAGGCGCTCCTCGCCGAGCGCGCCACCCTCGGCGAGTGCAGCGACGCCGACCTCGAGACCTTCGCGCAGTCCCTCGCGCGCCTCGCCGCGGCCTACGCGCGCCTCGGCCAGTGGAGCTTCAACCTGACGCTCTTTCCGGATGCCGAGGGCGAGCGCTCCGGGCGGCATTGGCTGGGCGCGCGCCTGCTGCCGCGCTTCTACCTGCATCCGCAGCTGCACAATTCGGACGTGGCCTACCTGCAGCTGCTGCTCGGCGAGAAGTTCGGCATGGTGCGCCCGGAGGCGCATGCCGCGGCGCTGCGCGAGGCGCTCGCCGCCGCATGAAGGCGCCGGAGCCGTCCCGCATGTCCCCGGAGAAGCCGGGCGCGCGAATGCCGGAGCGCAGCGTTCCGACCGTCGTGCACCTGCTCGTCGAGGCGGCGGGCGCGGCGCCGCAGGCCGAAGCGCTCGTCAGCGGCGGGCGGCGCCTGCGCTACGGCGAAACCCTGTCCTGCGCCGCGGGCTTCGCGCGCGAGCTGGAGTCGCTCGGCGCGCGCGGCGGGCGCGTCGCCACCCTGCTCGGCAACTCGATCGAGGCCTGCGTCGCCGCCTACGGGGCGCTCGCCGCGGGCGCGCAGCACGTGCCGCTCAATCCGCTATACACCGCGCGCGAACTGGACCTCATTCTGCGCGACGCGGCGCCGCGCGTGCTCGTCGTGGACGCCGCGCTGGAGGCGAGCGCCGCGCCCCTTGCCCGCGCCGCCGGCGTGGCTCGCGTCATCGCGGTGGGCGCGGGCGCCCGCCTGCTCGATGCCTGGCGCGGGGACGGGCTCGCGCCGGGGAATCTTCCCGCGCGCGAGGACCTCGCGCTGCTGCAATACACCGGCGGCACCACGGGGCGGCCCAAGGGCGTGGACCTCGCGCATGCCGCGATCGCCACCAACGTGGCGCAGCGCGAAGGCCTGCTGCCCACGCGCGCGGGCGAGCGCATCCTGTGCATGATGCCGGTGTCGCATTCCTATGGCATGGCGATGGGGCTGTTTCTCGCGGCGTGGTGCGGCGGGACGCTCGTGCTGCTGCCACGCTACACGCCCGAGGACGTGCTCGCGGCGGTGGAGAAGGAGCGCATCACCATCTTTCCGGGGAGCCCGACGGTGTTCACCGGGCTGCTTGCGCACCCGCGCTTCGCCGGCACCGACTGGCGCTCGGTGCACACCTGCTATTCCGGCGCCGCGGCGCTCCCGGAGCAGACGCTCAAGCGCTGGCGCGAGGCGGTCGGCGCGCCGGTGTACGAAGGCTACGGCCAGACCGAGGCGGGGCCGGTGCTCTCGTTCAACCCGGTGCACGGCGTGGTGAAGCCCGGCTCGGTGGGCGTGCCGGTGCCCGGCACCGAGATCGAGATCGTGGACCTCGAAAGCGGTACGCGCGTGCTGGACGCTGGCGAGCGCGGCGAGATCCGCGCGCGCGGGCCGCAGCTCATGCGCGGCTACCGCAACCTGCCGCAGGAGACGGCGCAGGCGCTGCGCGGCGGCTGGCTCTACACCGGCGATATCGGCGAGTTCGATGCCGAGGGCACCCTGTACATCCGCGACCGCAAGAAAGACATGCTGATCGTGGGCGGCTACAACGTCTACCCGCGCGAGCTGGAGGAGGTGCTGGTGATGCATCCCGCGGTGCTCGAGGCGGCGGTGGTCGGCGTGAAGGACGACTACCGCGGCGAGCTGCCGGTCGCCTACGCCGTGCTGCGTCCCGGCGCGAGCGCCGAGGGCGGCGAGCTGCTCGAGCACTGCCGCGCCAATCTCGCGCGCTACAAGCTGCCGGCGCGCATCCGCATCGTCGCGGCGCTGCCCAAGACCTCGGTGTCGAAAACCGACAAGCAGGCGCTGCGGCAGTGGGCGGCGGGGGATGCGGCGTGAAGCGCGGGCGCAGCGGCAAGCGCGCGGCCGCGCCCCGCTATCTTTCCTTGCGCGCCGACACGCTGATGGGAATGTTCCGGCGCCTGCCCGCGCGCGCGCGCACCCAGGCGCTGGCCGCGCTCGCACAGGCCACCGCCGAAGCGGGTGGAGACTCCGCGCGACGCTACGCCGCGACCGGCGCGAGGGACGCCGCCGTGTTGCTTGCGAAAATCGAAGCGACTGCTGCCGAGCTCGGCTGGGGCGAGTGGCAATTTGGTAAGCGCAGCGCCACGCGCCTCGCACTCGAGGTGCGCGACAGCCCGTTCGCCGCCGGCTACGGCGCCGCGGACATCGAAGTCTGCGCGCCGATCGCCGGCATGCTGCAGGCGGTCGCCGGCATGGTGCTTGACACGCCCTGCGAAGCGCGCGAGACCGCATGCCGTGCGCGCGGGGCCACGCGCTGCCGGTTCGAGGCGATCGCGGGGCGGCGAAGGTGCTGAAGGGAGAATCCCGGAATGTCGAGTTCGCGTCGACGTCCGCGCCTGCTGCGACGCAGCAGAACGAAATGCTTGTCGTAGATCAAGGAACCGTCGCTGTGCCCGCTGTGGGATCATCGGCAGCGATGACGCGAACCGGATTTTGCAGGACCTGCGAGAAGCCGACGGACGAATCGGCGGCCGTCTGCCCGCACTGCGGCCAGGAGGCGCCGTTCGACCGCTACGAGGATCTGGCGCTGGGGCAAACCTATGCGGCGGACTTCAGGGGCGATGCCTCCGAAGACATGCACTGGTTCCGGCTGCGCTCTTCCGGTCGCTCGGTGTTCGCCCGGATCGCGCACGGCGAGGCGGCGTGGGAGATCTTCCGCCAGGTCCAGGCGCGCAACGGCGAGCACCGGCTCGAACTGGTCAGCTTCAGCGGCGGCTACCCGAATTTCCGCTACCGATCCTGAGCGACGGCCGGCGGAGGCGATTTTTCCCGATTCACATAGAGGAGGACTGAGTCATGGGCGATACGGTCAAGTACGTGCTGGATGAAACGCGCATTCCGAAGGCCTGGTACAACCTCATGGCCGATCTGCCGAAGCCGCCCGCGCCGGTGCTGCACCCGGGCACCAAGCAGCCGGTGGGACCGGGGGATCTCGAGCCGCTGTTCCCGATGTCGCTGATCCTGCAGGAGGTGAGCACCGAGCGCGAAATCGAGATCCCGGAGCCGGTGCGCGACATCTACCGCCAGTGGCGCCCCTCGCCGCTCTACCGCGCGCGCCGGCTGGAGAAGGCCCTGCAGACGCCGGCCAAGATCTACTACAAGTACGAGGGCGTCAGCCCCGCGGGCAGCCACAAGCCGAACACCGCCGTGGCGCAGGCGTTCTACAACAAGGAAGCCGGCATCAAGAAGATCACCACCGAGACCGGCGCGGGGCAGTGGGGCTCGTCGCTGGCCTTCGCCGGCGCGCTGTTCGGCATCGAGATCAAGGTCTACATGGTGCGCGTGTCCTACAACCAGAAGCCGTACCGCCGCGCGTTGATGGAAACCTACGGCGCGAAATGCGTTCCCTCGCCCTCCACCGAGACCAACTCGGGGCGCGCGATCCTGGAGAAGAACAAGGATCACCCGGGCAGCCTCGGCATCGCGATCTCGGAGGCGGTCGAGGTCGCGGCGACGAATGACGACACCAAGTACGCGCTCGGCTCGGTGCTCAACCACGTGCTGATGCACCAGACGATCGTCGGTCAGGAGGCCATCGCCCAGCTGGAGATGGCGGGCGACTACCCCGACGTGATCGTCGGTTGCACGGGCGGCGGCTCGAACTTCGCCGGCATCGCCTTCCCGTTCATCGGCGCGCAACTGCGCGGCGGCCGCAAGGTGCGCGTGGTCGCCATCGAGCCGGCGGCCTGCCCGAGCCTGACGCGCGGCAAGTTCGCCTACGATTTCGGCGACACCGCGCACCTGACGCCGCTGGTCAAGATGCACACGCTCGGCTCGACCTTCACGCCGCCGGGGTTCCACGCGGGCGGCCTGCGCTACCACGGCATGGCGCCGCTGGTCTCGCACGCGCTCGATCTCGGCCTGATCGAGGCGAAGGCATACCACCAGACCGAATGCTTCAGCGCGGGCGTGCAGTTCGCGCGCGCCGAGGGCATCGTGCCGGCGCCCGAGGCCAACCACGCCGTGAAGGGGGCGATCGACGAGGCGCTGCGCTGCAAGACCGAGGGCAAGTCGCGGGTGATCCTGTTCAACCTGTGCGGGCACGGCCACTTCGACATGCAGGCCTACATCGATTACTTCGCCGGCAAGCTGAGCGACCAGCGCTACGACGAATCGGAGCTGGCGATGGCGCTCGCGGGCCTGCCCTCGGTGACTGCCTAGCGCGTGTCCTTCCGCGGCCTGCTGTCCGCCGACGGCCCGCTCCTCCTGCCCGGCGCGCACGACGCGCTCGCCGCGCGGCTGATCCAGCGCGCCGGGTTTTCGGGCTATTTCATCGGCGGCTTCGGCGTGGTCGGCGCGCGCTTCGGCGTGCCCGACGTCGGCCTGAAGGGTTTCGGCGAGCTGTCGCTCGCGGTGCGCGATATCCTGGCGGCCTGCGATCTGCCGGTGCTGGTGGATGCGGACGACGGCTACGGAGACGTGAAGAACACCGTCCACACCGTGAACAGCTACGAGGCGATGGGCGTCGGCGCGCTGTTCCTCGAGGACCAGCGCTGGCCGAAGCGCTGCGGCCACCTCGAGGGCAAGCAGGTGGTGCCGGTGGAAGAGCACGAGGCGAAGATCCGCGCCGCGGCGGCCGAGCGCAGGAACCCCGACACCTTCCTCATCGCGCGCACCGACGCGCGCGCGGTGACCGGGCTGGACGACGCGATGCGGCGCGCTGAGCGCTACCTGCGCGCGGGCGCCGACTGCATCTTCATCGAGGCGCTGCGCTCGGTCGAGGAGCTGGAGCGCGTCGGCAAGGCGTTCGACCTGCAGGTCGCCAACCCGCTCGCGGGCGGCGTCTCGCCGATCCTGCGGCCGGAGGAGTACTTCCGCCTCGGCTTCAAGATCCTGCCCTACGGCATCGACCTCATCCTGCGCGTGACGCGCGCCATGCAGGTCGCGCTGGAAGACATGCGCTCGGGCCGCTTCGAGCTGATGGGCAGCGGCGTCGGACTGCGGGAATACTTGCAGGTCGTCGGGTTCGACGAGTGGACCCGGGTGGAGGAGTCCTACCGCTTATCTATTCGTCCCATCTAGCGCTTGCTGCGCTGCGGCAGCAGAATACTCCGGACGCTTTCCTTGTTGTAGATTAAGTTTTTGCGCCTGCAGATCCTGCAGAACGTGAAATATTGTCCGGATGCATCCATTAACCTGCTGCGGACCAAGGGGAGCCACGCCATGTCCAGTAAAGCGCAAATCGCTGTTTCCTACGATCTTTCCAACGAATTTTTCCGCATGTGGCTCGACGAGCGCATGAACTACACCTGCGCGGTCTTCGACGAAGGGCCGCACGGGCGCACCGACTCGCTGGAGCTCGCGCAGACGAACAAGCTGGCGATCCTGCACGACTACGCGCGCATCGAGCCGGGCATGAGCGTGCTGGACATCGGCTGCGGCTGGGGGGCGAATCTGCAGTACCTGGCGGCCGACCGCGGCGTGCGCGACGTGCACGGCATCACCCTGTCGGAGGCGCAGCACGCCGAGATCCTGCGACGCAGGCTGCCGCGCGTCACGGCGAGCGTCACCGATTACCGGGACTACGCGCCGCCGGTGAAGTTCGACGCGCTGATGTCGATCTGCATGCTGGAGCATACGGCCACGCCCGCGCAGGTCCGGGCCGGCGAGCACATCGGCGTCTACCGCGACTATTTCCGGCGCGCCCATGAATGGACGCGGCCCGGCGCCTGGTTCGCGCTGCAGACGATCCTGCGCAACGCGGTGCCGCGCAACCGCAAGGACATCGAGGACATGGCGCACATCACCTACACCATGTTCCCGGGCGGGTTCGCCGTGCGCCTGGCGGAGGTCATGGAAGCCTGCAACCGCTACTGGGAGGTGGTCGAGGTGAAGACGCGGCGGATGGACTACCTGCGCACCTGCGAGCACTGGCTGCAGCGGCTGCGCAGCCACGGGCCGCGCATCCGCGGCCGCTTCGGCGACGGCGTGTTCCGGGACTTCGAACGATACCTCGCCGCCTGCGTCACCGCGTTCGACAAGAACTACGTGTCGCTCGCGCAGTACAGCCTCAGAAGAATCTAACAGCGCTTGCCGAAACCCAAGAAGGAGCCTGCCATGAACCTCACGTCCATACCGCAAACCCTTGCATTCATGCCGACGCCGCGCCGCGAGACCCGGGCGCCGGACGCCGCCGAGCCGCAGCCGCGCGTCGAGCGGCTGCCGTTCCGCATCAGCGTCGTGCGCGGCGACGAGGCCCTGCACAAGGCGGTGCAGATCCGCCACCTCGCGTACGCGAGGCACGTGCCCGGCCTGGCGCAGGAGCTGCGCGAGCCCGAAATCGACGACGGCGACGGCGACACCATGATCCTGCTGGCGGAATCCCGGCTGGACGGCGAGCCGATCGGCACGATTCGCGTCCAGTCCAATCGCCTGCGGCCCCTCGGCGTGGAGCACTCGGTCGAGCTGCCCGAGCGGCTGCGCGGCGAACGCATGGTGGAAGCGACGCGGCTGGCGGTGGCCGGCGGGCGCACCGGGCGCATGGTCAAGGCGGCGCTCATCAAGGCGCTGTACCTGCACTGCCTGCGGTGGGACATCGCCTGGGTGGTCGCGGGCGCGCGGCCCGGTCTGGACCGGCAGTACGAGGCGCTGCTCATGGACGACCTGTTCCCGGGCCGTACCATCGTGCTGCACCACACCGGCGGCATCCCGCATCGGATCATGGCGCTCGACGTGCACGGCGCGTACGCACGGTGGCGAGGCACCGGTCATTCCCTGTTCCACTTCATGTGCGGCATTTCCCATCCGGACATCGACCTGAGCGGCGCCGATGCGCCGGCCTGGCCGCATTTCGCCGCGCAGCGCGTTCCCGCCGGCCTGATCCACCAGGGCAGCCAGCGCGCGGCGTGATG
The DNA here is from genome assembly GCA_020845995.1 of Burkholderiales bacterium. Classification (GTDB taxonomy): domain Bacteria; phylum Pseudomonadota; class Gammaproteobacteria; order Burkholderiales; family SG8-39; genus RBG-16-66-20. The sequence continues at coordinate 18,558 of JADLES010000173.1, read as the reverse complement.
CGTGCTTGGCGCCAGAAGCTCCATGGGGGCGTCGAGAGGTCGCTGCACCTTCTCTCGGTGTACGCGGTTCCGCTGGTCATCGGCCTGTTGTCGATCGTCGCCCTCGTGGCCTGGGAAAGCCGGTATGACGCACGCGAACTCGACGCCCTGCCGGTCGCCGCGCTCGAGGATCCCGGCAGCGCGCTCGATGCCGCCGGCGCCCGGGCGAAACTGGAGGGCAGGCCGCGCCTGCGCGGTGTAGACACGCGTCTCTCCGAAGCGCCGTTCTGGATCCGGCTCGATCCGCCGGCGGGCACCGCGAACGTGGAGTTTCCGTCGCGGCATGCGCTTCGCCTGGAGTGCTGGAACGCGACCACCCTCGCGCCGCTGGGCAGGGCGGACCGGGGGTCGGCCGAGGGGCTCGTGCGCGAGGTCAAGGCGGGTTTCGCCGTCAATACCGCCGCGCTCGCGGGTTCCGCGGGGCTGCTGTGCCGGGGCAGTTTCGCGGGACCGGCCCGCATCACGGCAACCGGCTGGTCCGCGGGCCAGCTCGCCGCTTCGGCCGAGGAATTCCATCGCAACGCCGGCTTGCTGCAGGGCGGGCTGCTGGTGCTGGCGGCGTTCGTCCTCGTGACCGCGGCCTTCAATCGCGAATGGCTGTACGTGCTGCTGGCCGCCTGGCTGGTGGCGAGCCTGCGGCTGGGCGCGCTCTCGGCGGGCTGGGATACGCAGTGGCTGGGACGGGCGATTCCGGGGGAGTGGATGCTGCCGGCGCGCAAGCTGACGATCGCGGCCTACTTCGTGCTCACCTATGTGCTCTTCGCGCGGCTGTTTCGCGACGACCTGAAGCGCTTGCGCCTCGTGTGGCCGCTGCGTCTCGCGCAGTGGTCCTGCGTGGCGATACTGGCCGCGGCGCTGGTTCTGCCGTTCGCGAGCTTCCTGCCGGTGATGTGGCTCACGGTCGCGATCGGCTCGAGCGTGATCGCGTCCTACCTGCTGCACCTCCTGTTTGCCACGCGCTCGATCGTGGCGCTGTTGTACAGCGCATCTCTCGGCATCGTGCTGCTCGGGGGGCTATCGGAGGTGGTCGCGGTCGCGCTCGGCGTGAAGAACCTGCTCGGGATCCTCAACAGCGTCACCGCCGCGCTTGCTTCCTGCCTGATGGCCGCGCTTGGCATCGCCGAGCAGATGCGCCAGGAGCGCATCGAGCGCCTGCATGCGCAGACCGCGCTCAGGACGACCTACGAGGCGATCCCCATCGGCCTGTTCACCATGGGTGCCGACGGCGCGTTCGAGCGCGTCAATCCGGCGCTGGCGCAGATGCTCGGCGTGGATGCGCGCGGCCTCGCGCGCACGTTCTGGCGCGAGCGCTTCGAGGCCGGCTCCTGGGATCGGCTGCAGGACGGCCTCGAGCGTGGCGCGGGCGCCGACCTGGAGATCCGGGGCATCGCGGGGCGGAAGTGGTTCCACGTGAAGGCGGCGCGCACGGCGAGCGGAATCGAGGGCTCGCTGCAGGACGTCACCGAGCGGGTGCTCGCCACCGAGCGGCTGCGCTATCTCGCGGAGAACGACCCGCTTACCGGGGCGCTCAACCGGCGCGGCGTCGAGAAACTCATCGAGGCCGGCGCGCCGCAGGCGGCGGATTCGCGCAAGCTGGCGCTCGCCTACCTGGACCTCGACCGCTTCAAGCTGATCAACGACATGTTCGGGCACGTGGCGGGGGACGACGTGCTGCGGCAGGTCTGCCGCCGCATCGAGGGCCTGCTCTCGGCCGGGCAGGTGCTGGGACGCATCGGCGGCGACGAGTTCATCGTCGTGTTCGGCGGCACGCCGATCGCGGCGGCGGCCGCCATCTGCCGCGGCATCGTCGGCGCCATCAGCGAGTCGCCGTTCCTGACCGGCGACAAGGCGTTCCAGGTGAAGATCTCCATCGGGCTGGTGGAAGTGGCGGAGAATCTTCCGGTCAAGGACGCGATCGCGGTCGCGGACCGTGCCTGCCGGGCGGCGAAGACCGGCCCGGGCGAGGGCCTGGTGGTGTTCTCGAGCGACGCCAAGGTGTTCCACGAGCGCGCGGAGGAGCTGCGCCTGGTCGAGCGCATCGCCGGGAGCAACCAGCCCGAGGGCCTGTTCCTGGTCATGCAGCCGATCCTTTCGCTGTCGAAACCCTACGACTCGCTCAATTTCGAGATGCTGCTACGCATGCGCGACCGGGACGGCTCCGTGATCCCGGGCGGCCGCGTGGTGGCGGCGGCGGAAAACAACGGCCGCGCCGCGGTGATCGATCGCTGGGTGCTCGCCGAAACGCTCGGCTGGCTCGAGACCCACCACGCGGCGCTGGCCTCGACGCGCTTCGTCACCATGAACCTGTCGGGCGCGTCGCTCAACGACGAGCGCTTCGTTCAGGACGCGTTCGCGATGCTCGCCGCCTCGCCGCGCGCCACCGGCCGCCTGTGCATCGAGATCACCGAAGGCGTGGCACTGCACGACCTGGACAACACGCGGCGCTTCATCGACCAGGTGCGCGGCTTCGGCGCGAAGGTGGCGCTGGACGATTTTGGCGCGGGCTACACCTCGTTCTCCTACCTGAAGGAGCTGCCGGCCGACGCGCTGAAGATCGACGGCAGCTTCATCGTCAACATGACCTCGCACCCTGCCAACATCGCGATCGTCGAGGCGATCGTCGAGCTCGGGCGCAACCTCGGCATGAAGTCGATCGCCGAGTGGGCGGAGGACCGGGCGACGGTCCAGGCGCTGGTGCAGGCGGGGGCCGACTATGTGCAGGGATTCGCCGTGTCCGCGGCGCTGGCGCCGGAGGTGGTGCTGGCGGCGCACAGCACGGCCGCGCTCATCTGCAATCCCGAGGTGGCCGCGTACATGCGCGAGGTGGCGGCGGCGGGCGGCGCGGGGGAGAGTTTCCCGGGCTCGCGGCCGGGCATCCACTGAGCCCGGCGCGGGCGCGCCCGGCGGGTCAGCGGACGCGTTCCCCGGCGCTCAGCCCCAGGTAGGTTTCGATGACCCTGGGATTTCCGGCCAGCTCGGCCGCGGTTCCTTCCAGGACGATGGCGCCGGTCTCGAGCACGTAGCCGTAGTCGGCGACCTGCAGCGCCGCGCGCGCGTTCTGCTCGACCAGCAGCATCGAGACGCCGGTCTTCTTCAGGTCGGCGATGATGCGGAAGGTCTCGCGCACGATGCGCGGCGCGAGCCCGAGGCTCGGCTCATCCAGCAGCAGCAGGCGCGGCCTCGCCATGAGCGCGCGGCCGAGCGCGAGCATCTGGCGCTCGCCGCCCGAGAGCGTGCCGGCGAGCTGGCGCGCGCGCTCCTTGAGACGCGGGAAGCGCGCGTACACCGCCCGCGCGTCGGCGGCGATCGCCGGCGCGCCGCGGCCGCGGCGCGGGAACGCGCCCAGCAGCAGGTTGTCCTCGACCGTCATCCCGGCGAACAGTTCCCTGCGCTCGGCCACCAGGCTCATGCCGCGCGCCACGCGCGCCTCGGTCTCGACGCCCTCCAGCGGCTCGCCGGCGTAGCGGATCGAGCCGCGCGAGGGCAGCAGCCCCATCAGCGCGCCGAGCAGCGTCGTTTTGCCGGCGCCGTTCGGGCCGATCACGCTGACGATCGCGCCCTCGGCCACGCGCATGCTCGCGCGCTGCAGCGCCTCGATCTTGCCGTAGGCGACCGAGAGATCGCGGACTTCCAGGGCCGCGCTCATTCGATTCCGCCCAGGTAGGCCTCGATCACCGCCGGGTTCTGCTGGATCTCCGCCGGCAGCCCCTCGGCGATCTTCTCGCCGAAGTCCATGACCACCAGCCGGTCGACCAGACCCATGACGAAATCCATGTCGTGCTCGACGAGCAGGATGCTCATGCCCTCGGCGCGCAGCCCGCGCAGCAGCCCGGCGAGCGCGCGCTTCTCCTGCAGGCGCAGCCCGGCGGCGGGCTCATCGAGCAGCAGCAGCACCGGGTCGGCGGCGAGCGCGCGCGCGATCTCGGCGAGCCGCTGCTGGCCGAGCGGCAGGCTGCCCGCGGCATCGGCCAGATGCGCGGCAAGCCCGACGCGCTCGAGCGCGCGCGCCGCCTCGGCGAGGAGCCGGAGCTCCTCGCCGCGCTCCCTGCGCAACATCGCGGCGACGGTGCCCTGCGTGCCGCGCAGGTGCGCGCCGATCGCGACGTTCTCCAGCACCGACATCGCGCCCACGAGGTTGACGTGCTGGAAGGTGCGCGCGAGACCGCGGCGCGCGATCTCGCGCGAAGCGAGCGCGTCGATGCGCTCGCCGCGGAAGCGCACCTCGCCGCCATCCGCCGGCAGCACGCCCGTCACCAGGTTGAAAACCGTGCTCTTGCCGGCGCCGTTGGGGCCGATCAGGCCGAGGATCTCGCCGCACCTCATCTCGAAGGAAAGGTCGCGGACCGCCGCGAGGCCGCCGAAGTTCTTGCCGAGCGCGCTCACGTCGAGCAGCCCGACGCCGGCGGGCGGGCGCTCGCGGGCCTGGAGCGCGCGGGCGGCGCCGGGGGCCGGCGGCGCCGGCGCCGCGCTGCCGCCTCCACCCAGGCGCGCGAGCAGGGGCATCAGGCCGTCGCGCGCGCGGTGCAGGAGCGGCAGCATCAGCAGTCCGAACACGATGACCTCGTAGTTGCCGCTCTGCGCGAAGAATTTCGGCAGGATGTCCTTGAGCCACTCCTTGAGCAGCGTCAGCAGCGAGGCGCCGACCACCGCGCCCCAGACCTGGCTCGCGCCGCCCACCACCGCCATGAACAGGTACTCGATGCCGATGTGCACGGCGAACGCGCCGGGCGAGACGAAGCGCAGGAAGTGCGCGTACAACCAGCCCGAGAGCGCGGCCAGCAGCGCCGCGTAGAGGAAGACCACGAGTTTCAGGCGCGCGGTGTCGACGCCGAAGCTCTCGGCCATGGTGGCGCGAAAGCGCAGCGCGCGCACCGCGCGCCCGGCGCGCGAGTCGAGCAGGTTGCGCGCGGCGAGCAGCGCCGCGAGCGTGGCGACCCAGATGAGGACGTAGGACTCGCGCCCGGTATCGATCTTCCAGCCCGCGAGCACGACTGCGGGGATGTCCTGGATGCCGTCGTGCTTGTTGAGGATCTCGAGATTGCCGAAGAGGAAGTACAGCGCGATCCCCCAGGCGATGGTGCTGAGCGGCAGGTAGTGGCCCGAGAGCCGGACCGTGATCAGGCCCAGCGCGAGCGCCACCAGCGCGGTGAGGGCGAGCCCGGCGCCCAGTCCCAGCCAGGGCGACACTCCGTAACGCGTGGCGAGCACCGCGGTGGTGTAGGCGCCCAGGCCCACGAACACCTGCTGGCCGAAGGACATCAGGCCGGCGATGCCCGTCAGCAGCACCAGGCCGAGCGTCACCAGCGCCGCCAGGCCGATGAAGTTCATCAGCGTGACGTAGAACTCGGGCAGCGCGAGCGGCGCGGCGACGAGAAGGGCGAGGAAGGCGTAGAACGCGACGCGCGCGCGCGCCCGTCCGCCCTCGGCCGGCGTCACTGTTCCTCCTCCTCTTCCTCGATGTGGTGCGAGCGCAGCGACAGCCAGACCAGCATCGGGATGATGATCGTAAAGACGATCACCTCCTTGAAGGCGCTCGCCCAGAAGGAGGAAAACGACTCCAGCAGCCCGAGCGCGACCGCGCCCGCCGCCGCCAGCGGATAGCTCGCCATGCCGCCGAGGATGCCGCCGACGAATCCCTTCAGCCCGATGATGAAGCCGGTGTCGTAGTACAGCGTGGTGATGGGCGCGATGAGGATCCCGGACGCGGCGCCGATGAACGCCGCCAGCAGGAAGCTCAGCTGCCCGGTGAGCGCGGTCGGGATGCCCACCAGGCGCGCGCCCACGCGGTTCATGGCGGTGGCGCGCAGCGCCTTGCCGTACGCCGTGCGCTCGAAGAGCAGCCACAGCGCGACGATCAGCAGCACGCTCGCGAGCACGACCCAGACGCTCTGCGCGGTCACCTCCACCACCCCGAGCCGGAACTTCGCATCGGAGAAGGCGCGCGCGCGCAGCCCCTCGCCGCCGAAGAACACCAGCGACAGGCCGCTCAGCACGTAATGCACCGCCATCGAGACGATGAACAGCACCAGGATCGAGGCGCTCGCCAGCGGCTGATAGGCGATGCGGTAGACGATCGGACCCAGCGGCACCACCATCGCCAGCACCAGCAGCACCTGCAGCCACTGCGCCGGCTGGCGCGGCGCCGCCCACCAGACCGCCGCGGCGACGGCGAGCGGCAGCGCGAGATAGAGGAGAACGATGCGCGGCAGGCGCCGCCAGGCGCGCGCGCGCAGCGCCGCGGCGGCCTCGATCGCCGCGGCGGCGAGGCCGCCGAAGACAAGGATGTACACGGTGCCTGGCACGCGGCCGGATTCGAGCAGCGCGAGCGACAGCGCGGCGAAGGTGATGAACTCCCCCTGCGGCACGAAGATCACGCGCGTTACCGTGAACACCAGCAGCAGCGCCAGCGCGAGCAGCGCGTAGATGGCGCCGTTGGTGAGCCCGTCCTGCGCGAGCCAGAGGAAAATGTCGGTCGTCACGCGGAAAAAAGGAGGGGACGGTTGCCCGTCCCCTCGTCCGTTACTGCGGGATCAGCCGCGGCTCACTTCATCAGCCGCCAGGTGCCGCCCTCGACCCGCACCAGCACGCGCGCGCGCTCGTCCTCGCCGTTGTGGTCCTTCGGCGTCGTGTTGTAGACGCCGTGCGTGCCGACCAGGTTCTTCACGTTCTCGAGCGCGTCGCGCAGCGCGGCGCGGAACTCGGGCGTCCCCGGCTTCGCTTTCTTCACCGCGGCGGGAATCGCGGCGCCGACCAGCATCACGGCGTCGTGGCTGTAGCCCGCGAAGGCGTTGCGGGTGCCGGCGCCGAAGGTCTTCTCGTAGCTCTTGGTGAAGTCGAGCGAGACGCTGCGGACCGGGTTCGCCACCGGCAGCTCCTCGGGGACGATCAGGGGGCCGGTGGGCGCGATCGCGCCCTCGACGTTCTTGCCGCCGACCTTGATGAACTCGCGGTTGACGGTGCCGTGGTTGTGATAGATCTGGCCCTTGTAGCCGCGCTCGACCAGCGCCACGTGCGGCAGCGCGCCGCCGGTGCCCGAGCCGCCGACCACCACCGCGTCGGGTTTCGCCGCCAGGATCTTCAGCACCTGGCCGGTGACGCTGGTGTCGGCGCGCGCGTAGCGCTCGTTGGTGACCACCTTGTAGCCGTACTTCTGCGCCCAGTGCTCGGTCGCCTTGTACATCAGGTCGCCCCAGGCGTCCGAGAAGCCGATGAAGCCGACCGTCTTCACGCGCTTGGACTTCATGTGCTCGGCCACCGCGCCCATCATCAGCTCGGTCGGCTGCGGCACGATGAACGCCCAGTGGTACTTGTCCGGCGGCAGGGCAATCGGCGTCAGCACGACGTACGGCGTCCTGGTCTCGAACGCCACCTGCGCGATCTGCAGCGACGAGGGCACGCCGTTCGAGCCCATCACCACATCCACCTTGTCCTCGGTGATGAGCTTGCGCGCGTTCTTGCCCGCGTTGGTCGCATCCGAGCCGTCTTCCAGGATGATGTATTTGACCGGCTGGCCGCCGAGCGTATTCGGCAGCAGCTGGAAGGCGTTCTTGTAGTGGATGCCGAGCGACGCGCCGGGGCCCGTGGCGCCGAGCGTGACGCCGATCGTGACTTGCGCTTGCGCCGCGCCGGCGGCGATCGCGGCGGCGATCGCGAAAGCAGTGCAGAATCTGCGGGTCATGCGTTGTTCCTCCTCCTGGTCAGCGAATTCCGCGCGCGCCTCCGGCACGGCGGCATGCGGCATTCTCGGGCGTGTATCCTGCGCCTGAACCTGATCTAGATCAATCCCCGGCATGGAATATCGCATCGGCATCGACGTGGGGGGAACCTTTACCGACTTCCTGCTCGCAGGCGGGCGGGGGCGTACCGCGGCCCACAAGGAGTTGTCCACTCCGGCGGACCCTTCCGAGGCGGTGCTGCGCGGGCTCGCCGCGCTCGCGCAAGGCGAGGGGCTCGACCTGAAGCGCTTCCTCGGCCGCGTGCGCATCATCGTGCACGGCACGACCGTGACGACCAACGCCGTGCTCACCGGCCGGACGGCGCGCACGGGGCTGTTGACGACGCGCGGCTTTCGCGATGCGCTGCAGATGCGCCGCGGCGTGCGCGAGGAGATGTACGACAACCGCTGGCACCCGCCGGAACCTATCGTGCCGCGCTGGCTGCGCCTGCCCGCGACCGAGCGGGTGGCCGCCGACGGCACGCTGGTCGCGGTGCTCGACGGCGCGGACGTGGAGCGCGCGGCGCGGCTCTTTCGCGCCGAGGGCGTCGAGGCGGTGGCGGTGTGCTTCCTGCACGCGCACGCCAACCCGCGCAACGAGCGCGCCGCCGGCCGGATCCTGCGCCGGCGGCTGCCGCGGACCTACCTGTCGCTTTCCTCGGCGGTGCTGCCGCAGGTGCGCTTCTACGAGCGCACCAGCACCACGGTGCTCAACGCCGCCGTGGGGCCGATCCTCGCGGGCTACCTGGGCAGGCTCGCCGCCCGGCTGCGGGCGGCGCGCTACCGCGGCCGGCTGCTTATCATGCAGTCGAACGGCGGCGTCGCCTCGCCGGCGGCAGTGTCGCGGCTCGCGGCGAGCACGCTGCTCTCGGGCCCGGCGGCTGCTCCCGCCGCGGGCCTCGCCTGCATGGCGCCGCGGCGCGAGAGGAGCTTCATCAGCATGGACATGGGCGGCACCAGCTTCGATGCGGCGCTGGTGCGCGACGGCGCGCCGGCGGTGAGCGCCTCGGCGGCGGTGAACCGCTACGCCCTGGCGCTGCCGAGCATGGAGATCAATACCGTCGGCGCGGGTGGCGGCTCAATCGCCTGGATCGACCAGGGCGGGTTGCTGCGCATGGGGCCGGCGAGCGCCGGCGCCGAGCCCGGCCCGGCCTGCTACGGGCGCGGCGGCGCCGCGCCGACCTGCACCGACGCCAATCTCGTGCTCGGCTACCTTGCCGCCGATTATTTCGCCGGCGGGCGCATGCCGCTCGACACCGCCGCGGCGCGGCGCGCGATCCGCGAGCGTATCGCGCGCCCGCTCGGCCTGTCGCTCGAGCGCGCGGCGCACGGCATGCTGCGCGTGATCAACGTCAACATGGCCGCGGCGATCCGCGAGATCTCGGTGAAGAAGGGCTACGACCCGCGCGAATTCCCGCTGGTGTGCGCGGGCGGCGCCGGCGCATTGCACGCGGCGGGGATCGCCGCCGAGCTGGAGATCGCGCGTGTCGTCGTGCCGCGCGATGCCTCGATCTTCTGCGCCGCCGGGATGCTGCGCACCGACCTGCGTCACGACTACGTGCGCAGCTGCGCGCGGCTGCTCGACGGCGGGGCGGCGCTGGCGCGGCGCGTGCACGGGCTCGCGCGCGAGCTGCGGGCGGCCGCGCGCCGCGCGCTCACCGCAGAGGGCATCCCCGCGTCGCTGCAGCGCATGCGCTTCGCGCTCGACCTGCGCTACCTCGGCCAGTATCACGAGGTGACCGTGGAAGTTCCCGAGAAGGAACTCGCCTCGGCGCGCTGGGACGCAGTGCGCGAACGCTTTCACGCGCAGCACGACCGCCTCTACGGCTACGCGCTGCGCGCCGAGGGCACCGCGGTCGAGCTGCTCAACCTGCGGCTGGCCGCGAGCGGCGGCGTGCCCAGGCCGCCGCTTGGCCGCCAGCCGCGTCGCGCCGCGGACTGCTCCGGCGCCCGCAAGGGCAGGCGCGCCGCCTGGCTCGCGCCGCGCGGCGGTTTCCGCCAGGTGCCGGTCTACGACGGCGAGCGCCTGGGACACGGCAACCGCCTGCGCGGACCGGCGATCATCGAGACCGCCAACACCAGCATCGTCGTGCCGCACGGGTGGCATGCGCAGTACGATGCGTTCGGCAGCTGCATCCTCGGCACATGAGAAAGCGTCCGCGATCGCGCGACATTGACCCGGTGCAGGTCGCCGTGCTGCAGCGCCGGCTCAAGTCCATCACCGAGGAGATGGGGCTGACGCTGCTGCGCACCACGCGCTCGCCGATCCTCAACGAGGCGCGCGATTTCGTCACCGGCCTGTACGACGCGCGCGGCCGCATGCTCGAGCAGTCCGAGTACATCCCGGTGCTCGCTTTCGCGCTGCAGCCGGCCTGCGAGAACGTGATCCGCTTCTTCGGCGACGATGTCCATCCGGGCGACGTCATCCTGCACAACGACGTGTTCAGCGGCGGCAACCAGAACAACGACGTGGCCGTGTTCAAGCCGGTGTTCGCCGGCGGCAGGCTCCTCGCCTGGGCTGCGTGCAAGGGGCACCAGGCCGACATCGGCGGTGCGGTGCAGGGCGGCTACAACCCGGAAGCGCGCGAGGTGTGGCAGGAAGCGCTGCGCATCCCGGCGGTGAAGATCGTCGAGCGCGGCCGGCTGCGCCGGGATGTCTGGAACCTGATCTTCGCCAATATCCGGCTCGGCATCGTCGAGGAGGACATCAAGGCGCAGATCGGCGGCGCCACCGTCGGCGAGCGCGGCTTGCAGGGGCTCGCGGCGCGCTTCGGGCGCGCGCGGTTGGAGCGACTGCTGGAAGCGCTGTTCGACGGCACCGAGCGGCGCGTGCGGCGCGAGATCGCCGCCATTCCCGACGGCATCTACCGCGGCGAGTCGCACGCGTTCTACGACGGCGTCACCGACGGCACGCGGATGCGAATCAAGCTCGCGGTGAAGGTGAAGGGCGATTGCATTACCTTCGACTTCACGGGATCGTCGCCGCAGACGCCGGGATTCGTCAACGCGCCGTACTCGGCCACCGCCTCGGCGCTGCTGCTCACGTTCCTCATGCTGATCGACCCCGACATCCCGCACAACGCCGGCATCCTGCGGCCGATCCGCATCGTCAATCCCGAGGGCTCGTTCCTCAACGCGCGCTTTCCGGCGGCGACCACGTTCGGCAATTCGATCACCGGGCCGACCTCGGACGCCATCTTCCGCGCTTTCGCCAAGGCGCTGCCGAAGATGGTCACCGCGGGCTGGAACCGCTTCCTCGGCTTCGCCGTGTCGGGCGAGGATCCGCGCCGGCGCAGCCCCTACGTGGACATCCTGTTCCTGTCGCTCAAAGGGGGATCTGGCGGCACCTGGAGCGCCGACGGCTACGACCACATCGGCCTCATCAACTGCGCGGGCGGGATCCTCGCGCAGGATTACGAGATGTTCGAGATCCACGATCCGCATTTCCTCGTCAAGCACGAGTACCTGCAGGATTCCGCGGGCGCGGGGCGCTGGCGCGGCGGCGTGGGGGTCGAGACCGAGTTCGAGATCCGCGGCGACAACGTCACCGGCGTCGCCTTCGGCGACGGCGTAGAGGAGGAAGCGCGCGCCTTCGGTCTCTTCGGCGGCCGGCCTGGCTCGCGCAACGAGATTCGCCTCACCTTTCCGGACGGCCGCGAGCGCGTGCCGAAGACCAAAGAGATCGTGCGCGGGATCCCGCGCGGCACGCGCTTCCGGCAGAAGGCGGGCGGCGGCGGCGGTTACGGCGACCCGCGCCGCAGGCCGCTGGAGGCGGTGCGCGCCGACGTGAAGAACGGGCTGGTGAGCCTCGAGGCCGCGCGCGAGGAATACGGAGTGCTCTTCGATGACCACAATCGACCATATCGGCATCCTCGTCGCTGACCTGGAGGCGGCCGTGAAGCAGCTGCAGCCGCTCTTCGGCGGCGCGCCGGCGGTGAAAGAGCTGGCCGAGGCGGGCCTGCGCGTGGCGGAATTCCGGGCGGCGAACGTCACCGTGGAGCTCCTGCAGTACACGGGGAAGAACGACGCCTTCGCGCGCCGCGTGATGGGCGAGCGGCCCGGCCTGAACCACCTTTCGGCGCGCGTGGAGGACGTGGAGCGATCGCTCGCCGAGCTGCGCGCGGCGGGTCTGCGGCCGCAGGAGGGCTTTCCGCGCCAGGGCGCGCACGGCAAGGTGGCGTTCTTCGAGCCCGACCCGGCGACGGGCCTGCTCTTCGAGATCTGCCAGCCCGATCCGGAGAACGAGGAGCGCTGACATGGACCTGGGACTGAAAGGCCGCACCGCGCTGGTGACCGGCGGCTCGAAAGGCATCGGCCTGGCGATCGCCGAGCGCCTCGCAGCGGAAGGCTGCGCGCTGCATCTCGTCTCGCGCACCGCGGCCGACCTGGAGGCGGCACGCACCGCGCTCGCCGCGAGGCACGGCGTCGCGGTCCAGACGCACGTGCAGGACATGGCGGCGCGGGGCGCGGCGGAGGCGCTGGGCGAGAGGTGCGGCGAAATCGACATTCTCGTCAACAACGCCGGCGCGACGCCGCGAGGCGCGCTCGACGAAGTGAGCGAGGAGCGCTGGCGGCACGCTTTCGACCTCAAGGTGTTCGGCTACATCAACCTGTGCCGGGTGTTCTATGCGCGCATGAAGGCGCGCCGCCGTGGCGTGATCGTCAACATCATCGGCAACGGCGGCGAGCGCGTGGACTACGGTTACATCGCGGGCGCCGCGGGCAACGCCGCGCTGATGGCGTTCACGCGCGCGCTCGGCGCGGGCAGCATCGACTACGGCGTGCGCGCCGTCGGCGTGAACCCCGGGCCGGTCGCGACCGAGCGCCTGGTCGGCCTGATGCAGAAGGAGGCGCAGGGGCGCTTCGGCGACGCCGCGCGCTGGCGCGAATTCGAGGCGAAATTCCCGCTCGGGCGCTCGGCGAGCGCGGACGAAATCGCCGCTACGGTGGCGCTGCTCGCCTCGGACCTTTCCTCCTACACCACTGGCACCATCGTCACCATTGACGGCGGCCTCGCGCACCGCGGCTCGCTGATCTAGTCATGAGCGACGCCTACGCACCCCCGATGCACGACCAGATGTTCGTGCTGGAGACGGTGCTGGATGCCGGGCGCCTGTTTTCGCTGCCCGCGTACCGGCACGCGGAAATGGACGCCGTGCGCGCGGTGCTCGAGCAAGGCGCGAAGTTCGCGACCGAGGTGCTCGCGCCGCTCAATCGCGCGGGCGACGAGACCGGCAGCCGGCTCGAGGACGGCCGCGTCCTCACGCCGCCCGGGTTTCGCGAGGCCTACGCGCAGTACGCCGCGGGCGGCTGGCCGGGACTGGACCAGCCGCTCGACTGCGGCGGCCATGGCCTGCCGCTCGCCGTGCAGGTCGCGTTCGAGGAGATGGTCGACGGCGCGTGCATCGCCTTCGGCATGCTGCCGGTGATGCAGCGCTCCTGCGCGCGGCTGCTCGCGAGGCACGCCGATGCCGCGACGCGCGCGCTGGTGCTGCCGAAGCTCGTCTCGGGCGAGTGGGGCGCCACCATCTGCATGTCCGAGCCGCTCGCCGGCTCGGACGTGGCCCGCATCCGCACGAAGGCCGAGCCGCGCGGCGACGGCACGTACGCGGTCAGCGGCACCAAGATCTTCATCAGCTACGGCGACCAGGATCTGACGGGGCAGATCGTCCACATGGTGCTCGCGCGCACGCCCGGGGCGCCGCCGGGCACGCGCGGCCTGAGCCTGTTCCTCGTCCCCAAGCGCCGGATCGAGCCGGGCGGCGGACTCGGGGCCCCGAACGGCGTGCGCGTCAGCCGCATCGAGCACAAGATGGGCCTCAAGGCCTCGCCCACCTGCGTGCTCGATTTCGAGGAAGCACACGGCGTGCGCATCGGCGAGGAGCATGGCGGCCTGAAGGCCATGTTCGCGATGGTGAACAGCATGCGCCTCGCCGTGGCGGTGCAGGGTGTCGGCGTGGCGGGACGCGCGCTCGGCGCGGCCTCGCGCTACGCCGCGGAACGGCCGCAAGGCGGTCCCCCGGAGCGCCCGCCCGTTCCCATCATCGAGCACGCGGATGTGCGGCGCATGTTGTTCACCATGCGCGCGCGCACCGAGGGCCTGCGCGCCCTGATCCTGCAGACCGCGTTCGAGCTCGACTTCGCCGCGGCCTTGCCGGATGCGGAGGCGCGCGCCGCGGCGCTCGATCTGGCCGAGTGGCTGCTGCCGGTGTGCAAGGCCTGCGGCTCGGAAGCGGGCTTCGAGGTCGCCAATCTCGCAATCCAGGTGCACGGCGGCCATGGCTACGTCTCTGATGCCGGCGTCGAGCAGCTCGCGCGCGACAGCCGGGTGTCCTCGATCTACGAGGGCACGAACGGCATCCAGGCGCTCGATCTGGTGACGCGCAAGCTCATGCAGGACGGCGGCCGCCGCTACGAGCGATTCGTGCAGCGCGTGCGCACCGACCTCGAGCGGACCATCGGCATCGCGCAGGTCGAAGCGAACCACAGCGTCTTGCGCGAAGCGCTCGCGCGCCTCGAAGCGGCGACGGCGGCGTTGCGGAAAAAGATGGAACCGGCGCCGCGCGACGTGGAGGCGGGCGCCACCCCTTACCTGCAGCTCGTGGGACTGGTCGCGAGCGGCTGGATGTGGCTGCGCATGGCCGCCGCGGCCGATGACGCATCCGAATTCGGACGTCTCAAACGCGCCACGGCGAGGTTCCACGCCGAGCACCTGATGCCCGCCGCGGCGACCCTCGAACGCCAGGCGCTCGCAGGCAGCGCAGCGCTCGATGCGGTCGATTCGAGCCTGCTAAGCGCGCTTTGAGGCGCGCGCCGCGCCTACCGCAGGCGCGATCCGGTGCTCCTCGTTGTCGATGACGTACGGAATGCGCACGCTCAGCCCTCGCCCAGTTCGTCCAGGACACGCTCAAGTAGCGCCGTATCGGCATGGAAGCCCTCGCCGGCAAGCCTGTCGAGCACGGGTCGCGCCGCCGGGATCAGGCCCACGCGTCGCGCGTCGGCGACAATTCCCACAGTGCCCGTCATCGCCAGCCCGAGACGCTGTGCCTCCCGCCGCGCCTGCAGATCATCGAGCAGAACCAGGACCACCGGCTTGAGCGCGAGCGCCGCGCGCAGCGTGCTCGCTTCGCCCGCATCGAGCCGCGGCAGGGGCGGCTCGAGACGCTCGCGCGGCAGCACCTTGATCCAGCGGTCCTTGATCGCTGCCGCAACTGCGAGCGCGCCCGGCAAACGCCGGTCGATCATCACCTCGGTGCGAACCGCCCGGGTGATTGAAACCGAGCGGTACAGGCTACGCAACCAGGAGAGACCTCCGACGCGCGCGAGCGCGATCAGCGGACTGGCGTCCGCCAGAACTACCTACTGGCGTGCCACTTCTTCAGATTCGCCAGATCCTCGCGCAGCGTGTCCGCATCCCCCCGGATCACGGGAATTCCGGCGCGGCCCATCTCCACCATGAACGACTCGAGCGGCATCCCCGCGACCTTCGCCGCCGTGCCGAGCGAAACGCCATCGCTCTTGTACAGCGCCGTCGCTAGCGCCAGCCTCGCTCCCGGCTCCGCCAGCAGCCCGTCCTTGTCGAGGTGAAACAGCACCGCCTCCGGCTTGTCCCTATTCATCACCACCACCGGCGCCTTGCGCGCCATGCGCAGCGCATCCGAGGGGTTGTTCTTGAGCTGGCGGACGTTGACGGTCTTCATGATGTGGCCACGCGATGTAGGAACATTATATCGAACAGATGAGAACGGGTCCCCGCTTTCGCGGGGGCGACATTCTTCAGTTCTTCCCCGGGCGGCTCGAGAGCGCCGCGCCTGGCTGCGGCGCAAGGCCCAGGTGCCTGAGGAGCGCGAGCTGGCGCGCGAGGACTTCCTTGCGGTAGGCGGCGGCGTCGATGGCGCCCCAGTCGAAGAAGCCCTTGCCGTCGCGCAGGCCCCTGCGGTCCTCGTGCATGTAGCGGTCGATGATCTCCGGCGGCAGGTAGCGCGGCTCGCCGAGCGCGCCGGCGAGGTAGTGGCTCGCGTAGTAGAGGATGTCCAGGCCGCCGTAGTCGATGAATTCGACCACGCCCATGCTGGCGTAGCGCGGGCCGAAGCCGTAGCGCACCGCCCGGTCGACGTCCTCGGCGCTGGCGATGCCCTGCTCGACGATGCGCGCCGCCTCGTTCATCACCAGCGCCTGCAGGCGCGGCACGATGAAACCGGGCGCCGCCTTGCACAGCACGGGCTTCTTGCCGATCGCTTCGAGGATCGCCCCGAGCCGCGCCGTGACGGCGGGGTCGGTGCCCGCGTGCGGCGAGAGCTCGACGAGCGGAATCAGGTACGCCGGGTTGAGCCAGTGGCAGTTGAGGAAGCGCTCGGGGCGCGCCACCTGCGCCGCGAGCTCGGTGGAGAGCATCGTAGAGGTGGTCGAGGCGACGATCGCCTCCGCGCGCAGGTGCGGCGCGGCGAAGGCGAAGGCGGCGCGCTTTGCTTCCAGCATCTCGGGCACGCCCTCGAAGAGGACGTCCGCGCGCGCCAGCGCCGCCGGCGCCTCCTCGCGCGGCGCGAACCGCACGCGCGAGAGGATCGACTCGACGAGCGCGGCATCGAACGCGCCCGCCTCGGCGAGCGCGGCGAGGCTGCCGCGGATTTCGCCGAAAGCCTGTTCGCGCAGCGCTGCGGCGTCGGCCGCGGGGCGCTCCTTGGCGTCGATCAGCAGCACCTCGTGGCCGGCGAAGGCGAAGGCGTGCGCGATGCCGCGCCCCATGCGCCCGGCGCCCAGCGAGCCGATGACCGGCAGGCTCACCGAGGCATTCCGTCCCGCAGCAGCCGCTGCATCCCCGCTCTGTCGAGATCCGAGAGACCGAGCGCCTCCAGGGTGCGCGGCGAATCCCGGTAAAGGTCTTCGCCGAGCGCCGCCGAGGCGATGGCGAGCAGGCCCGCGGCCACCGGCGCCGCGACGCCGGCCCAGCGCGCGACCGAAACCAGCAACGCGAGCCCGCAGGCGACGTCCTCGCGCATGTAGCGGTGCGCGCGCAGGTCGATCTTCTCGCGCCAGTCGCCCGACTCGGTGAGCCGGTCGTGCGCATCGCCGTACATCCACCGGTCCGAGGTGTAGTGATCGCGCAGCGGGTAGTGGTAGGGCGCGTAGCCTAGCGCCTCGCGCACGGCGATGCGCTCGGCATCGAGCGCGTCGGTGACGCTGCGGATCGAGGGCTGCGTGCCCTCGTTGTGGATGTCCCAGCGCTCGAAATGCTCGAGCGGCCCCGCGTTCATGAGGATCAGCGGCGGATGGATGATGGGCCCCGCGTTCATCAGCGCCGCCGAGAGCGCATCCTCGACCGGGTGCACCGCCGGGTAGGCCTCGGCGATCACCGCCATCGCCTCGGCGCTGCGCGCGGCGGGAAACACCCCGGTGGGCAGCCGCCTGGCGCGGATGGTGATCGCGATCTCCTCGGGCGCGCGCTTGCGCGCGAGGTAGGGCAGGGTGCCCGTTTCGGCGAACGCCGCCGTGGCGCCGGTCATCGCGGCCATGGCGTAGCTGCCGAAGGTGCCCGGCGGACTGAACACGACCTGTTCCTTGCCGAGGTAGGGCGCCATCGCCCGCGCGATGCCCTCCTGCGCGGTCGCCGGCACGGGAAGGAGGACGAGCCGCGCGCCCCTCACCGCCGCGCCGATGTCGGCGGTCGCGAGCGCAAGGCGCACCTCGCGCACGCCCTGCGCGTCCCGCAGCCGGAGCGCGCGCGACGCCAGCACCGGCGCGAACGCGGCGGCGTCGCGCCGCCACAGGCGCACCTCGTGCCCCCGCTCGGCGAGGTCCGCGGCCGCCGCGTAGCCGCCATGACCGCCGCCGAGGACGGCGATGCGCATTACGCCGGCTGCTCCGGAACGGCGTTGCTGCGCAAGGGCGCTACGCGGCGATGCATCGAATCTCCCAGCGCGCATTCTGTCGCTCCGGGCATCCCGATGCAACGGGCGCGCAGGAGCGGGCCGTCAATCCGGCGTATATTCGGCGGGAATCGATTCGCCGATTGAAATTCCCGAACGAACCACGGAGCCGCCGCCCATGCCTAGAGTGAAAGAGATCGAAGACGCCGGGGGCGACCCCATCCTGGAGGACCTCTTCGCCAAGGACCGCGCCGCCTTCGGCGGCGTGCTGAATCCGACCAAGGTGCTGGCGCACTGCCCGCCGATCCTGCGCGCGGCGAAGCTGCTCGGCGCCTCGATCGCGCAGTCGGGCACGCTGCCCAAGGGGCTCGCCGAGCTCGTCTACCTGCGCGTGGCGTCGATCAACGGCTGCCCGTTCTGAATCGACATCAACTCCGTCCGTGTGACGGAGATCGAGGGCGGCGAGCGCAAGGTGGCGGAGCTCGGCAACTGGCGCGAGAGCGGCGCCTTCGGCGAAGTCGAGCGGCTGGCGCTCGAGGTCGCCGAGCGCATGACCCATACCGGCCAGAAGGTCGACGATGCCCTGTTCGGGCGCCTGCGGGCGCACTTCAGCGAGGCGCAGATCGTCGAGCTGGCGGCGGCGGTGGCGCTCGAGAACTTCCGCAGCAAGCTCAATCCCGCGCTCGGCATCGAGGCCCAGGGATTTTGCCTGCGGCCCCGCCGGTGATTCTTCGCCTATAGCTGGGTCCGCGTCTCTTCCACGCGCACGACCAGCGCCCCCCGTGCCCAGGGATATTTCGCGCGCACCGCGTCCACGTACTTGCCGCTGGCGACGATCTCGCCGGTGCCGCGGATCTCGCAGCCCTGGCCCGGGCTCTTGCTGCCCTGCACCTTCTTCGAGGCGGCGAGCAGCTGGACGCGGCTGTTCGCGCGCAGGTT
>JADLES010000172.1 GCA_020845995.1 Burkholderiales bacterium | reverse complement strand
GGGGAGCATCGGCTTGCAACACACGCAGTTCGGCCGCTACGTGATCGTTTCGGAACTCGGGCGCGGCGCCATGGGCGCGGTGCACCGCGCGGTGGATCCGCTGATCGAGCGGGACGTGGCGATCAAGACCCTGCTGCCCAATCTGCCGCCCGAGATCATGGACGAGGTGCGCGAGCGTTTCCTGCGCGAAGCGCGCTCGGCGGGACGTCTCAACCACCCCAACATCGTGACCATCTACGACGTCGGCGAGCAGGACGGCGTCGCCTACATCGCGATGGAACTGCTCGAGGGCCGCTCGCTGCAGCAGATCCTGCGCGAGAAGGGGCGCCTGCCGCTCGCGACGATCGCCGACCTGGTGGCCCAGATCGCCGACGGTCTCGACCTCGCCCAGCGCTTCAAGATCACCCACCGCGACATCAAGCCGGCGAACATCATGGTCTCGGCCGACGGCCGCGCGAAACTCACCGACTTCGGCGTCGCGCACGTCGCCTCCTCCTCGATGACGCAGACCGGTTCGGCGCTCGGCTCGCCCAAGTACATGTCGCCCGAACAGGTTACCGGCCAGGCGCTGGATCCGCGCTCCGATATCTTCTCTCTCGGCGTGGTGCTCTACGAGCTGCTCGTGGGGCGCACGCCGTTCGAGCGCGCCGGCGACAACACCGTGTTTGCCGTCATGCACCGCATCGCGGGGGAGGCGCATCCGGCGGTCACCGGCATCGACCCGCAGATTCCGCGCGCGTTCGACGCGGTCCTCGACCGCGCGCTCGCCAAGTCCCCGGACCAGCGCTACCAGCGCCCGGGCGACATGGCGAACGACCTGCGCAGGCTGAACGCCGGCGCCGATGCGCCGGCCGAGGACGCGAAGACCATGGTCCTGCCGCGGAGGGCGGCCGAGCCGGCGCGCTCCGAGCTGGGGGAAACCTCGACCCTGATCGAGGACCTGGACGTCTTCGCGCGCAACTTCGAGCGCCAGCAGGAGGAGACGCTGCGCATCGAGGCGGCGGAGCGCGAGCGCAAGGAAGCCGAAATCCGCCGCTGGGCCGAGGAGCAGGAACGCAAGCGCGAGGCGTTCGAGCGCGAGCGCGATGCCAAGGCCGGCGTCACGCAGGCCAGCACCCGGCGCAGCGCCGCGATCGACCTGCTCAAGCAGAAGGCGGCCGGCCGCGCGGTCGAGGTCTCGGCCGAGCAAACCAGGAAACTGGCGGCAATCCAGCGCGTGGATGAGCGGCTGCGCGCCGCGTTCCGCTACCTGTCGGAATTCGCCACGGTGCTGAACGAGGCCAACCCGGTGTCCGACGGCGCGCAGGGCGTGATGTTCTTCGGCGAACGCGACGGCACCATCCTCGGCGAGGGCTTCACCGACATGCGCACGCGCGACCTGCACGGCAGGTCCTGCGCCGACTACGTGACCCTCAAATACCGGGTGCGTTTCCCGAAACCGGAGACGCTCGAAGTCGCCGCGCAGGAGGCGCCACGGATCCGCGAGCGGCTGAAGGCGCTGGGCGTGAAGCACGAATTCAGCGAACGGCGCAGCGCGGCCGGGCCGGCCATCGCCGTATTCGTCATGAGCGGCCCGTTTCCCTGCCAGGCGGTGCTGCGCGCCGACTACGACGAGCCCGGTTTCAGCATCGAACTGATGAACGTGCGCCAGCACGGCCCGGCCAAGCTGCGGCTCGCGCCCGAGGAGCTGAACGACGAGGTGCTCGATGAGTTCGGCACCTGGGTCCTGGGCGCGGACGAATCCTTCGCCCGATTCCTGAGGAGGCGACCATGAGACTGCTGCTGCTTGCGACGCTGTTGCTGCTCGCGGGCGCCTGTCACTCGCAGGCCTACGCGGGCAAATCGCTGCCCTGGGTCGCGCCCTTCCCGCCCGGTGGCCCGACCTCCCCGGAAACATGCGAACGCATCCGCGCGCAGTCGCTCGACCTGTGGTGATGGCCGCGATGCCCAACCCCCGTTCGCCCGAGGGCGTGCCCGACTCGCGCGGGCTGAACCTGTTCGATGCCGATCCCTCGTATCGCGGCCTGCTCGACCTGCACCTCGGCCCGAAGCTGTTCGCCCACCTGGCGCCGCACTTCGCGCGGCTGGGCGCGATGGCCGGCGGCGAGCTCGACGAGCTCGCCCTGGAAGCCGACAGGAACGTCTCCGTGCTTCAGGACCAGACGGTCCGGAAGCATTCCTCGTACCGCGAGCTGGAGAAAGTCGCTTTCGGCACCTACGGCCTTGCCGCGATGTCGCACCGGGGCGGGGTGCTGGGCTGGCCCGAGCCGCTGCCGCCGGCGGCGAAATACGGCCTGACCTACCTGTACGTGCAAGCCGAGTTCGGCGTCTGCTGCCCGCTGTCGATGACCGATTCGCTGACGCGCACCATCCGCAAGTACGCGGACCCCGGCCTCGTCGCCCGCTACCTCCCGGGACTGACCTCGCAGGACATGGACGAGATCGTGCAGGGCGCCATGTTCATCACCGAGCAGCAGGCCGGATCCGATGTCGGCGGGGTGACCGCGAAAGCCGTCAGGCAAGGCGAGTACTGGGCGCTCCACGGCGAAAAATGGTTCTGCTCCAATCCCGACGCGGGCCTCGCGCTGGTGCTGGCGCGACCCGAAGGCGCGCCCGCGGGAACGCGCGGGCTGTCGCTGTTCCTGCTCCCGCGCACGCTTCCCGACGGCAGCGCCAACCGCTACGGCATCGTGCGCCTCAAGGACAAGCTCGGCCCGCGCGCGCTGCCGAGCGGCGAGATCCGCCTGGAGGGCGCGCTCGCCTGGCTGGTCGGCGACCCGCGGCAGGGTTTCAAGCAGATGACCGACATGATCAACATGTCGCGCCTGTCCAACGGCATGCGCGCCGCGGGGCTCATGCGCCGTGCGCTCACCGAGTCCCTGTTCGTGGCGCGCCACCGGCAGGCTTTCGGCCGGCCGCTCGTCCAGCTGCCCCTGATGCAGCGCCAGCTTCTCAAGCTGATGCTGCCGGCGGAGGCGGCGCGCTCGGTGCTGTTCTTCACCGCGGAGCAACTGCGTAAGGCGGATGCGGGCGACGAGCGCGCGCGCCGCTGCGTGCGCCTGCTGACTCCGCTCATCAAGTTCCGCGCCTGCCGCGACGCGCGCCGGGCGGCCGGCGACGCCATGGAAGTGCGCGGCGGCGTGGGCTACACGGAGGAGTGGTCCGACCCGCGGCTGGTGCGCGACGCGCACCTGGGCTCGATCTGGGAAGGCACCTCGAACATCGTCGCGCTCGACGTGATGCGCGCGATCCGCCGCGAGGACTGCCTCGAAGCGCTGCTGCCCGAACTCGAAGCCCGCGTCGCGCGCGCTCCCCATCCGCTGGCCGGACGCCTCTCCGCCTCGCTGGACAGGGCCGCCGCGTTCGCGCGCGAATGCGCCGGCGCCCGCGACGAGGCGCATGCCCGCCAGGCTGCCACGGGGCTGTACTACGCCTGCGCCGCGGCGCTGCTTGCCGACGAGGGCGCGCGCCTGGGAACAAAGGGGGACGCGCGCCGTCATCTCATCGCCCTCCTCGTGTACGTGCACCGCCTCGCTCCGCGCGACCCGCTGCGGCGCGTGACCACCGGCTCGGAGTCCGCGCTCGCGCAAGCCCTGCTGCCCGAGACGCCACTTGCGCCGGATGCCGTCGAGCGCATCCTGGCGAGCATCTCCTGAGCGGATCCCCGATGCCCGGCCCCCTTTCCCATATCCGCGTCCTCGACCTTTCCCGCGTCCTCGCCGGCCCCTGGGCGTCGCAGAACCTTGCCGACCTCGGCGCTGAAGTCATCAAGATCGAGCGTCCCGGCACGGGCGACGACACGCGCGGCTGGGGCCCGCCGTGGATGAAGGATGCCGACGGCAAGGACACCAGCGAGCCCTCCTACTTCCTGTCGGTCAACCGCAACAAGAAGTCCGTCACCCTGGACATCGCCAGGCCCGAGGGCCAGAGAATCGCGCGCGAGCTCGCGGACCAGTGCCAGGTTCTGATCGAAAATTACAAGGTCGGGACTCTGCATAAATACGGTCTGGGATACGAAAAAATCAGATCCACAAACCCCTCGATCGTCTATTGCTCGGTCACCGGTTTCGGCCAGGACGGGCCGTACGCGCCGCGCCCGGGCTACGACTTCATCTTCCAGGGGATGGGCGGGCTGATGTCGATCACCGGCGAGCGCGACGGCCAGCCCGGCGCGGGCCCGCAGAAAGTGGGCATCGCCATCACCGACGTGCTCACCGGCATGTACGCGAGCGTCGCGATCCTCGCCGCGCTGACGCACCGCGAGCGCACCGGCCAGGGCCAGTACATCGACACCGCGCTGCTCGACACCATCGTCGCCTTCAACGCCAACCAGATCTGCGCCTACTTCGCCTCGGGCAGGATCCCGGTGCGCTGGGGCAACGCGCACGGTCAGGTGGTGCCCTACGAGGTGTTCCCCGCGGCGGACGGCCATGTGATCCTCGCCGTCGGCAACGACAGCCAGTTCGCCAGCTTCTGCCAGGCGGCCGGCTGCCCGGAACTCGCGCAGGAGCCGCGCTTCCGGACGATGTCGCAGCGCATCGTGCACCGCGCCGAGCTGATCCCGCTCATCACCGACGTGATGCGCACGCGCTCCAAGCGCGAGTGGATCGAGCTGCTCGAAGCCGCCAACGTGCCCTGCGGCCCGATCAACAACATGAAGGAAGTGTTCGAGGACCCGCAGGTGCGGCACCGCGAGCTGCGCCTGGACATGCAGCATCCGCTCGGCTGCACCGCCTCGATGGTGCGCAGCCCGCTGCGCCTGTCGGCGACTCCGGTCGAGTACCGCCTCGCGCCGCCGACGCTGGGGCAGCACACAGCCGAGGTCCTGAACGGTTTGCTCGGCAAGAGCGACGACGAGCTGCGGCGCTTGAAAGCCTCGGGCATCGTCTGATCGGCTTGGACAGCGCCGCTTCGCGCCGGATCGTCGAAGCCTACGCCGCGATTGGCGAGCACCGCACCGGGAGCGAGGCCGACGCGGCGACCAGCAGCTGGCTCTGTTCCTGGCTCCAGAAGCACGGCATCGCCGCGCGCGCGGAGCCGTTTTTCTTTCGTGCGCCGCGAATTCGGGCCGCTTACGCGAGCGCGGGCGCCCTGCGCGTCGCGGGAGTGCCGCTCCACGATGCCCCGGCCACCGGGGCCGCGGGGATCGAGGGCGGCATTGCGATTCTGGAAGACGCCTCGGACGAGGCGCTCACCCGCGAACTGGCGGCCGCCGGCACGCGCGGCGCGCTGCTGGTCACCGGTGACCCCGAGGGCCAGGTTCTACTACGCAACGCCGAGCGCATGGACGCGCCCTGGCCGAAACCCGTGCTGCAGATTGCCCGCAGAGACGCGCAAGTCCTGAATGCCTTGTCGCGTGACAGCGTACGTCTGACCGTCGACAGCGAGCTCGTCACCGGCGAGGCGACGAATGTCGTCGCCGATGTGCCGGGAACCGATGGCGCCGGCACGGTAGTCCTGCTAACGCCGAAGTCGGGGTGGTTCGATTGCGCGGGAGAGCGCGGCGGAGGAATCGCGCTCGCGCTGTCGCTTGCCGCGCGCGCCGCCGCCCTGCCCTCTCGCCGCAAGCACCTTCGCGTGCTCTTTACCTCCGGCCACGAGCTTGGTCACCGCGGCCTGCTGGCCTACCTGGGGCGCGATCCCGCGCGCCGCGCGCAGCCGGAGTTCTGGCTGCAGCTTGGCGCCTCGATCGGCGCGCGCAATGCGGCGGGCATGCGCGTGTTCACGCGCGACGCGCGGCTGCGCGAGTGGTTTCCGGCGCGCCTGCGCGCCGAGGGCATCGAGGGCGTCGCGCTCGCCGGCGCGGACCTGCGGCCGCACGGCGAAGCGCGCGAAGTCTTCGACCGGCCGTTTCTCTCCATAGCCGGCCGCCACCCCTACTTCCACAGCTCGCAGGACCTCCCGGGCCGCTGCACGGATGCGGGGTCGATTGCCCGGCACGGCCGCGCCTTTGCCGCGCTCCTCGATCGCCTGCTCGCCTAGTTTGCGGCGATGCCCGCGTCGCGCGCGGCTTTCGCCCACTTCTCGATTTCGGCGCGCAGGAAGGCGGTGAATTCGGCCGGACCGAGCGGCTTGCGCGCCGGCACGATGGTCGCCTCGCGCAGCTTCGCGGCCACCGCCGGGTCGGCGAACGCCGCGGTAAACGCGCGATTCAGCCGCTCGCGCGCCTCCTGCGGCGTTGCCCTGGGCGCGAGCATCCCGGCCCAGTCAGTCACGTTCAGATCCGGGTAGCCCGCTTCTGCGAGCGTGGGTACCTCCGGCAGCTGCGGCAGGCGCTCACCCACGGTCACCGCCAGCGCGCGCACGCGGCCGCCGCGCACCTGGCCAAGTGCGGAGGAAGCGGTCGCGAACATCAGCACCGTCTCTCCCGCGAGCACCGAGGTCACGGCGGGCGGGGCGCCCTTGTACGGCACGTGCGTCATCGCGACGCCCGCCCGCAGGCGAAACAACTCGCCGATCAGGTGGCCCGGGCTGCCGACGCCGCCCGAGGCGTAGCTGACGGCCGGCAGTCTGCGCAGCGCTTCGACCAGCCCGGCGAGGTCTGCTCCCGGCGCCGACGGATTCACGATCAGGACGTTGGCGAGCCAGGCGTACTGACCGATCGGCTCGAAGTCGCCGAGCAGCGTCCAGGCTTTTCCCTTGACGAGCGTCTCGTTGGCGGCGGCCGACAGGTTGATCATCGCCACCGTCGCGCCGTCGGGCCGGGCATTCCTCAGGAACTCCAGCGCCACGGTGCCGCCGGCGCCCGGCTTGTGCTCGATCACCACCGGCCCGCCCAGCTCCCGCTGCAGCCGCTCCGCGATCAGGCGCACCGCGATATCGGCGAATCCGCCCGGCGGCCCCGGCACCACAACGCGGGTTGCCTGGGCAAGCACAGCCGGCGCCGCCGCCGCCAGCGCACAAGCGAGCACCGCGTGAAACCATCTCTGGACCGGCATCGCCACCTTCCCTCGGCTTGCTATTCTAGCGTCTTCGATCGACCCGACTCCAAGCCGACACCATGAGAACCCTTGCGATTTTCCCCCTGATCTTTACCGCACTCAGCGTTCACGC
Source organism: Burkholderiales bacterium (assembly GCA_020845995.1). Classification (GTDB taxonomy): domain Bacteria; phylum Pseudomonadota; class Gammaproteobacteria; order Burkholderiales; family SG8-39; genus RBG-16-66-20. The sequence continues at coordinate 50,057 of JADLES010000172.1, read as the reverse complement.
ACAGAGCTACCCCGGCAAGCCCATCCGCTGGGTGGTTCCCTACACGCCGGGCGGCATCACCGACAATGTGACGCGCATGATCACGCAGAAGCTGCAGGAATCGCTCAAGCAGCCGATCGTGGTCGAAAACAAACCCGGCGCGAACTCGATCATCGGCGCCGATTTCGTCTCCAAGGCGGCCGCCGACGGCTACACGCTCGGGACGGTCATCGCCGCGCACGCCGCCAACGCCACGCTCTACCAGGGCAAGCTGCCGTTCGATCCTGTGAAGAGCTTCGCGCCGGTGTCGCTGGCAGTGGTCGCGCCGCTGATCCTCACCGCGAACAACGACTTCCCCGCGAAGAACGTCAAGGACCTCGTCGACTACGCGAAAAAGAATCCGGGCAAGATCTCCTTCGGCTCCTCGGGGATCGGCGCCGCGGCGCATCTCACGACCGAGCTGTTCAAGCAGACCACCGGCACCTTCATGGTGCACATTCCCTACAAGGGCACGGCGCCCGCCCTGCAGGGGTTGATGAGCGGCGACATCCAGATCCTCGTCGACGTGCCGAGCACGCTGATGCCGCACGTGCGCGGCGGCAAGATCAAGGCGCTCGGCATGTTCTCCGCGAAGCGCGTGCCCGGCGCCCAGGAGGTGCCGACGCTCCCCGAAGCCGGCGGCCCGCCGATCGAGTCCTCGACCTGGCTGATGTTTCTCGCGCCCGCGAACACGCCGCGCGACATCGTCAACCGCCTCGCGCAGGAGGCCGACAGGGCCGTCAAAGCGCCCGACATGGCCGCGCGCTTCGATCAGCTCGGCATCTTCGCCGGCGGCGGCACGCCCGAGCAGGCGCAGAAGTTCCTCGCCGACGAGATCGCCAAGTGGGCGAAGGTGATCCAGACCGCCGGGGTGAAGGCCGAGCAGTGAAGGCCGACGAGAGCCACGCCGCTGACTCTCATGCCGCCATTCGCGACGCGGTGCGCGCGCTGTGCGCCACCTTCGACTCCGCCTACTGGCAGAAGATCGACGAGGCGCGCGCCTACCCCGAGGCCTTCGTCGACGCTCTCACCAGGGCCGGCTGGATGTCGGCGCTGATTCCCGAGGAGTACGGCGGCTCGGGCCTCTCGCTCACCGAGGCGACCGTGATCATGGAGGAAGTCACGCGCTCCGGCGGTAACGCCGGCTGCTGCCATGGGCAGATGTACAACATGAACACGCTGCTGCGCAACGGCTCACCGGAGCAGAAACGGATGTACCTGCCCAAGATCGCGGCCGGCGAGCTGCGCCTGCAGGCGATGGGCGTGACCGAGCCGACCGCCGGCACCGACACCACCAGGATCAAGACGGTGGCGGTGAGGAAAGGCGACCGCTACGTGGTCAACGGCCAGAAGGTCTGGACCTCGCGCCTGCAGCACTCGGAGTTGATGATTCTGCTTGCGCGCACCACGCCGCTCGACAAGGTGAAGAAGAAGTCCGACGGCATGTCCATCTTCCTCGTGGATACGCGCAAGGCCATCGGCAACGGGCTCACCGTCAAGCCCATCCGCAACATGGTCAATCACGAAACCAATGAAGTCTTCATCGACAATCTCGAGCTGCCCGCCGAAAGCCTGATCGGCGAGGAAGGCAAGGGCTTCCGGTACATCCTGGACGGCCTCAACGCCGAGCGCATCCTCATCGCCGCGGAGTGCGTCGGCGACGGCTACTGGTTCATCGGCAAGGCCGCGCAATACTCGAAGGACCGCGTCGTCTTCGGCCGGCCGATCGGCCAGAACCAGGGCATCCAGTTCCCGATCGCCGAGGCCTACATGGAGATCGAGGCCGCCAACTTGATGAGATATAAAGCTGCTTCTTTATTTGATCAAGAGCTTCATTGTGGAGCCGAAGCAAACATGGCCAAGCACCTGTGCGCCAAGGCCTCCTGGGGCGCGGCCAACGTCTGCATCCAGACCCACGGCGGCTTCGGCTTCGCCGCCGAATACGACGTCGAGCGCAAGTTCCGCGAGACGCGGCTGTATCTCGTCGCGCCGATTTCGACCAACCTGATCCTGTCCTACGTGGCCGAGCACGTGCTCGGCCTGCCGCGCTCGTTCTGATCCAAACGGACGCACGTCCTTGCTGACGCGCATCGACCACGTCATGATCTGCGTCCCCGACCTGGCGCGGGGAATGGACGACTACGCGCGCCTCGGCTTCAGCATCCACCCGGGCGGCGTCCACCCCGGCAAGGGCACGCACAACGCCATCGCCTTCCTCCAGGCGGATTACGTCGAGCTGCTCGCGATCCACGACCGCGCCGAGTACCTCGCGGGCAGCCCCTGGCCCGGGCTGCTCGAATACATCGGCGCGGGTGGCGGGTTGCGCTTCATCATCCTGCAGAGCGACGACCTCGCGGCCGAGGTGGCGGCGATGCGCGCGCGCGGCGTCGACATCGCCGATGCCACGGAAGGCGACCGCCGCACCCCCGCCGGCCGGGAACTGCGCTGGAGAGCCGCCGTGCTCGGCCGGCGAGACGCCCTGCCCCTTTTCTTCATCCAGCACCTCACGCCCCTCGAGGAGCGACGCCGCCAGGTGCCGGATTTCCCGCATCCGAACCAGGTCACGCGCCTCGAGCGCGCCTGCATCGCTGTTCCCGATCTCGCGGCCGCGCTACCGTCCTACCGCCGGGTGCTTGGCATCGCGCCGACGATGGAGCGCGCCTCGGCGCTCAACGCCGACGTGGCGGTATTTCCCCTCGGCGCCAACGCGCTCGTCCTGGCGCAGCCCACTGGCCCTGGCATGGTCGCCGACGCCCTCAAACATCACGGCCCGGGCGCCTTCCGGGTCCTCTGCCGCACGGCCAGCATCGACGCCGCCGCTCGCCGCATCACCGCCGCTGGCCTGCCGCCTCCGGCGCGCGCGATGCACCAGGCGGGCGAACAGACAATCGAGGTTCCTCCCGAGCGCGCGGGCGGCGTGCACCTGGGTTTCGTCGGCCCCGCCTGACGGCGCTTGTCAGCGCGGATCGCCGGGCGCGGCGACGCGGCGCAGCAGGTCGAAGACCAACCCCGCGAACGCGACCGTCCAGGCCGCCAGCGCGACATAGAAGACCGTCGTCGGCAGAAACCGCAGGAACTCGACTCCCATCGCCTGGATCATCTGGTGCGTGCACGCCGCGTACATCCCGAAGGGAAAGACCGCGCCCCAGTACAGCGGGTCGTAGCGCAGCGGAAAACGCCGGTAGACGTGGCGCCAGACACCGAGCACCAGCAGCATGGGGATCCACCAGGTTCCAGTCGCCCAATAGAATACCGTGAAGCCCTTGATGAACGGCAGCAGCGAGAGCAGGAAAGGGGCGTCGGGCACGTTGATGATCAGCAGCGAGCCCGCCAGCGTGGAGATCGCCATCGCGCCCATGTTGATCCAGTAAGGGGGCGACAGGTCTCCGGGCGCCAGGGCGAAGAACGTGTAGCGGTAGAAGATCAGCGACATCATCCAGATATAGAGCATGCCGCCCCACAGCCACATCGAGAGCGCGAAAAAATTCATCTCCAGCCGGCCGGGCTGCGCGAGATGCGGTGCGAGCAGCCCGCTGAGCACCACGATCGACTGCGTCGCGACCACCGCCAGCAGCCAGGCCCCGTTGATGCCCTGGTCGAGCGTCGGCTTGCGTTCCTTGATGGTGAAGCCCGCGAAGATGGTGTACGTCAGTCCCAGCCAGAGCGCGATCGCCAGGACCCAGAGCACGGTCGCCGTGCGCTCATCGGCCGCCAGCACGACGAACTGGCTGCCGAGGACGCTTGTCGCGGCGACGGTGGTGAAGAAGCCCGGTCCGCGCAGGTGATCGACCATGTCGCCGAAGAACCGGCGCGGGTAACGGAGCATGCGCAGCACGGTGAGCAGCCACAGCACCGCGTAGGCGGCCACGTTGAGCACGAACAGTCCGCTCGCGACGGTCCGCATGCCGAGCAGGTGGGCGGCGATGGAGACGATGCCCGTCGCCATCACCATCCCGAAATACGCGGGCGAAAGCTCGGCCAGTTGCTCCAGGAGACGCATGCGGCGGGGATTGACGCCGCTCAGGCTACCTCAAATCCGAGGCCAGGTTCCGGCAGCGCGTTTCCCGCAGCGCAAATGTCGCGGCCACGCCCGTGAGCGCGAACGCGGCGAGCAGAGCCGCGGCGGCCCGGTATGCCTCGAGCGCGGGCGCGCCCGCGGAGCGGTCGATGACCCAGCCCACGGCCGGCTGCAGCAGAGCGACAGCCAGGAAGCCTCCGCCGTTGACCAGGCTCGTCGCCGTTCCCGAGAGCGCGGGCGGGTTGTTCTCCTTGGCGATGGCCCAGCTGGTGACCGAACCGGCGATGCCGATGCCCATGCCGACGAACACCGCCATCGACGCCCAGATGGGCAGCGGCCAGCCCATCACCCAGGGCAACCAGCAGGCAAGGTAGAGGATCCCGAGGATGCGCAGGGGCGGCAGGCGCAGGCCGATGCGGTCGGAGACCAGGCCCGCGACCGGGGCGCCAAAGGCGAAGCCAAGAATCATCACGGTGACGTGCAGCGTGGCCAGTTCGCGGCTCATTCCGAGCGCCTCGGTGAGGTACGGAACCGCCCAGAGACCGGAAAAGGTCATGTAGGAGCCGACCAGGCCGAAGAGGACGAGAAAGGCGAGCCAGGTCTGGCGGCTGGCTGCCACTCGCGCGAGGCCGCGCAGCCAGTCGCCCTGCTTCGCCCGCGCCTGCAAGGCGCCCGGAGCTTCGCCCGGCTTGCGCAGGCCGGCTTCGGCCGGAGTATCGCGCACCCAGAACCAGGTGCAGGCAGCGAGCGCGAGCGAGATCAACCCCGTGCCGACGAAAACATCGCGCCAGGAGATGCGCGCCACCAGCCAGGCGAGCGGCCAGGCGCCCAGCGTGGCGCCGAGGTTTCCGACCAGCTGCAGCACCCCCACCCAGGTGGCGAACTCGCGCTCGCCGAACCAGCTGGCGATAAGCTTGAGCACCGAGACGAAAACCACCGCCACGCCCAGCCCGACCAGCGCGCGCCCTGCCAGCAGCCAGACGGCGTCGGGGGCGAGCGCAAAAACGAGCGAGCCCGCGCCCGCGACCAGGCAGCCGCCGGTGAACAACCGCCTCGGGCCGACGCCGTCGGCGAGCACGCCCGAGGGCAGCTGCATCGCCGCGTAGGGGTAAAAGTAGAACGCGGCAATGAAACCCAGCATCGTCGCGCTCGCCTGGAACTGCGCGCGCAAGTCGGCGGCGATGGTGCCGGGCGCCACCCGGTGGAAGAAGGCGAGCACGAAGGCGGCCGCGCCAAGCGAATAGGCGAGCAGCCGCAGGCGCCGGTAGCGGCGCACCGCTAGGGTTGCTTCAGCCAGTTGCCGAACTCGCCGACATGAAACTCATTCCGGAAACGCGGGACTCGAGCCCGCGCCCGCGAGACTCCGCACGGCCGGGTTTCCCGATTCTAGAAGAATCCGGATCCCACGCATCAACCCGTTTCATCGGATGCGCGCGCGCCGAGTCGCGCCTTGACACCGGGCGCTCGCTGCCCGTAGCCTCAACATTTGTTTGTGATCGATGTGATCGCGCTGGCGCCGAGTTGACGGGACTCGGGCGGGCGCGCACCAAGGAGAAAAGATGATTCACTCGCTCGCGTGGCAAGTCACGGTGCCACTGGTTCTCGCCTTCTTCGCCGTCTTCGCGTGGGTCGCGCTGGGCGCCGGCGACAAGGCCGACGCGACGGCGATCTCCCAGACCTCGGGACGCATTCGCAGCTGGATCTTCTGGGTGCTGGTCGCGGTTTTCCTGCCGATCTTCGGCTACACGCTCCGCGACCTCCCATACTCCGTCGCGGCCGTGGCCGGCGGCCCGCCGCAGGTGATCAAGGCGATTGGCCACCAATGGCGCTGGGAATTGAGCGGGACCGAGGTGCAGGTCGGCAAGCCGGTCGACTTCCACATCACCGCGTCCGACGTCAATCACGGCTTCGGATTGTACGACCCGGATCTGAAGCTGATCGCGCAGGCGCAGGCGATGCCCGGATACACCAACGTGCTGCGCCATGTCTTCACCCGGCCGGGCAAGTACCGCGTGCTGTGCCTCGAGTACTGCGGCCTCGTCCATCACGGCATGCTGGCCGAGATCACGGCCAGCGAAGCGAAATAGAGAGGGCATCATGGCAGACAAACCCGAACTCCCGCTCGATCCCGCCGGCAAGCGCGGCGTGCTCGCCTACCTCGCGGTCGCGGCGGTGGTGCTGCTGCTGATGATGCTCTTCGGCCTTGCGATGCGGCTCGCGCAGTCCGAGTGGCTTGGGCTCGAAGCGGTGTATTTCTACCAGGTCATGACCGCGCACGGCATCGGCATGGTGGCGATCGCCGCGCTCGGCACGGCGGCCATCCTCTGGTACTTCCTCGCGCGCCGGGTGCGGCTCTCGACCGGGATCCTATATGCGAACCTGGCGCTGTTCCTGGTGGGCGTCGTGCTGGTGCTCGCGGGAATTTTCATCGGCGGCTTCGCCGGCGCCTGGACCTTCCTCTATCCGCTGCCGGCCAAGCCGATGGGCATCTGGCCGCAATGGGCGGCGGCGAGCTATCTGCTCGGCGTGCTCATCGTGGGCGTGGGCTTCCTGCTCTTTTACCTCGACTGCGCGCGGGCGATCCTCGGGCGCTACGGCTCGCTCGGCCGCGCGCTCGGCTGGCCGCAGCTGTTCGGCGGCGACGCCTCCGAGCCGCCGCCGCCGGTGGTGATCGCCTCCACGGTGGTGACGTTCATCAATCTGCTCTCGATCCTCGCCGGGGCGGTGATCCTCACCCTTTCGCTCATCAACGTCTACGTGCCGGGCTTCACGGTCGACGCGCTGCTTGCCAAGAACCTGATCTACTTCTTCGGACACGTATTCATCAATTCGACGATCTACATGGGCGTGATCGCCGTGTACGAGATCCTGCCGCGCGCCAGCGGGCGGCCGTGGAAGGTTTCGCGCCCGTTCCTCGCGGGCTGGAGCGCGACCCTCCTGATGGTGCTCGCGGTGTACCCGCACCACCTGCTGATGGATTTCGTGAACCCGACCTGGATGCACGTGCTCGGGCAGGTCCTCTCGTACACGAGCAGCCTGCCGGTGATCGCGGTCACCGCGGTCGGCACGCTCGCGAACGTCCACCGTTCGGGCCTGCGCTGGAATCTCGCCTCGGGGCTGCTCTTTCTCTCGGTGCTCGGTTGGGCGACGGGCGTCGTCCCGGCAGTGATCGACGCCACGATCGTCGTCAACAAGGTGATGCACAACACGATGTGGGTGCCGGGGCACTTCCACACCTACCTGCTGCTCGGGGTGGTGGCGATGATCCTCGGGTTCATGGCCTGGCTCGACGAGGCGGCGGCAAGAGGCGATTCCGCGCTCGACCGCGCCGCGTTCTGGGTGTTCGCCGTCGGCGGGTTCGGTTTCACCGCTCTTTTCCTCCTGTCGGGCAGGGACAGCGTGCCGCGCCGCTGGGCGGTCCACCTGCCCGAATGGCTGCCCTACGACCGCGTCGCCGCCTGCTTCGCGGCGGCAGTGGTGCTGGCGATGCTCGTATTCGCGCTGCGCTTCCTCATCGGCCTGAAGCGCATGGCGGCGGCCTGAGGGTGCGGCTCGCCGCCGCGACCCTCCTCGCGCTCGCCCTCTGCGCCGGCGTGCTGTGGGCGGGCACCGACGGGCTGAGCGCATTCACCACCGAACAGGCGCGCCGGCTGGCGATCGCCCGGCACCCGGCGGCGGTGCCGGCGGCGCTCCTCGAGGACGGGACCGGGAGATCGTTCCGGCTCGACGAATACCGCGGCACGGCGGTCGCGGTCGAGTTCATCTACACGCGCTGCCGCACGCTCTGTGCCGTGATGGGATCCGGGTTCGAGCGGCTGCAGGGCGAGCTCGAGCAATCGGGCGACGAGTTGCGGCTCCTCAGCGTGAGCTTCGACCCGGAACACGATACCCCCGCGGCGCTCGCGGACTACGCGCGGCGCTACCGGGCCGACGCCGCGCGCTGGCGGATCGCGCGGGTTGCCGACCGCTCCGAGCTCGCCGCGCTGCTCGCCACCTTCGGCGTGGTGGTGATCCCGGACGCGCTCGGCGAATTCCAGCACAACGGCGCGATCCACCTGCTCGACCGGGAGGGACGGCTCGCCCGCATCCTGGACCTCGACGCCTCGGCGGCTGAACTCCGCGCGCATCTCGCCAACCTGTGAGCCCGGAACATCGCTACGCCTGGACGGGCGCGACGCTGCTCGGCGCGCTCGCTATCCCTCCCCTGCGCTCGGCGCTCGAGGCGAGCATGTCGCTGCACATGCTGGTGCAGATCCCGCTCCTCGCCGCCGCGGGCGCGCTGCTCGCGCGCGCCCTGCCCGCGCGGGCGCTCGCCTTCCTCGCGGCCTGCAACGAGCGCGGCATCCCCGGGATCGTCCTCGCGCTCGGCATCAGCAGCTACTGGATGATCCCGCGCGCGCTCGACGCCGTGCTCGCCTCGGGCACGGCGGAACTCCTGAAGTTCGTCTCGCTGCCGCTGCTCGTCGGGCTGCCGCTCGCGCTCTCCTGGCCGCGCCTGGGTCCGATCGCGAAGGGATTCGTGGCGGCGAACTGGATCCCGATGCTGGCGGTCGTCGGCTGGCTGTACCTCGAGTCGCCGGTGCGGCTCTGCAACTACTACCTCGTCGATCAGCAGGTCGCCGCCGGCAACCTCCTCGTCAAGCTCAGCATCCTGCTCGCGGCGCTCTGGCTCGCCACGCTCTTCTGGCGACCGGCGCTGTGGACGGGCGCCGCGGCGACGCGCTGAGCGCCCTCGTGACGCCGATCGTCGTCATCGGCGCGGGCATCGTCGGCGCGTGCGGTGCCGCGTACCTGCAGCGCGACGGGCGCGACGTGCTGCTCCTCGACCACGGCGAGCCGGGCATGGGCGCATCCTTCGGCAACGGCGGGATGCTCTCGGCGTCGTCGATCGTTCCCGTGGCGATGCCCGGGACGCTCGGCAAGGTGCCGCGCTGGCTCATCGACGCGGAGGGGCCGCTCGCGATCCGCTGGTCCTACCTTCCCCGGCTCGTCCCCTGGCTCGCGCGTTTCGCCGCCGCCTCGGCGCCCGCGCGCGTCGAGGCGCAGGCGCGCGCGCTGCGCGCCTTGCTCAAGGATTCGCTCGAGCATTTCGCGCCGCTCTTGCGCGACGCGGGCGCCGAAGCGCTCGTGCGCAGGCAGGGGATGCTGTACCTGTACGGCAGCGAGGCGGCATGGCGGGGAGACCTGCGCGCCATGGATTTGCGGCGGCGCAACGGCGTCGTCATCGAGGAGATCGAGCGGCGCGCGCTCGGCGAGCGTGAACCCGATCTCGGCGCCGCCGTCACGCACGCGCGCTTCATTCCGGACAACGGATTCACGACCAACCCCTTGCGTCTCGTGCAGACGCTCGTCCGGCAGATCGCGGCGCGCGGAGGCCGCGTCGTGCAGGAGCGAGTCCTCGGCTTCGAAACGAACGACGCCCAGGTCACCGCCGTGCGAACCGATCGCGGCCGCCATCCGGCGAGCGCCGTGGTGCTCGCCGCGGGCGCCTGGTCGAGGGCCCTCGCGGCGCAGCTCGGCGACCCGGTGCCGCTCGATACCGAGCGCGGCTATCACGTCGTCGTCAAGGATCCCGAAAAGACGGTGCGCACGCCGGCGATTTTCGTCGACGGCGCCTTCGGCATCACGCCGATGGAAGACGGCCTGCGCCTCGCCGGCACGGTCGAACTCGGCGGGCTCGAGGCCGGCGCGAACTGGGCGCGCGCCGACGCGATCCTGAATCGTGGCCGGCGCATCCTGCCGGGCCTGCTGGAGCGCCACGACGAGTCGCGCCTGAGCCGCTGGCTGGGATTCCGCCCCTCGCTGCCGGATTCCCTGCCGGTGATCGGCACCTCGTCGCGCTATGCGAACGCCTACTACGCCTTCGGCCACGGCCACGTCGGCATGTGCGCCGCCCCGCTGACCGGAAAGCTGCTGAGCGAGCTGATTGGCGGGAAAAGCCTTTCGATCGACATCGGGCCCTTCAGCCCGCGGCGCTTCTAGAACGTTCCGGGATACTGGCCGCCGTCGATGAGCAGGTTCTGGCCGGTGATGAAGCCGGCCTGCGCGGAGCAAAGGAACGCGATATAGGCGCCCGCCTCCTCCGGACGGCCGTAGCGCCCCGCGGGGTTTTCCTCCGCCCTCGCATCCCAGATCTCCTGGTAGGGGCGGCCCGTCAGCGCCGCGACGCTGCGCACGTGCTCGCGCTGCGCGTCCGAGTCGAAGATCCCCGGCAGCAGGTTGTTGATGGTCACGTTGTGGCGCACGGTCTGGCGCGCCAGGCCCGCGACGAAGCCGATGAGACCCGAGCGTGCGCCGTTCGACAGCCCCGCCTCCGGCTGCGGACTTTTCACCGTGCGCGCGCTGATGTTGATGATGCGGCCGTAACGGCGCGCGATCATGCCGTCGAGCACGAGCTGGATCATGAAGATCGGCCCGAGCATCACCGAGTCGAGCGTGCTCAGCCAGCGCTCGCGCGTCCACTGGCGAAAATCGCCCGGCGCCGGACCGTCGGCGTTATTGACCAGGATGTCGGGCCGCGGGCAGGCGGCGAGCGCCGCGGCGCGGCCTTCCGCCGTGGCGAGATCCGCGGCGACGGTCCTGACGCCGATCTCTTGCGCGGTTCTTGCCAATCGTTCTCGATTGCGCGCCGCGACCGTGACCTCGGCGCCCTCGCGCACGAGTTGCGCGGCGGCCGCGCGGCCCATGCCGCGGGTTCCGCCCCACACGAGCGCGCGGCGGCCTTCGATGCCCAGATCCATGCCGCCATGCTAGACTGTTTTTCATTCTCGGGAGGCTGCATGGCAAAGCTGCGCATCGAAGGCTCGTTCGTCGCTCCGCCGACGCCGTTCAACGAAGACGGCGGCGTCGACTTCGGTGCGTGGCGCGCTCTGCTCGCGCACCAGGAAGACAACGGCACGTCGGCGGTGCTCATCATGGGCTCCACCGGAGAGCCTTCGCTGCTCGAGCCCGAGGAGAAAAAGCGGATCGTCGTCGAGACCGCGAAGCTCAAGACCGGGAAGATGAAGTTTTTCTACGGCTGCACCGGCAACACGACCCGGCAGGTGATCGACAACGTGCGCTTCGTCCAGGCGAACGGCGGCGACGGCGCGATCATCGCCGCGCCGCCCTACATCTGCGGTCCCGAGGACGACGTCGAGCGCCATTACCAGGAGGTGGCCGACGCGCTCGAGTTTCCGCTCGGCATCTACAACAACCCGCCCCGCGTCAAGACCGATCTGCACTGGACGCATCTGCTGCGCCTGCTCAAGCATCCCAACTACGTGATCCTCAAGGAGTCGACGACGCGCGTCGCGCAGGTGGCGCAGGTCCTCGCGGCCCGGCCCGATGCCGCGGTCATGTGCTGCGACTCGCCGAATCTGGGCCTGGTGGTGCCGACCATGAGCCTCGGCGGCCAGGGCACGGCGAACATGACCGGCAACATCGCGCCGCAGGAAATGGCCGCGCTCTCGACGCCCTGGAGGAGCCACGCGGACGCGGAGAATTTCCGCAAGACGTACCTGCGCCTGCTGCCGCTCATGCACTTCAACTACTCCGCCATCAACCCGGTGGCGCCGAAGTCGCTGATGCGCGTGCTCGGCCTGCCGGTCGGCAGCCTGAGGAAGCCGCTGCGCAATCTGGAAGGCGAGGCGCTGATGGCGGGCGTCCGTATCGTGCAGGAGCTTGGCCTGGACAAGAAATACGGCTACAAGATCCAGCCCAGGCTCGCCATGGCCGCATGAAAAAGCTCCTTCTTCTCGCGCTCATCGGCTTCGCCGCGCTGGCCCAGGCCCAGGAGTACCCCGACAGGCCGGTCCGCATCGTCATTCCGACGCCGCCGGGCGGGTCGGTCGACGGGGTGGCGCGCATGGTCGGCGCCAAGCTGGCCGAGTATCTCGGCCAGCCGATGGTGTTCGAAAACCGCGCCGGCGCGTCGACGACGCTCGGCGCCGAGGTGGTGGCGAAGAGCCCGCCCGACGGCTACACGCTCTACATCAACGCCTCGGTCCACATCATCAACGCGCACGTGCTGAAGTCGCTGCCCTACGACGCGGTGAAGGACTTCACGCCGATCGCCGAGCTCGCGCGCGGGCCGCTGCTGTTCACCATCTATCCGGGGGTGCCCGCGAAGAGCGTCAAGGAATTCGTCGAGGTGCTGCGCGCCGACCCGAAGAAGTACAACTTCGCCACCTCGAGCTTCGGCGCGGCCGGACACCTGGCGATCGCCCTTTTCCGCCAGCGCGCCGGCGTCGACATCCCGATCATCCAGTACAAGGGCACCGGCCAGGCGCTGCCCGATCTCATCGGCGGGCAGGTGAGCGCGATGATCGACCCGGTGCTGTCCTCCGGTCCGCAGGTGAAGGCGGGCAAGCTGCGGGCGCTCGCGATCACCGGCACGCAGCGCAGCCCGCAGTATCCCGACGTACCGACCGTCGCGGAGGCGGGCATGCCGGAGCTCGAGATCTACTCCTGGTACGGGCTGTGGGGCCCGGCGAAGCTGCCGCGCGGCATCGCCTCGAAGCTCGAGTCCGCAGCCATCCGCGCGGTGCAGTCCGCCGATGTGCGCGCGCGCATGGGAACGTTCGGCTTCCAGCCCACCGGCCACACCGCGTCCGAGTTCGCGGCCTTCATCCAGGCCGAATCGGCCAAGAGCGCGGCTATCATCCGCGAGGCCAATATCCGCGCCGAGTGAAGGAGCCGATCGCCCCGCTCACGCACCCGACGACGGGAGAAGGCTCGCCGCCGGTCTTGCCCGCAACTGATCGATCCGCCCGTTCGATCGGTTGAACAGGTCGCGCTTCACGGGCCTGCCTTGTCTTCCGGAACGACCGTGTCGTGCGCCTCGCCGGTGACATGCACCGGCTTGGTCTCGCGTCCGTCGAAAAGGACCTGGAACTGCTTGGGCCAGTAGTGGCCCGTGCCCTCGTGGATGAAATAGTGCGGCACGGCGCTGTTGAGGTCGATGTCGGCGTAGACAATGCCTTCTTCGGCGGGCGCCAGCGGCCCGGCCATGATGCGCCCGGAGCCCGCCTCGATGATCGCGGTCCACGCCCCGCCCGGCGCGAGCTCGATGCCAAGCCGCGCGCCGATGCTGGCATCGACCACCGACTGCGAGCAGATCACGAACGCGTTGTAGGCAATGGCGTGGTAGCGCGAGCAGATCTCGGTGAGCGTGGTGTCCGCGAACGCGAACCCGATCCACGAGGCGATGTGGATCTGCTCGCCCATCGCGCCGAGCACGAACCCGGGCAGCACCTGCGCGTGCTCGCCGCAGATCAATCCGCCGATGCGACCCAGTTCCGTGTCGTACACCCGGTGGGTGCTGCCGTCGCCTTCGCCCCACACCAGCTTTTCCGCCCCGGTCGCCTTGAGCTTGCGATGCTTGCCGAGCAGACTCCCGTCGCGGCCGAAATACAGCAGCGTGTTGTACAGGCTCTTGCGCTCGCGCTCGTTGACGCCCACCACCAGGTAGCAGCCGCCGCGGCGCGCCGCGTCCCCGAGCCGCGCCGCCGCCTCGCCAGGCAGTTCGACCGAATTGAGAAACAGCTCCGCGGAAAAGGGCAGCGCCTTGCGCATGCTCATGTGCCATGCCCAGTAGGGCCCGCCCGGGATGAAGACCTCGGGCAGCACCACGAGTTGCGCACCGTTGCCGGCGGCCTGCTCGACCAGCCGGCAGGCCTTGTCGACGCTCGCTTCGCGGTCGAGAAATACCGGCGCCGCCTGCACGGCGGCGGCCTTGAACCGGGGAAGTCGGTCGCTCACGGGACAGCCGCCATGACGACATCATAGGCGCGTCACGGGCGAAGTCCACGCGCCGTTTCGCAACCATCGGACCGTTGAATGCCCGACGATCAAGATCGATCGCGCGCAAATTGCCAGCCGATCGACAAGCCCGTAGACCGTCGAAGGGGTCCATGCCATGCACAAGCTTCTCTTGATGCTCCTGTTTGTTCCGCTTGCGCTGCCCGCCGTGGCGCGGGAAACGTACCCCGCACGCCCGGTGAAGCTTGTCGTGCCGTTCCCGCCCGGCGGCCCGCTCGACGATCGGTCTCTACACCCGCTTCCAGAACGGCTTGTTCGTCAATCCGGCGGTCGCTGCTTCGAGCACGGCGGAACTGGTCGAACTCGCGCAGCGCGCGGGGATCCAGTCCTCGAACTGAATGGCGGCGGCTACAGCGGCTTTTTCAGCCAGTTGCCGAGCTCGCCGATCACGCCGCGACGGAAGGTAAGCACGCAGATCACGAAGATGACGCCCTGGGCGATGGTGACCCAGGCGCCGAGCTGGGCGAGGTAGTTCTCCATCGTGATGATGATGAAGGCGCCGACCACGGGGCCGAACACGGTGCCCAGGCCCCCCAGCAGGGTCATCAGCACCACCTCGCCGGACATGGTCCAGTGCACGTCGGTGAGAGAGGCGAGCTGGAACACGAGCGCCTTGGTCGCGCCCGCGAGGCCCGCCAGCGTCGCCGAAAGCAGGTAGGCGAGCAGCTTGTAGCGGGTCACGTCGTAGCCGAGCGAGAGCGCGCGCGGCTCGTTCTCGCGGATCGCCTTCAGCACCTGGCCGAACGGCGAATGGATCGCGCGGTAGACGAGGAGAAACCCGGCCATGAAGATGACGAACACCGTGCCGTACATGGCCCAGGCGTTCTTCAGGTCGATAAAGCCGAACAGCATGCCGCGCGGCACCGCCTGGATGCCATCCTCGCCGCCTGTGAACGGCGCCTGCAGGTAGTAGAAGTAGACCATCTGCGCCAGCGCGAGCGTGGTCATCGCGAAGTAGATGCCCTGGCGGCGGATGGCGATCAGGCCGGTCACGAGGCCCAGCAGCGCCGCGCAGGCGGTGCCGAACAGGATCGCCAGTTCGGGCGCGAAGCCCCAGGACTTGGCCGAGTACGCGGCGGCGTAGCCGGCGGTGCCGAGGAACATGGCATGGCCGAAGGACAGCAGCCCGCCGAAGCCGATCAGCAGGTTGAACGCGCAGGCGAACAGCGCGAAGCACATCGCCTTCATGAGGAACACCGGGTAGACCACCAGCGGCGCGGCGAGGAAGAACGCCGCCATCAGCGCCAGCGCGTTGCGCTGCGAGCGCGGCATCATTGCCGCCCCCCGCGGCTCATTTCTGGGCCCCGAACAGGCCGGCGGGCTTGATCATCAGCACGATCGCCATGATCACGAAGATCACGGTGTTCGAGGCCTCGGGATAGAACACCTTGGTGAGTCCTTCGATCACGCCCAGGCCGAAGCCCGTGAGGATCGAGCCCATGATCGATCCCATGCCGCCGATCACCACCACCGCGAAGACGACGATGATGAGATCGGCGCCCATCTGCGGGCTGACCTGGTAGATCGGCGCCGCCATCACGCCGGCAAGCGCCGCGAGCGCCACGCCAAAGCCGTAGGTGAGCGTGATCATGCGCGGCACGTTGATGCCGAAGGCCTGCACCAGCGCCGGGTTCTCGGTCGCCGCGCGCAGGTAGGAGCCGAGCTTGGTCTTCTCGATCACGAACCAGGTGCCGAGGCAGATCGCGAGCGAGGCGACGATCACCCAGGCGCGGTAATTGGGCAGGAACATGAAACCGAGGTTGCGCCCGCCCGCGAGTTCCGCCGGCATCGCGTACGGCAGCCCGGAGGTGCCGTACTCGTTCCTGAACAACCCCTGGATGACGAGCGCGAGGCCGAAGGTGAGCAGCAGCCCGTACAGATGATCGAGCTTGTAGAGCGGCTTGAGCATGCTGCGCTCGATGGCGATGCCGAACGCGCCCACCAGCAACGGCACGAGCGCGAGCGACCACCAGTAGCCCAGGCCCGCCTTGTTGGCGAGGATGTAGGCGAGGAAGGCGCCCATCATGTACTGGGCGCCGTGCGTGAAGTTGATGATGTTGAGCAGACCGAAGATCACGGCGAGCCCGAGCGAGAGCAGCGCGTAGAACGACCCGTTGATGAGGCCGATCAGCAGCTGCCCGAACAGCGCCTGCGTCGGGACGCCGAAGATCTCGGTCATGCTCCCCACCCCGTCCCGGCTACTTCACCAGCGGGCAGCCGCCTTCCTTCTCCGGCCGGAACGCCTGGTCGGCCGGGATGGTGGCGCGCAGCTTGTAGTAGTCGTACGGGTACTTCGACTCGGAGGGCTTCTTCACCTCGAACAGGTACGCGTTGTGGATCTTGCGCCCGTCCTCGCGGATGCGGCCCTTGCCGAACAGCGGATCGTCGGTCGGCATCTTCTTCATCTGCGCGATCGCCTTGGTGCCGTCGTCGGTTTTGGCCGCGTCCACGGCCTTCAGGTAGTGCAGCACCGCGGCGTACACCCCGGCGTGGTCCATGCTCGGGTACTTGCCCTTGTTGGCCGCCACGAAGCGCTTGGTCCAGGCGCGGCTCGCCTCGTTCAGGTCCCAATACCAGGCTTCCGTGAAGATCAGGCCCTGCGCCTTGTCCAGCCCGAGGCCGTGCACGTCGGTGATGAACACCAGCAGCCCCGCGAGGTTCTGTCCGCCCTTGACGATGCCGAATTCGGCCGCCTGCTTGATCGAGTTGATGGTGTCGCCGCCCGCGTTCGCCAGGCCGATGATCTTCGCCTTCGAGGACTGCGCCTGCAGCAGGAACGAGGAGAAGTCCTGGGTGTTGAGCGGCGCGCGCACCTTGCCGACCACCTTGCCGCCGCTCTTCAGCACCACCGCCTCGGTGTCGCGCTCCAGCGCGTGGCCGAAGGCGTAGTCGGCGGTGATGAAGAACCAGGTGTCGCCGCCGGTCTTGACGATCGCGCTGCCGGTGCCGTTGGCGAGCATCCAGGTGTCGTACAGCCAGTGCACGCTGTTCGGCGAGCAGGCCTTGCCGGTCAGGTCGGAGGAAGCCGCGCCGGTGATCAGGAAGGCCTTGCCCTTCTGCTTGACGACCTCGCTCACCGCGAGCGCCACCGACGAGGTCGGCACGTCGGCGATCGCGTCCACCTTGTCCACGTCGATCCACTGGCGCACGATCTGCGAGCCGACATCGGGCTTGTTCTGGTGGTCGGCGGCGAGCACCTCGACCTTCAGCTTGCTCTTGGTCGCCTTCAGGTAGTCCTCGACCGCCATCTTGGCGGCGACCACCGAGCCCGGCCCGCCGATGTCGGCATACAGGCTCGACATGTCGTTCATCACGCCGATCTTGACGACGCCGTCGGACACCTGCGCGCCGGCCGTGCCGGCCAGCGCGGCAAGGGCCGCGGCGATGATGGTGCGCTTCATTTTCATTGCAGCTCTCCTGTGAAAGGTTTGTTGCTACACACCCAGGTACTCGTGCAGCTTGCCCATGCTGGCATCGAGCTGCGCGTTGGGAATCATGTCCACCACCCTGCCGTGCTCCATCACGTAGTGCCGGTCGGCGACCGTCGCCGCGAAGCGGAAGTTCTGCTCGACGAGCAGGATCGTGAAACCCTCGGCCTTCAGGCGCGCGATGGTGCGGCCGATCTGCTGCACGATCACCGGCGCAAGGCCCTCGGTCGGCTCGTCGAGCAGCAGCAGCTTGGCGCCGGTGCGCAGGATGCGGCCGATCGCCAGCATCTGCTGCTCGCCGCCGGAGAGCTTGGTGCCCTGGCTCTTCAACCGCTCCTTCAGGTTCGGGAACAGCTCATAGATGCGCTCGATGGACAGGCCGCCCGGCGCGACCTGCGGCGGCAGCAGCAGGTTCTCCTCGACGTTGAGGCTGGAGAAAATGCCGCGCTCCTCGGGGCAGAGCGCGATGCCCAGGCGCGCGATGCGGTACGACGACAGCCCCGTGAGCTGCTTGCCCAGGTAGGCCACCGAGCCGGCGCGCCTGTCGACCATGCCCATCACCGACTTCAGCGTCGTGGTCTTGCCCGCGCCGTTGCGCCCGAGCAGTGTGACCACCTCGCCGGCCTTCACGTCGAATTTCACGCTGTGCAGGATGTGCGACTCTCCGTACCAGGCGTTGAGCCCCTCCACGGCGAGCAGCGCGGCGGCCTCAACCATGGCTCGCCCCCATGTAGGCCTGGATCACGTCCGGATTCTGCGACACCGACTGGTAGTCGCCCTCGGCGAGGATCTCGCCGCGCTGCAGGACCGTGATGCGGTCCGAGAGGTGCTGGACCACCGACAGGTTGTGCTCGACCATCAGCACCGTGCGGTTGACCGCGACCTTGCGGATGAGCGCCGAAATGCGCTCGACGTCCTCGTGCGTCATGCCCGCGGTCGGCTCATCGAGCAGCATCATCTCGGGCTCGAGCGCGAGCGTGGTGGCGATCTCCAGCGCGCGCTTGCGCCCGTAGGGCAGCTCGACCGCCGCCGTCGCCTCGAATTGCGCGAGGCCGACCGCCTCGATCAGCTCGCGCGCCTTGCCGTTGAGCTGCTCGAGCACCCGCCCGCTGCGCCAGAAGTCGAACGAGCCGCCGCGCTTCCTCTGCAGCGCGATGCGCACGTTCTCCAGCACCGACAGGTGCGGGAACACCGCCGAGATCTGGAAGGAGCGCGCGAGCCCCATGCGCGCGATGCTTGCCGGGCTCGCGCCGGTGATCTCGCGGCCGTTGTAGAAGATCTGGCCGCGCGTGGGCTCGAGGAAATGCGTGAGCAGGTTGAAGCAGGTGGTCTTGCCCGCGCCGTTCGGGCCGATGAGCGCGTGAATGCTGCCGCGGCGCACCCGCAGCGACACATCCTGGACCGCGACGAAGCCCTTGAACTCCTTGGTCAGGCCCTTCGTCTCGAGAATGATCTCCCCCCCCATGGGCGCCAATTTTACTAGGCGAGCACCCGCAGCGCGCCGGGCAGCACTTCGACCTCCAGCTGGCGGGCGTTCTCGAAGGCAATCTCGCCGTCCGCCTCCACGAGCAGCGGCGCCGCGGATTCGACGCGCAAGCGCCGCGCCCGCGCCAGGCGCAGGCGCGGGTCGCCGGCGTGCGCGCCCTTCAGGATCTTCGGCACCAGCTGCAGGATGCCGATCCGCCCGACCGCGTCCACGATCAGCAGGTCGAGCAGCCCGTCGTCGGGGCGGGCTTCGGGCGTGACGCGGAAGCTGCCGCCGAAGGTGGTGCCGTTCATCACCGCCGTCATCGCGGTGACCACCTCCATGGGCGGCGCATCGTCGAGCTGCAGGCGGATTTCCAGCAGCGGGTAGCGCAGCATGGTCAGCGCGAGCGCGCCGAGGTAGGCGCCGAATCCGGTCAGGAACCCAGGTACCCGGCGCACGTTGCGCGCGCCGTGCGCGCCGAAGCCGATGTCCATGCCGTTGGCGAAATAGCGGGACTGCGAACCGGAAACGATGCGGCCGACGTCGAACCGCTTCTGCCTCGGATTGGCCAAGCGGGAAAGGAAATCGCCCGCCAGCAACTTCGCGAAATCGTCCCCGCTGCCCAGGGGAATCACGCCGAGGGCTGTCGGCGAACCGGCGCATATGAGGCCATTCACCACTTCGTGGACGGTGCCGTCGCCACCCGCCGCGACCACGGACTCGTAGTCTGATGCTTCCCTGTGCGCGATTTCGGCTGCTTCGCCGGGCCGCGAAGTTAAAACCTCGTCAAAGTCAATGCCCGCATCGTCCATCTGGCGCCGGATGCTGCGCCATTCTCGTCGCGCGCGGCCGCGCCCGGCGGTCGGGTTGCGCACGATCAGGCAGGGCTTCAGCTACTTCTTTCCCGGCGGCGGCCGCTTTTCGATGAAGGCCTCCATCCCTGCCTGGCCTTCGGCGTGCGCGAAGCTGGAGGAGATGACTTCGCCCGCGAGCTCGTAGGCGCGCGTGAGGTCCATGTCCATCTGCAGGTAGAACGCGCGCTTGCCCGCCGAGATCGTATTTGGGGGCTTGGAGGCGATCGTCGACGCGAGGCGCAGCACCTCGGCGTCCAGCTGCTCGGCGGGGACGACGCGGTTGACGAGGCCCCACTCGAGCGCGCGCCGCGCGTCGATCGGCTCGCCCGTGAGCAGCATCTCCATGGCGTGCTTGCGCTGCAGGTTGCGGCCGACGGCGACGCCAGGTGTCGAGCAGAAGAACCCCCAGGTTACGCCCGAGGTGACGAACTTGACGTTCTCCGCGGCGACGGCCAGGTCGCATTGCGCGACCAGCTGGCAGCCCGCGGCGGCCGCGGCGCCCTGCACTTTCGCGATCACCGGCTGCGGCAGGCCCTGGATCGACATCATCATCGCGCTGCACCTGGCGAAGAGGTCGGCGATCTTGGGCTGCTCGCGCAGTTCGCGGATTTCCTTCAGGTCGTGCCCGGCGCAGAACCCCCTGCCCGTCGCGGCGAGCACCACCACCCGGATGTCCTTGCTGGTGGCGATGTCCTCCAGCGCGAGCTGCAGGGCATTCAGCATCCCCGAGGTGAGCAGATTCATCTGCTGCGGACGGTTCAGGGTCAGCGTGGCGATGCCGTCGCGGTCCTCGCGCAGCAGCAGCGGCTCTTCCGATTTCGGGACGGCGCTCATGGGTTGGCCTCTCTAGGAATCGATGGCGCTGGCGGACTTCGCCTTCTGGCGCAGCAGGAACTTCTGGATCTTGCCGGTGGAGGTCTTCGGCAGCTCGCCGAACACCACCGCGCGCGGCGATTTGAATTTCGCCAGGTGCGCGCGGCAGAAATCCACGATCTCCTGTTCTTTCACTCTGGCATCGGGTTTCAATTCGACGAAGGCGCAGGGCGTCTCGCCCCACCTGTCATCGGGCATCGCCACCACGGCCGCGGCGACCACCGCGGGATGCCGATAAAGCACGTCCTCGACTTCGAGGGAGGAGATGTTCTCGCCCCCCGAGATGATAACGTCCTTGGAGCGGTCCTTGATCTTCACGTAGCCGTCGGGTTGCAGCACCGCGAGGTCGCCCGAGTGGAACCAGCCGCCCGCGAACGCCTTGCGCGTCGCCGAGGGGTTCTTCAGGTACCCTTTCATGGTGATGTTGCCGCGGAACATGATCTCGCCCATGGTCTCGCCGTCGGCGGGCACCGGCTGCATCGTCCCCGGGTCCATGACGCTCAAGCCTTCCTCCATCAGGTAGCGCACGCCCTGCCGGCCATTCAGCCGCGTGCGCTCAGCGAGATCGACCGCGCTCCATTCCTCCTGCCTGGCGCAGACGGTGGCCGGACCGTAGGTCTCGGTGAGGCCGTAGACGTGCGTGAGTTCGAAGCCGAGCTTCTCCATGCCCTCGATCATCGCCGCGGGCGGCGCGGCCGCCGCGACCATACCGTGGACCTTGTGCGAGATGCCTTGCTTCATCTCCTCGGGCGCGTTGATCAGCGTCGCGTGCACGATCGGCGCGCCGCAGTAGTGCGTCACCCTGTGCGCCTTGATCAGCTCGAAGATCTTCGCCGCCTCGACCTTGCGCAGGCAGACGCTGGTACCGGCGTTGGCCGCCATCGTCCAGGCAAAGCACCAGCCGTTGCAGTGGAACATCGGCAGCGTCCACAGATACACCGAGTGCTGCGGCATGCCCCAGCTGACGATGTTGCAGACCGCGTTGAGATACGCGCCGCGGTGGTGATAGACGACGCCTTTCGGGTCGCCGGTCGTGCCGGAAGTGTAATTGAGCGAGATCGCGTTCCACTCATCGGCGGGCCATTTCCAGTCGAACGCCGGGTCGCCCCCGGCGAGCAGTTCCTCGTAGGTCGTCTCGCCCAGCCGCGCGCCTGGCCCGGCGAACTCGGCGTCGTCGACGTCGATCACCTCGGGCTTCGCCTTGGCGAACGCCAGCGCCGCCTTCACTGTAGGCGAGAACTCGCGGTCCGTGATGAGCAGCCTCGCCTCGCCGTGATCGAGCATGAAGGCGATCGCCGCCGCGTCGAGCCTTGTGTTGAGAGACAACAGCACCCCGCCGGTCATCGGCACGCCAAAGTGGCACTCGATCATTTCCGGCGTGTTCGCCAGCATCACCGCCACCGTGCTGCCCGCGCCGACACCGCGCCCGGACAGCGCCGATGCGAGCCGCCGGCAACGGGCGTACGTCTGCGCCCAGGTGTAGCGGCGCGCGCCGTGGACCACCGCCAGCCGCCTGGGGTACACGTACGCCGCGCGCTCGATGAACGACAGCGGCGTCAGCGGGGCATAGTTGGCGGCGTTCCTGTCGAGGTCCGTCTCGAAGGCGTTCGAACGAACGTTCATGGCGTCAAAAGTATAGCCCCAATGGGCGCTCCGCTCGCCCGCTCAGCCGACGAGCTTGCGCCAGAGGCTGCCGCCCTGGTCCTTGGCGGCGCGGTCGATGGCGTCGAGGATCTTGTCGTGCGCGGCGGCTTCCTCTGCGCTCGCGCGCAGCACCGTCAGCTTCCTCGCGTCGACGCGCACCGCCGCGGCGGCCGCCTCGCCGGCCGGCGCGAGGTCCATCGCCAGGCTGTCCTGCCCGCGCGTGAGCGCGAGGTAGACCTCCGCCAGCAGGCGCGCATCGAGCAGCGCGCCATGCAGCGTGCGGTGGGCGTTGCTGATCCCGTAGCGCTCACAGAGCGCGTCCAGGCCGTTGCGCTTGCCCGGGTGCAGCTCGCGCGCCATCGCCAGCGTGTCGACGACCGAGGGGCAGTACTCGGAGAGCTTTTTCCTGCCCGCGAGCGCCAGTTCCTGGTCGAGGAACTCGACGTCGAAGGCCGCGTTATGGATGATCAGCTCGGCGCCGGCGACGTATTCGACGAAGTCGCCGGCCACTTCGGCGAACCTGGGCTTGTCGGCCAGGAATTCGTCGCTCAGGCCGTGCACCTTGGCCGCGCCCTCTTCGATCGCGCGCTCCGGGTTGAGGTAGCGGTGGAAGTGCCGGTCGCTGACGCCGCGGCCGAGCAGCTCGACGCAGCCGATCTCGATCACTCGGTCGCCCAGGCGCGCGTGCAGGCCGGTGGTCTCGGTATCGAGGACGATCTGCCTAGCGGCCATCGTCCACCGCCCGGTCGATGCCCTGGTTGGCGAGCAGGTCCGCGCGCTCGTTCTCCGGATGGCCGGCGTGGCCCTTCACCCAGTGCCATTCGACCTCATGCGCGCGCGCCGCGTCATCCAGCATGCGCCAGAGATCCTCGTTCTTGACCGGCTTCCTGTCCGCGGTGCGCCAGCCCCGCCGCTTCCAGCCGTGGATCCATTCCGAAATACCCTTCTGCACGTACTGCGAGTCCGTGTAAACGCGCACCCGGGAGCGCCGTTGCAGCGCGCGCAGACCCTCGATCACCGCGGTGAGCTCCATGCGATTGTTGGTGGTCCGCATCTCGCCGCCGTACAGTTCTTTTCTGTTTTCATTGAAAAGAAGAATCACCCCCCAGCCGCCGCGCCCGGGGTTGCCCCGGCAGGCGCCGTCGGCGTAGATCTCCACCGCCATCTCAGTCATTGCGGCCGTTCTGCCGGCGGCTGCGGTTCGCCGCATGCCCGTTGCGTTGCGGGATGGTCGCCAGCGCGCGCCGGCGCGCCCGCTCCTTGCGCCAGGCGGGCGCGATCAGGCGCATGCCGTGCACCCGCTTCACCGCGCGCACCACGTAGGCCCCGCCCATGATCGGCCACCAGCGTGCCCCGGCCTTGTCCATGAACGCGAAGCGCGACTGCCAGCGTTGCGCCTCGAACGGAGGCGCGTAGCAGCCAAAGCGCCCGCCGTTCAACTCGAAGCCGAGCAGGTGCAGCCAGTCCTTCAGCCGCAGCAGGCCGATGAAGCGGGCCTCCCAGGGAGCCCCGGCTCCCTTGCGCGCGAAGAGCTGGCGCAGGCGCCAGAGCGAAAGCGGGTTGAAGCCCGAGATCACCAGCTGGCCTTCGGGAATGAGCACCCGCTCGGCCTCGCGCAGCACGAGGTGCGGATCGGCGGCCGACTCCAGCGCGTGCGGCAGCGCGACCAGGTCCACGCTCTGGCCGGCAAGCGGCAGCTGCATCGGGTCGGCGGCGAGCGCGGCGCCGTGATCGAGCGACAGCGTGAAGCGGAACGGAATGCGGTTGGCGCGCAGAAAGTCGTGCTGGTGCAGCCCCATCTGCACCGCCCGGTAGCCGAAAATGTCCTCGGTGGCGAGGTCGAACTGGGATCGTTCCCAGTCGAGCACGTACTTGCCCTGCGGCGTGGCGAACCATTCCGCGAAGCCGGGCCGGGCGCCGCTATACTGCGGCGATCCGTTTGCCGTGAAGGACTGCCGGTCCATGCTGGAGATCGTTCCCTTACCCGCGTTCCAGGACAACTACATCTGGACGCTGCGCAGCGGCCGGCATGCCGCGGTCGTCGACCCCGGCGAGGCGCGCCCGGTACTCGAGTACCTGGCGCGCGAGGGTCTTGCGCTGGCGGCGATCCTGGCCACGCACCATCATCCGGACCATGTCGGCGGGATCGTCGATCTCGTCGGCACGTCGAAGCTGCCGGTGTACGGGCCCCGTGGCGAGCCGATCCCCGCCCTCACGCATCCCGTGGGCCAGGGAGACAGCGCCGCGATTCCCGAGATCGGCGCCACATTCTCTGTCCTGGACATTCCAGGGCACACGCGCGCGCATGTCGCCTATTATGACGCAGGATCCCTTTTCTGCGGCGATACGCTGTTCGCCTGCGGTTGCGGGCGCGTGTTCGAGGGCACCGCTGCGCAGATGCACGATTCGCTGCAGAAGCTCGCGGCGCTTCCGGACGAGACCCGGGTCTACTGCGGGCATGAGTACACGCTCGCGAACATCCGCTTCGCGCGCGCCGTCGATCCTGCCAATCCCGTCCTCGCCGCGCGCGAGGAGCGCGCGCGCCGCCTGCGCGAGGCCGGGCACCCGACGTTGCCTTCCACGCTTGGCGAGGAGCGCGCGACCAACCCGTTTCTGCGCTGCGCGGAGCCGGCGGTGGTCGAATCGGCCAACAAGTATCTCGGCGCCCGCGTCGCCGACCCGGTCCGGGTGTTCGCCGCGATCCGCGAGTGGAAAAACAAGTTCTAGTTGCGGGGTAAACTCCCGGTTTGGCGTTTCTGGAGACGGGATCCGCGTGCTGGGTACAGCGGTGCGAATCGGTCTGGCGGCGGCGGCGTTGCTGCTCGCCGCCTGCGCCACGCCGCCCGGAGCGGACACCGCCGGCGAGCCGTCCGCGGACATGGCGCGCGCGCGGCGCGGGCCGGATTCGCCGGTGCTCGGCTTTCGCGAGGACCCGGACGAGGCGCGCAAGGCCGCCTCCGCCCAGGCGCTGGCCAAGCCTCTGGATGCGACCCGGCTGCCGCCCTTCGAGGGCAAGCACGAGGACCTCGCCAGCGCCCGGCAGGCGCTCCCGCGCGTCGACCGGACCGTGCGCCAGGACGACGTCTGGCAACGCATTCGCGACGGATTCGCCATGCCCGACCTTGCCGGCAGCCTGGTGGCGGAGAAGACCGCCTGGTATGTGGCCCGGCCCGAGTACCTGAGGCGGGTGTTCGAGCGCAGCCGCCGCTACCTGTACCACATCGTCGAGGAGATCGAGAAGCGCGGCCTGCCCACGGAGCTCGCGCTGCTGCCGATGGTGGAGAGTTCCTTCAACCCGATGGCCTATTCGCGCGCGCACGCCTCCGGCCTGTGGCAGTTCATCCCCGGCACCGGCAAGCGCTACGAGCTCGCGCAGAACTGGTGGTATGACGGCCGCCGCGACATCGTCGCCTCCACCTCGGCGGCGCTCGACTACCTGAAGGACGTGTACGACATGCACGGCGACTGGCATCTCGCGCTCGCCTCCTACAACTGGGGCGAGAACGCGGTGGCGCGGGCCCTGGAGAAGAACCGCCGGGAAGGCAAGCCGCTCGACTATTCGAGCCTGAGCATGCCGGCGGAGACGCGGCACTACGTTCCCAAGCTGCAGGCCCTGAAGAACATCATCGCCAACCCGCAGCTGTTTGGAGTTGATCTGGATCCGATCCCCAACCTTCCTTACTTCGCCGAGGTGACGCGGACGCGCGACATCGACGTCAAGCTCGCGGCACAGCTGGCCGAGATGAGCGTCGAGGAGTTCGTGGCCCTCAATCCCGGCTTCAGCCGCCCGGTGATCCGCGCCGATGTCACGCCCCGCATCGTGCTGCCGGCCGACCGCGTCGACGTCTTCCACGAGAATCTCACTAAGCACGATGACAAGTCGCTCGTGTCCTGGCAGACCTACCAGCCGAAAAAAGGCGAGAGCCTGGAAGGCATCGCCAAGCAGTTTGGAGTGAGCCTTGCGCAGCTGAAGGAGGTCAACGGTATTACCGCGCGCGCGCGCGCGATGCCGGCGGTGCTGGTGGTACCCACCGCACAGGGCGGCGCGCGCGACGCCGGCCGGCTGCCCATCATGTACGCGCCGCCGATCCCGCTCGCCGGCCCGCGCACGTTCGTGCACACGGTCAAAGCTGGCGACACGCTGCAGGGGATCGCCGCGCGCTACCGAGTCAAGGTCGAGGATCTGCGGCGCTGGAACAAGGTCGGCCGCCTCGCGGTCGGCACGAAGCTGGTCGTGCACACCAAAGGGACGCCGGCGGCGGCGAAGAAGACCCCGGCGAAGGGAAAACCGCGGCAAGCGTCTCCTGGTAAACAAATCAGAAAATCATAGTGATACAACACTAATTTAATGTAATAGATTGATAATTGCTGCCCTGCGGGACCACGCCCGTCCGCGGCTCCCTAGAATGTATGCGTATGGGCCGGCTGGTACGGAGTGGTGTTTTATTCACTGCGCTTTTCGCGGGGCTGTGCTCGCCCGCGGCCGCCGACCCGATTCTCATGCTGCTCATGAGCATCGCGCGCAACATGGTCTACAACCATGCGACCAAGCCCGATTCCGAGAAGCGGTTCGAGGTGGAAATCATCGAACCCTCCCGGTTCTATCCGGGCACCATGGTCGAGCCGGACCAGATCCGGCGCCTCATCGACGACAGCTTTCTCTACCTGGCCGACCGCCAGCGCCAGGAGATCTTCGACTCTCTCAATGCGGAGCTCATGAACCCGAAGAACGCGGCGGTGCGCAGCGCGATGATCCAGTATTTCATGGACCGGGCGCTCGTCCTGCGCGCCGCGCAGCTCAGGCTCGCGCAGATGCCCTGGAGCGAGAAGGAGCGCATGGCACGCGAGTTCAAGGCGGAGATCTCCTCCTTGCCGGCAGAGGACCAGGCGCAGATCGGCGAGCTGCTGCGCAAGGGCATGCTGCCGGTCCCCGGCGACCTCAATCAGCTGCTGCTGGCGACCTTCGAGGCGCGGTAGAGCAGACAGCTCACGGTCCGCGTCCGGCTGAGCCGGACGGGCTCGGGGTACGCCAACCGGCACTCGGGCATGGCCTCGGGGCAGCGCGGGTGGAAATGGCATCCGGCGGGAGGATGCACGGGCGAAGGCAGTTCGCCCTGCAGACGGATGATGTCCCGCTTGCCTTCCACCATCGGCACCGCCGACAACAGCGCCGCGGTGTAGGGGTGGCGCGGGTTCTCCAGCACCTCGGCGGCGGTTCCGCGCTCGACGATCCGCCCCAGGTACATCACCGCCACCTCGTGCGCGAGATACTCGACGATCGAGAGGTTGTGGGTGATGAAGAGGTAAGCGATCCCCAGGCGGCGCTGCAGTTCCTTCAGCAGGTTCAGGATCTGCGCCTGCACGGACACGTCGAGCGCGCTGGTCGGCTCGTCGCAGACGATGAGCCTGGGCTCGACCGCGAGCGCGCGCGCGATGGCGATGCGCTGGCGCTGGCCGCCGGAGAACTCGTGCGGGTAGCGCTGGAGCGCTTCGGCCGGCAGGCCGACCTGCGCCAGCAGCGTCGCGATCCGCCGCGAGCGCTCCTGGTCGCTTGCGCCCACGTCCAGGCTCTGCATGCCCTCGCCCAGGATCTCCGCCACGCGCATGCGCGGGTTCAGGGAGGCATACGGATCCTGAAAGATGATCTGCATTCCGCGCCGCGATGCGCGCAGCTCTGCGCCCGAAAGCGACGCCAGGTCCCGTCCGGCGAACGCGACGCGCCCGCCCGTGGGCTGCAGCAGCCGCAGCAACGCCTTGCCCACCGTGGTCTTGCCGCAACCGGATTCGCCCACCAGCGCGAGCGTTCGCCCGGTGCGCACGGTGAGCGACACGCCATCGACCGCCCGCACTTGCCCGACCACGCGCTTGAACAGGCCCTCGCGGATCGGGAAGTGCACCTTCAACTCGACCGCCTCGGCGAGCACGGGCTCGCTCTCCACGGCGACGTACGTCACCTCCTCGGTGCCGGCGATAGCGACGGCGTGGCGGGCCGCCGCCGGGCCGCGCTCACGCAGGTGGCAGCGCACGAGTCGCGCCGCGCCCAGGGGAATCAGGCGCGGCGCCTCGGTCCGGCAGCGGTCCCAGGCGGATTCGCAGCGCTCGGCGAACCGGCAGCCCGTGAAGTTCGCCGCGAGCGAAGGCACCTGCCCGGCGATCACCGAGAGCTCGGCGCCGCGCTTTTGCGGCGACGGCAGCGCCTCGAAGAGCTTCTGCGCGTACGGGTGCTGGGGCGCGGCGAAGAAGTCGTCGCGCGCGGCGACTTCGACAATCTCGCCGGCGTACATCACCGCGACGCGCTGCGCCATGCGCGCGACGATCCCCAGGTCGTGGGTGATCAAGAGGATCGCCATGGAGCGCTCGGCCTGGAGCCTGGCCAGCAGGTCGAGGATCTGCGCCTGGATGGTGACGTCGAGCGCGGTCGTCGGCTCGTCCGCGATCAGCACCTCGGGCTCGGCCGCGAGCGCCGCGGCGATCATCACGCGCTGCTTGAGGCCGCCTGAGAGCTGGAACGGATACTCGCCGCAGCGGCGCGCGGGGTCGGGGACACCGACGGCATTCAGCAGCTCGAGTACCTTTTTCCCGGGGTTTCGGTTTCCGGTATGCCTCTCGATGACTTCCGCGATCTGACGCCCCACCGTGAGCACGGGATTCAGGGCGGTCGCGGGCTCCTGGAAAATCATCGCCACGCGCCGTCCCCGCACCGCGCGCATCGCCAGTTCCGGCAGTCCCAGGAGCTCCTGCTCGCCGAGCCGCACCCTGCCCCCGGTGATCCGGCCCGCTTCCGGCAGCAGGCGCAGGATCGAGAGCGCGGTCATCGACTTGCCGGAGCCCGATTCGCCCACCAGCGCGAAGCACTCGCCGCGGCGCAGTTCGAAGTCCACGCCGTCGACGGCGCGGACCGCGCCGCCCGGCGCGTCCAGGCGCGTGCGCAGCTCCGCCACCGCCAGCACCGCGTCGCCGGATCCCCCGCTCACACGCGCACCCGCGGATCGAAGCCGTCGCGCGCCGCGTCGGCGAACAGGTTGGCCGCCAGCACCAGCACGAACATGAACGTGAACGCGGTCGCCAGGGTCCACCAGACGACGGGCTCGCGCGACATTTCCAGGCGCGCGGCGTTGATGATGGTGCCGAAGCTGTTGGTGGAGGGATCGACGCCAACCCCGATGTACGACAGCACCGCCTCGGCCAGCACGAAGCCGGAAAAGTCCAGCGCCAGCGTGATGATCACGATGTGCGCGACGTTCGGCAGGATGTGCCGGGCGAGGATCCGCGGCTGGCGTACGCCGAAGGCGTGCGCCGCCTGCACGTACTCGAGTTGCGACAGCTTCAGCGTCTCGCCCCGCAGCACCCGGGTCAGCCCGGTCCAGCTGGTCAACCCCATGATGATGCACAGCATCAGCAGCCGAAAGTCCGCCCGCTGGGCGGCGGTCTGGAACAGATCCGGATGGGTATCGACGTACACCTGCACCATCAGCACCGAGGCGGCGATGAGCAGCACGCCCGGAATGGAGTTCAGCGTCGTATACACGTACTGGATGACGTCATCCACCCAGCCCCGGAAGTAGCCCGCCATGATTCCCAGGGCAATGCCCACGGGAAGCAGCACGATCGTGGTCAGCGTGCCGATCACCACGCTGGTGCGCACGGATTTCAGCGCGAGGTAAAGAACGTCCTGGCCGACCTTGTCCGTGCCGAGTACGTGGTAGCAAAGGCTGAGGGCCACCGCCGGGCCGGTGACGAACAGCAGGCCGCCGACCGCGGCCAGGGCGGCGTTCCAGGGGATTTCCGGGCGTCGCTTCCCCAGCCGGCGAATGACCAGCGCCGCCATGATGAACAGCAGAACCGACGCGGCGAATCCCGCGAGCACCCGGCGCGTGACGTCTCCGGCCCATTCCGACGCATCCTTCAGGTGCGAGCCGCCAAAGCGCAGGCGCGGGAACTCGCGGCCCATCTTGCCGTTGGGCAGCTCGACCTGCTCCTTCGCGTAGGAGACCATCGCCAGCGGGGCGGAGTAGGTTTTCTCGGTGTTGCCGCGCAGGTCGGCGAGCGGCAGATCCAGCACGGACCGGACCTCCGTGCCGTACGCCTTCTGCTCGCCCGGCCTCGTGTCCAGCGCGGGCCGGTAGTGGAGCGAATCCAGCAGGGCGACGCCGAGGAAGAAAACGAGCGCGACGGAGGACGCCATCGCGGCCGGGCTGCGGAACACCCGCTGCCACGCGGCCGCGAGATGGGGCTGGCGCCGGCAGTACAGCCCGTAGCCGGCAGCGGCCAGGACCAGCAGCCAGACGAGGACATCCGTGGCGAGGATCACCGGCATGCTATTGCAGCCTCACCCTGGGATCGGCGACGGTGTAGGAAATGTCGGTCGCGATCAGCGCCAGGATGTACAGCACCGCGCCGATGAACACCATCGCGCGCAGCACGGCGAAATCCTGCGCCTGGATCGCTTCGATGGTGTAGCTGCCCAGCCCCGGAATGCCGAAGAAGGATTCCTGCAGCAGGCTGCCGAGGAACAGGAACGGAATCGCCACCACCACGCCGGTGAGGATCGGGATCAGCGCGTTCCTGAGCACGTGGCGGAACAGCACCACGCGCTCGCTCAGGCCCTTCGCCCGCGCGGTGCGCACGAAGTCCTTGGCCATCTCCTCCAGGAACAGGGTGCGGTAGAGGCGGCTCGCCCCGCCGATGCCGGCGATGACTCCGATGGCGACGGGCAGGATCAGGAACTTGAACGCGTCGCCTCCGCCCTGGTAGCCGGAGATCGGCACCAGGTGCAGCACCTTGGAAAACAGGTACTGGCCGCCGATGATGTAGAACAGCATCGAAATCGCCATCATGGCGACGCACAGGACCACACCCCACACGTCCAGATAGCTCGCGCGGAACACCGCCATCAGCAGCGCGAAAGTGATGCACACCGCCAAGCCGATGAAGAAGACCGGAACCTGCAGCGCCAGGCTCGGCCACATCCGCGTCGTGATCTCGCCGGCGATGTCACGCTTGTCCTCCGAGTAGCCGAAATCGAACAGGAACAGCTTCGCGGATTTCTGTACAAATATTGTTTTTGTTGCCTTGTCTAAAAAAAACTTTTCATTCGAATTCCAAACCAAAGGCAAGTCATACCCCCGCTCCGCCTTCCATTTCTCGATCGCCTCGGGCGTGACGCGCTTGGCGCCGAGCTGCATGCGCGCCATGTCGTCCGGCGTGTTGACCACGAAGAACAGGGCGAAGGTGAGAAGGTTGACTCCAACCAGGATCGGGATCGCGTACAGCAGCCGGCGGACGATGTACGCGAACATCTAGGCCGAGGCACCCGGGGGGTGCGGGGGGCGCAGCGGGGTCGGCTGCGCCCCCTGCTCTCTCGTCGCCGCCATGCGCTCGCGCCGGCGGTAGGAGCGGAAGGCGGGGATGGTGGCCAGCACGATGGCGAGCACCAGCAACACCAGCGGCCAGACGATCGGGCGGTTCCAGGCGCGGCGCGCCGCCTCGCGCCTGGCGGCGTCGAGGCGGTAGTAGCGCAGCTTGTTGTCCGCCATTTCGTTCGGCTTCACGTTGCTCAGCCAGCCCTGGATCAGTCCGATGGACTTGCGGTGGAAGCCGCCGATCCAGGGCGCATCGCGCCGGAAGATGTCCACCATCCGGTCGATGATCTCCTGGCGCCCCGGCGAATTCGGCATGTGGCGCATCCTCGCGAACAGCGCGTCGTATTCCGGGTTGCTGTAGTTCGAGGCGTTTTCGCCGCCGCCCCTGGCGCGCGCCTGCGGCCCGTTGAGCAGGAACATGAAGTTCTCCGGATCCGGGTAGTCGGCGCGCCAGCCGACCATGAACAGCTGCGTGTTCCCCTTGCGCAGCTTCTCCTGGAACCGGTTCCAGTCGGTCTGGCGCGGCTCGAACTGGATCGAGAGCCGGGCGAACTGCTTGCGCCACCAGTCGATCACCGCCTTGCCCCCCGGCCCCCGGTCGACGGTGTCCAGGTACAGCACCAGCGGCTGCCCGGTCCTCGCGTCGCGGCCGTCCGGATAGCCGGCTTCGGCGAGCCGCTTGCGCGCCGCCTCGATCGGCCGGCGCACGGCCTTACCGTCCTTCCATTCATGGGTTACGGGATTGATGCTGTCCTTCCCTTCCCGGTACCCGAAGATGCCCGGCGCAAGCGGGCTGTGCGAGGGCACGCCGCGGCCGTTGGCGAACACCGAAAGGTATTCCTCCCAGTCAATGGCGATCGCCAGCGCCTGGCGCAGCTTGCGGGCGCGCTCGGCCGATTCTCCCCCCGCCGCCCCGCCGATCACCGGGTCCAGCCAGTTGGCGCCCAGGTAGAACACGGTCGGCTCCACCGAGGTCTCCATGCGCACGCCGCGCTTTTCCATCTCCGGCGTCAGGCCGGCGTCTCCGTCCGCGGAGATGCGCACGGCCTGGTCGAAATTGTCCGAGCCGATGCCGGAGGTGTCGTAGTACCCCTGGAGGAACTTGTTCCACAGCGGAATCGCCTCGCGCTCGCGCGAGTACACCGCCTTGTCGATGAACGGCATCGTCTTGCCGGCGTCCGCGAGAAGGCCGTTCTTGCCGTCCTCCGGATCTCCCTCGGAGGGGTACGGCACGCCGCGGTAGTTCGGGTTGCGCTCGAGCACCATGCGCGAATTGGGGTCGTTCTCGCTCAGCATGTAGGGCCCGGTGCCCACCGGCCACCAGTCGATGGTGAAGTTCTTCTGCGCCATGCCGGGCTGCTGGAAGAACTTATCCGCCTCCCAGGGCATGGGCGAGAAGAAATGCATCGCCAGCCAGTAGGCAAACTGCGGATAGCGCCCCTTCAGCGTCACGCGGTAGCCGTGCGCGTCCACGCGCTCCACCCCCGCGAGCGGGTGCTGGCGCAGGTCCAGCCACTCGCCGGGCTTGTCCGCCTTTTTCAGCGCGGCCGCGTATTCCTTCAGGCCGACGATGTACTCGGACATCAGGCCGAAGATCGGCACCTGCAGCCGCGGGTGCGCGAGGCGCTTGATCTGGTAGATGTAGTCGTCGGCGGTAAGCTCGCGCGTGCCGAGAGGAAGCTGGTACGGCGTTCCGAGCGCATCGACCTGTTCTTTCCTCAAATCGAGATTCTTCTCGACAAACGCCGGATGCGGCTGGAAGCGGATGCCGGGCTGGATGCGGATTTCGTACACGCTGTAGGTGGCGCCGTCCTTTTCCACCATCTTCGGCTGCGGCACCTCCAGCGCGGTGTTCGGGACCAGCTGATAGGGCCGCTTCAGGTAGTGATACTGCAGCGGCGGCTCGTAGACCTGCATGGTGAATTGCGACTCGTCCGTGGCGTAGGATTGCGCCGGGTCGAGGTGCTTGGGCCGCTCCGTGAAGACCGAGTAGAGGATGTTCTTGCCGCGCTCGGCCGCGGGATAGGGGTCGTTCCAGACTTCTCCGCAGCCCGCGGCCAGCGGCAGCAACAGCATCAGCAGCAAGGCGCGCATGGCGGAAAGTATAATGCGCGCATGCGATTTCTCTCCGGCAAGAAAATTCTGGTCACCGGCCTGCTCAGCAACCGCTCCATCGCATACGGCATCGCGAAAGCGGCGCACCGCGAGGGCGCCGAGCTCGCCTTCACCTACGTGGGCGAGCGCTTCAAGGACCGCGTCGCCGAGCTGGCGCGCGATTTCGGCTCCGAGCTCGTCCTTCCCTGCGACGTGGCGAGCGACGCGCAGATCGAGGAACTGTTCGCCTCGCTGCGCGCGCGCTGGGACGGCCTGGACGGCCTGGTGCATGCCATCGGCTTTGCGCCGCGCGAGGCGATCGCCGGCGAGCTGCTCGAGGGCCTGTCGCGCGAAGCGTTCCGCCTCGCGCACGACATCTCCGCGTACAGTTTCCCGGCGCTCGCCAAGGCGGCGCTGCCGATGATGATGGGTCGCCGCGCGGCGCTGCTTACGCTCAGCTATCTGGGTGCCGTGCGGCAGATTCCCCACTACAACACCATGGGTCTCGCCAAGGCGAGCCTGGAGGCCTCGGTGCGCTACCTCGCCGCCAACCTCGGGCCGAAGGGCATTCGCGTCAACGGCATCTCGGCGGGACCCATCCGGACGCTGGCAGCGGCGGGCATCGCCGGTTTCAGCAAGATCTTCAAACACGTGGAGCGGTTCGCGCCGCTGCGGCGCAACGTCACCATCGACGACGTCGGCAACGCCGCCGCTTTCCTGCTCTCGGACCTCGCCGCCGGGATCACCGCGGAAATCCTCTACGTGGACGGCGGCTTCAACGTGGTGTCCGTCACCATCCCCGAGGATTCCGAGCCGGATTGAGCCGCGCTACTTGCGCTCCAGGTTCGCCTGGTTGACCTCGACTTTCGCCCGCGCGCGCAGGCTCGAGACGTAGGCGTCCAGTTGCGCCGCCCCGGCACGCTGATCGAAGCGCGCCTGCAGTTCCGCGGCCTGCGGCCCGGCCGCCGGACCGCTCGGAATGACCTTGGCGATGCGATAGAGCGCGTAGCCCTCTTCGCCGCGCTCGAGCCCGGCAAAGGCGGGCAGCTTGGCGGCATCCGTCGACATGATCCTGCGGATCGCCGCCTGCGGCAGTCCCTGCGTTTCCTGCCTCGACACTGTCTTTGCCGCCGCCCAGGTGATGCCCGCATCCGCCCCCTTTCTCAGTTCCAAGAGCTTTGCTTCACCTTCCTTGCGCGCGAGCGCGACGGCTTCGCGCCGCGCCAGCCTGCGCTCGACGTCCGCCCTCACCTCGGCGAAGGGTCGCTGCGCCTCGGGCTGGTGCTCGAGCACCCGCGCCGCGACCAGTACGCCCGGCGCAACCTCCACCGCATCCGTGTTGCGCTTCTGCCTGGTGGCGTCCGGCGAAAAGATGGCCGCCAGCAGCTTGGGGTTCGCGAGCGGCCCCGCCTCGCCCAGCGCCTGCCGGCTGAACCAGCCCGTGTTCTCGATCTTCAGCTTGAAGCGCTCGGCCGCGGGCTTCAGGCTGTCGGACTGCTCGTAGACCATGTTGTTGAAACTCTCGGCCGCCTCGGCGAACTTCTTCATGCCCTTTTGCTTGATGATTTCGGCGGCGAGCTCCTTGCGGACTTCCTCGATCGGGCGCAGCTTGGCGGGCTGGATCGCGGTCACGCGAACGACGTGGAAGCCGAACGGGGACGTAACGACGTCGCCGATCTCGCCCGCCTTGAGCCTGAAGATGGCCTCTTCCAGCTCCTTGCTCGCCAGAGCGCCGCGCGGGTTCATGCCCAGGTCGCCGCCGTTCGCCGCCGAGCCGCTGTCCTGCGAATGCTTCTTCGCCAGCTCGGCGAACGATTGCGGGCTCTTGCGCGCTTCCGCGAGCACTTTCCCGGCTTCGTCCTTGCCCGCCAGCAGGATATGGCTCGCGCGCCGCTGCTCGGGCTCGCCCAGCGTCGCCGCCTTCGCGTCGTACGCGGTCTTGATCTCGGCCTCGCTTGCGCCCTCGGCCTGCCCGATCGCCTCGGCCGAAAGCACCACGAACTCGGCGCGCACCCGTTCGGGAACCTTGAAGTCGGCGAGGTGCGATTCGTAGTACGCCTTCGCCGCCGCCTCGTCCGGCTTCACGCGGGAAAGAAAGGCATCGGCGGAAACGAAGGCCTCGGCGACCTCGCGCTTTTCGGCTTCGATGGCGGCCAGCCGGGCGCTCGACGTGCGCGGCTCGAAGGCGCTGCCGGCGACCGCGGCGGCCAGCTGCGAGGCGGGAATCTCCAGGCGCAGCCGATCCACGTTGCCGTCGTCCGAGAGGCCCGCGGCGCGCAAATAGCCGGCGTAGCGCTCGGCGGAGAACTTGCCGTCCACCTGGAACTCGGGCGAGGCGAGGATGCTCGCCACGACCGCATCCCTGGAAAGCGCGGCATGCGCATTTGCGACCGCATTGGTGATCAGGCGCTGCGAGATCAGCGAGTCGAGGATGGCGAGACGCATTTCCGGGCTTTCCAGCGCGGCGGGGTCGGCGCCCGCGCCCAGCAGCTGGCGCATCCTGTCCTGCTGCCGGCGCAGTTCGTCGGAAAACTCGCGCAAGGTCACCGGGATCCCGTCGACGCTCGCCACCTCGTTGCCGCCGCGCCCGGCGCGCGTGTAGGACTCCACGCCCCAGAACGCGAACGGCAGCACCAGGATTGCCAGGATGACCTGCAGCAGGCGCTTGTGCTTGGTGACGAGATCGAACATCGCGGTCGGTAAATGGCGTTCGCGGAGCGGACGGGACTCGAACCCGCGACCCCTGGCGTTCCAGAGGCGCGGGAGGGAGGCGGTAAGTGATTATTTTAACAGTGGGTTGGCAGGGGCAGCCACCACGGACCACGCCCCATTTCTACCCTCCCCGGCTTTGCCCGCAGCACACCTTCGGCACATCAGCGCCCTGTTGATTTCCACGCAAATCTGACCCGGGGTGCTCGTCTGCTGATCAGCCATGATGCGAACCTCCTTTCAGGTTGCGTTGTGGTCAGCCCGGCCGAGCGTTAGCGCGCTCGGTTCGGGCGCTTTCCCGGGGCCGCCGGGTCGGTGCCTACGCAGCGACCGGCTCGATGTGCCGGTAGCGCTTCGTGTCCTGCTCGAGCGCCCAGAGATCGAGCGCAGTCTGCATCCGCACCCAGCTCTCGGCCGTGGTATTCGTCAGGCGCCCGATCCGCATCGCCATATCGGCAGACATGGCGCGCTTCTCGTGCAGCAACTCTGAGACGCTCAGGCGGCTCACCCCGAGCCGATGGGCAAAATCACCCTGCGTCATCTTCAACGCCGGCAGTACGTCCTCGCGCAGCACCGCTCCAGGGTGCGTCGGCTTGCGCTTCGGATCTCTCATCGTCTTCATCATCAGTGGTAGTCCTCCAGGTTCACGTCGAGCGCATCGCCTGCCTCGAATCGAAACGTGATGCGCCAATTGCCTGACACCGATACCGCGAAGGTGCCCTTGCGGTCACCCTTCAGGCCGTGGAACTTGTAGCCCGGCAGATTCATGTCCTCCGGTCTCACCGCGGCATCCAGCCGGTCGAGAATGCGCTCGATCCGGTCGGCCTGCCGCGCGTCAATGCCTTTGCGCTCGCTCTTCGTGAAGAAGCGTTCTAGTCCTTTGTGCCGGAACCCTTTGATCACCAGAGCAGTGCTATGCGACGCATTACAGCTATTGTAATGTGAAGCATAACAATGTCAAGCGCGGAGCGCGCGCAACTTTTGGAAGCCGCCCGGAGTTTTTGGAAGTGGCACCTACGAGAACCTCGTAAGTGCCTGGTAATTGGCGGAGCGGACGGGACTCGAACCCGCGACCCCCGGCGTGACAGGCCGGTATTCTAACCAACTGAACTACCGCTCCTACTGCTGCGAATCCTTGGTGGGTGCTGTAGGGGTTGAACCTACGACATCTGCCTTGTAAGGGCAGCGCTCTACCGCTGAGCTAAGCACCCCGCGACACGAGTGTCGCCCTGCGAAGGGGCGCTAGTTTATCGCGTCCTTGAGGGCCTTGCCAGCGCGGAATTTGGGGACGCGCGTCGCGGCGATGGAAAGCGTGGCGCCGGTGCGCGGGTTGCGGCCGGTGCGCGCCTCGCGCGTGCGGACGTAGAAGCTGCCGAAGCCCGCCAGCGTGACGCTGTCGCCCTTCTTCAGACTGGTCTTGACGGCGACCACGAGCGCGTCCACCGCCCGCTCGGCCGCGGACTTGGAAACCTCCGCCGCCTGGGCGATCTGCTCGATCAGGTCCTGCTTGTTCACGCCTTCTGCCTAGTGCTTGATCGCCGGCGCGCCCGGCTTTTCCTCCGCGGGCGGCAGCGCGGTCTCCAGCACCGGCGCCGCGAGCGGCTCGGGCTGGCGCTCCAGCGCGATTTCGAGCACCTTGTCGATCCATTTCACGGGCGCGATCTCGAGCCGGTTCTTGACGTTGTCGGGAATCTCGGCGAGGTCCTTGACGTTCTCGTCCGGGATGAGCACGGTCTTGATGCCGCCGCGGTGCGCCGCGAGCAGCTTTTCCTTCAGCCCGCCGATCGCCAGCACCTCGCCGCGCAGCGTGATCTCGCCGGTCATGGCGACGTCGGCTCGCACCGGGATGCCGGTCAGCACCGACACCATCGAGGTGACGATGCCGATGCCGGCGCTCGGACCATCCTTGGGGGTCGCGCCCTCGGGCAGGTGGATGTGGATGTCGTTCTTCTGATAGAAATCCTCGTTGACGCCAAGCTTGCGCGAGCGGTTGCGCACCACCGAGAGCGCCGCCTGGATCGACTCCTGCATGACCTCGCCCAGCTTGCCGGTGGTGATGGTCTTGCCCTTGCCGGGCATGGTCACCGTCTCGATCGTGAGCAGCTCGCCGCCGACCTCGGTCCAGGCGAGCCCCGTGACCTGCCCGACCTGGTTCTTCTTCTCGGCCATGCCGAAGGTGAACTTGCGCACGCCGAGGAACTTGTCCAGGTAGCGCGGCGTCACGCTGATGCGCTTCGGCTTGGCCTCGGTCTCCTGCTTCTCGGTGAGGAGCTGCTTGACCGCCTTGCGGCAGATCTTGGAAATCTCGCGCTCCAAGCTGCGCACGCCCGCCTCGCGCGTGTAATAGCGCACGATGTCGCGGATCGCGGCCTCCGTGACCGTCACTTCGCCCTCCTTCAGGCCGTTGTTCTTCATCTGCTTGGGCAGCAGGTACTGGACGGCGATATTGACCTTTTCGTCCTCGGTGTAGCCGGAGAGGCGGATCACCTCCATGCGGTCGAGCAGAGGCGGCGGGATGTTCAGCGTGTTGGCGGTGGCGATGAACATCACGTCCGACAAATCGTACTCGACCTCGATGTAGTGGTCGGTGAAGGTGTTGTTCTGCTCCGGGTCGAGCACTTCGAGCAGCGCCGAGGACGGATCGCCGCGCCAGTCCTGGCCGAGCTTGTCCACTTCGTCCAGCAGGAACAGCGGGTTCTTGACGCCCGCCTTGCTCATGCTCTGCAGGATCTTGCCGGGCATCGAGCCGATGTAGGTGCGCCGGTGGCCGCGGATCTCGGCCTCGTCGCGCACGCCGCCGAGCGACATGCGCACGAACTTGCGGTTGGTGGACCTGGCGATGGACTGGCCCAGGCTGGTCTTGCCCACGCCCGGGGCGCCCACCAGGCACAGGATCGGCGCCTTCATCTTGTCGACGCGCGTCTGCACCGCCAGGTACTCGACGATGCGCTCCTTGATCTTCTCCAGCCCGTAGTGGTCCTTGTCGAGGATCTGCTGCGCGACCTTCAGGTCGCGGCAGATCTTCGATTTCTTGCGCCAGGGAAGGTTGACCAGGGTCTCGATGTAGTTGCGCACCACGGTGGCCTCGGCCGACATCGGCGACATCAGCTTCAGCTTCTTCAGCTCGTTCTCGGCCTTCCTGCGCGCGTCCTTGGGCATGTGCGCCTTGCGGATGCGCTTCTCCATCTCCTCGAGGTCCGCGCCTTCCTCGCCTTCGCCCAGCTCCTTCTGGATGGCCTTGACCTGCTCGTTCAGGTAGTACTCGCGCTGGCTCTTCTCCATCTGGCGCTTGACGCGGCCGCGGATGCGCTTCTCCACCTGCAGGATGTCGATCTCGGTCTCCAGCTGCGAAAGCAGGTGCTCGAGGCGCGCCTTCACCTCGAACATCTCCAGCACCTGCTGCTTCTGCTCGAGCTTGAGCGGCAGGTGCGCGGCGACGGTGTCGGCGAGGCGCCCCGCCTCGTCGATGCCGCCCAGCGACGTCAGGATCTCCGGCGGGATCTTCTTGTTCAGCTTCACGTACTGGTCGAACGCCGTCAGCAGCGCGCGGCGCATCGCCTCCACCTCCGGGGGCAGCGTGGCCTCCGCGGGAATTGGCGTGCCTTCGGCGACCCAGTGGCTGCGCAGGTCGGTGACCTTGCCGATGCGCGCGCGGCTGCCGCCCTCGACCAGGACCTTCACGGTGCCGTCAGGGAGCTTGAGCATCTGCAGGATGCTGGACACGCAGCCGATCTCGTACATGTCCTCCGCGCCAGGATCGTCCTTGGCCGCCGAGCGCTGCGCGACCAGCAGGATCGACTTGCCGCTCTCCATGGCGGTCTCCATCGCCTTGATGGATTTCGGCCGGCCGACGAACAGCGGGATGACCATGTGCGGGAACACCACCACGTCGCGCAGGGGCAGCAGCGGATATTGCGCCGCGCCCGCTTCGGCGGGCGACCCAGGGGCTCGTTGCTCTTGTTCGGACATGGAAACCTCTACGCGCTGCTGCCGGCCACCTTGGGCGGATCCGAGTAGATCAGGATCGGCCTGCCGTCGGCGGCGATCATCTGCTCGTCAATCACGACCTTGCTGACGTTCTCGAGCGCCGGCAGGTCGTACATGGTGTCGAGCAGCACTTGTTCCAGGATCGAGCGCAGGCCGCGAGCGCCGGTCTTGCGCGCGAGCGCCTTCTTCGCCACCGCGCCCAGTGCGCCCGGGCGCACTTCCAGCTCCACCCCTTCCATGAGAAAGAGGCGCTGGTACTGCTTGATCAGCGCGTTCTTCGGCGCGACCAGGATCTCGATCAGCGCCTTCTCGTCCAGTTCTTCGAGCGCGGCCACCACCGGCATGCGCCCGACGAACTCCGGAATCAGGCCATACTTGATGAGATCCTCGGGCTCGACCGCCTTCAGCAGGTCGAAGGTCGCCTTCGAATCGTTCGGGCTGCGCACCTCGGCGCCGAAGCCGATGCCGGTCTTCTCGGTGCGGTTGCGCACGATCTTCTCCAGGCCGTCGAACGCGCCGCCGCAGATGAAGAGGATGTTGGTCGTGTCCACCTGCACGAAGTCCTGGTTCGGGTGCTTGCGCCCGCCCTGCGGCGGCACCGAGGCGATGGTGCCTTCGATGAGCTTCAGGAGCGCCTGCTGCACGCCCTCGCCGGAAACATCGCGCGTGATCGAGGGATTGTCTGACTTGCGCGAGATCTTGTCGATCTCGTCGATGTAGACGATGCCGCGCTTGGCCTTGTCGACGTCGTAGTCGCAGTTCTGCAGCAGTTTCTGGATGATGTTCTCGACGTCCTCGCCGACGTAGCCCGCCTCGGTGAGCGTGGTGGCGTCGGCGATCACGAAGGGAACGTTGAGCAGGCGCGCGAGCGTCTGCGCGAGCAGCGTCTTGCCCGAACCGGTCGGCCCGATCAGCAGGATGTTCGACTTCGCGAGCTCTACCTCGTCGTTCTTCGACAGGTGCTTCAGGCGCTTGTAGTGATTGTAGACGGCGACCGCGAGGATCTTCTTCGCCTGGTCCTGCCCGATCACGTACTGGTCGAGGATGTTGCGGATCTCGTGCGGCGCCGGCAGGTCCGACTTCGCGCCCTTGCCGCCCTTGTCGCCGGCGGTCTCCTCGCGGATGATGTCGTTGCACAGCTCGATGCACTCGTCGCAGATGAACACCGAAGGGCCGGCGATGAGCTTCCTGACCTCGTGCTGGCTCTTGCCGCAGAACGAGCAGTACAGCAGCTTCTCGCCCGAAGAGGACTTCTCGGACACCTACGCCTGCTCCCTTGCCGTGAGGACCCGGTCCACGATGCCGTACTTTACCGCGTCTTCGGAGGACAGGAAGTTGTCGCGGTCGGTGTCCTTGGCGATGGTCTCCACCGACTGCCCGGTGTGCTTGGCGAGGATCTCGTTCAGTCGCTGG
Source organism: Burkholderiales bacterium (assembly GCA_020845995.1). GTDB lineage: Bacteria > Pseudomonadota > Gammaproteobacteria > Burkholderiales > SG8-39 > RBG-16-66-20. The sequence continues at coordinate 8,388 of JADLES010000172.1, read as the reverse complement.
CGCAGGTAGAGAATCTCCTTGGCGTGGATCTCGACATCGGAGGCCTGGCCGGAGAAGCCGCCCATCGGCTGGTGGATCATGACGCGCGAGTTGGGCAGGGCGAAGCGCTTTGCCTTGTCCCCCGCCGCCAGCAGCAGCGCGCCCATGCTCGCGGCCTGGCCGATGCACAGGGTCGAGACGTCGGGCTTGATGAACTGCATGGTGTCGTAGATCGCCAGGCCCGCCGACACCGAGCCACCCGGGGAGTTGATGTAGAAGAAGATGTCCTTGTCCGGATTCTCCGATTCGAGGAAGAGGAGTTGCGCGACGATCAGGTTCGCCGTCACCTCCGTCACCGGCCCGACCAGGAACACCACGCGCTCCTTGAGCAGGCGCGAATAGATGTCGTAGGCGCGCTCGCCGCGCCCCGACTGCTCGATCACCATCGGGATCAGGCCCAGGCCCTGCGGCTCAACCATGCTCGATTTCCATGTCGTGGAGTTCATGCGCTGCCGCCCATGAGCTCGTCGAATGCGACCGCCTTGTCTTCGACCCTGGCTTTGGACAAGACCCAGCTGACGACGTTGCTCTCGAGCGCGAGGCTCTCCATTTCGGACAAGCGCTGCGGCTGCATGTAGATCCATTTTACCACTTCGGCGGGATGCTCGTAGCTCTGCGCCTCGGCTTCGATCAGCGCGCGGACTTCCGCGGGCTTCGGATTCAACTTTTCAGACGTTCTTAATTCACTGATTATCAGGCCCAGCGCGACCCTGCGGCGGGCGCCCGCTTCGAACGCCTGCGGATCGAACGGCATGCGCTCCAGCGGCACGCCGCGCGCGCGCAGTTCCGCCGCCGCCTGCTCGACCATGCGCTGGTGTTCCATCTGCACCAGCGACCGGGGCAGCTCGAGCGGCGCCGCGTCGAGCAGCGCCTGCAGCGCCTGGTTCTTTACGCTCGCCTCGATGCGCTTTTTCACCTCGCGCTCGACGTTGGCGCGCACTTCGACGCGCATCTTGGCAAGGTCGCCGTCGGCCACGCCGAGCTTCCTCGCGAACTCCGCGTCCAGCTCCGGGAGTCTCGGTTCCTCCACGCGCTTGGCGGCGACCGCGAAGGTCGCGGTCTTTCCGGCCACCTCCTTGCCGTGGTAGTCGTCGGGGAAGCGGACCTCGAAATTCCTGGACTCGCCCGCCTTCATGCCGAGCGCGCCCGCCTCGAACTCGGGCAGCATGCGCTTTTCACCGAGCAGGAACGCGAAGCCGCTCGCCTTGCCGCCCGGGAAGACCTCGCCGCCAATGCGGCCTTCGAAATCCACCGTGACGCGGTCGCCCTCGCGCGCCTCGCGCTCCACCTCCGCGTAGGTCACGCGCTGCTTGCGCAGCATCGCCAGCGTGCGCTCGACCGCGTCATCGTCCACCCGCAGCACCGGCCGCTCCACCTTCGCCGCGGAGACGTCGCCGACCTTCACCTCAGGATAGACCTCGAACGTCGCGCTGAATTCCAGCGCGGTCGCATCGGCCGGTCCGTCCTTCTTCTCGATCCGCGGATAGCCGGCCACGCGCAGCTTGGCCTCCTTGACCGCGTCCCCGAAGGCCTTCTCCACCGCGCCGCCGAGCACTTCCGAGCGCACCTGCGGCCCGTACTGCTGCACCACGATCTTCATCGGCACCTTGCCGGGCCGGAAGCCCGGCAATTTCACGTCCCTGGCGAGCTTCTTCAGCCGGTCATCGACCTGCCGCTCCACCTCCTGCACCGGCACCGACATCGACAGGCGGCGCTCGAGGGCGCCCAGCTGCTCCACATTCACCGGCATTGCGCTCGCATCCTTTGCTCAGTCGTTGGTGCGAAGGGTGGGACTCGAACCCACACGCGGTTAGGCGCCAGAACCTAAATCTGGTGCGTCTACCAATTCCGCCACCTTCGCCGAATCGATTCCCGGCCCAAAAGCCTCTCAAAAAACAACGTATTATAGCTCGCAAGTGTCGATCGGCCATTATGAGAACTTCCCGGTCGCGTCACTCCTGCTGCCGCGGGAGTTGCGCGCGCCCGTCGCGGTCATATACCGCTTCGCGCGCACCGCCGACGACTTCGCCGACGAGGGCGACGATCGGCCCGAGGCGCGACTTCGCAAGTTGCGCGAATTCGATCGGGAACTGCAAAGGATCGTCGATGGAAACCCGGCGCAAAGCGGGCTCTTCTCGGATCTCGACCGCGTCATCCGGACGCACGACCTGCCGCCGCGGCTGTTCCGCGACCTGCTGGATGCTTTCGCGCAGGATGTCGTCAAGAATCGCTATGCCGACTTTGCCGAGGTGCTCGACTACAGCCGCCGCTCCGCCAATCCCGTCGGCAGGCTGTTGCTGCATCTGTTCCGCAAGAGCTCGCCCGCGAACTGCGAGTCCTCCGACCGCATTTGCTCCGCGCTGCAGATCATCAACTTCTGGCAGGACGTGGCCATCGACTACGAGACGAAAAACCGCGTCTACCTGCCGCAGGACGAGATGCGCCGGTTTGGCGTCACGGAGGATCACCTTCGCGAGCGGCGCTGCGACCCGCCATTCCAGGCGCTGATGCGCTTCCAGGCGGAGCGAGCCAGGCAGATGATGCTGGAAGGAAAAGCCCTGCTCGCGGGCCTGGAGGGCCGCCTGCGGCTGGAGATCGCCGTCACTGTCCAGGGTGGGCTGCGCATCCTGGAAAAGCTGGAGCGGTCGGGCTACGACATGTTCCGCCGTCGCCCCACGCACCGGTGGTTCGACTGGCCCCTGCTATTCCTCCGGGCCCTGTGACGCCCGACGACTACTGCCAGCAGAAAGCGGCGGCCAGCGGGTCGAGCTTCTACTACTCGTTCCTGTTTCTGCCGGCCGAGCGCCGCCGCGCGATCACCGCCCTGTACGCTTTCTGCCGCGAGGTGGACGACGTCGTCGACGAGTGCAGCGACGCGCAGCTGGCGCGCACCAAGCTCGCCTGGTGGCGCGGCGAGGTCGGCAAACTGTTCCAGGGCGAGCCGAGCCATCCCGTGGCCAGAGCCCTTCAGCCGTTCATTCAAAAATTCGAAATCAGAGCAAAGTATCTGAACGAAATCGTCGACGGCATGGAGATGGACCTGACGCAGACGCGCTACCTCGATTTCGCGGGCCTGGAGCGCTACTGCTACCACGTGGCCGGCGCGGTCGGACTGCTCGCCGCGGGCATTTTCGGCTACCGCAACCCGCGCACGCTCGACTATGCCAAGGCCCTCGGCACCGCCTTCCAGCTGACCAACATCATCCGCGACGTCGGCGAGGACGCCCGCAAGAACCGCATCTACCTGCCTGCGGACGAGTTGCAGCGCTTCGGCGTGAGCGCAAAGGAGATCCTCGACGCGAAAACCTCGGAGAACTTTCGTAAGCTGATGGCCTTTCAGGCGCGGCGGGCAGAGGGGTACTACGCCAGCGCGATGGCGGCGCTGCCCGCCGAGGACCGCCGCGACCAGCGCGCCGGACTGATCATGGCGGCGATCTACCGCGCGACGCTGGCCGAGATCGAGCGCGACGGTTTCAAGGTGCTCACGCAGCGCACCTCGCTCACCCCGCTGCGCAAACTCTGGCTGGCCTGGAAGACTTGGATCGCCGCATAGCAATCGTGGGAGCAGGTTACGCGGGCATGGCGGCAGCGGTCACGCTCGCCGAGCGCGGCGTGCCGGTCACGGTGTTCGAGTCCGGACCGGTCGCGGGCGGCCGCGCGCGGCGCGTGACGACCGAAGGCCGCGAGCTGGACAACGGCCAGCACATCCTCGCCGGCGCCTATGAGGAGCTGCTGCGACTGATGCGGCTGGTCGGTGTCGCCGTGGACGCGGTGCTGCGCCTGCCGCTCGAGCTGCGCTATACCGACGGCTTCGCCTTTCGCTCGCTGTGGCTGCCCGTGCCGCTCGGGCTGCTGGGCGGACTCCTGACCTGCGGCGTCCCGTTCGCGGAACGGCTCGGCGCCGTGCGTTTTATGTCGTCCCTGAAGAGAGCGGCGTTCCGCATCGTGCCGGATGTGTCCGTGCACGCCCTGCTCGAGCGGCACAGGCAAAACGGCCGCATCGGCCATTACCTCTGGCGTCCCCTGTGCGTGTCGGCGCTCAACACTCCGCCGGAGCAGGCCTCGGCACAGGTCTTCGCGAACGTGCTGCGCGACTCGCTGGCGGGCGCGGCCGGCGCGAGCGACCTGCTGCTGCCGCGCGCCGACCTGTCGCGCTTGTTCCCGGAGCCGGCCTGCGAATTCGTGACCAAGCACGGCGGCGCGGTGCGCCTGAATGCGCCGGTCCGCGACCTCGCCGCGCTGCGCGGCGAATTCGAGAGCGTGATCCTCGCGGTCGGCCCGCACCAGCTCAAGACCTTGCTGCCCGGAGCGGTGCCGGAGTACGAATACCAGCCCATCTATACCTGTTACCTGCAGTACGCGGAGTCCGTGCAGCTCGGTTTTCCGATGCTCGGCCTCGCCGACGGGCTCGTGCAGTGGGCCTTCGACCGCGGCCAGCTTACAGGCGAACGAGGCCTCATCGCCTGCGTCATCAGCGCGCAGGGCGACCACCAGCAGATGGCGCAGGACGAGCTCGCCGCCACCTGCCACCGGGAGCTGAAGCAGGCGCTGAAGGATCTGCCGGAACCGCAATGGTCGCGCGTCATCGCCGAAAAGCGCGCCACCATCGCCTGCACCCCGGCAATGAAGGCGCTCAAGGTCGCATCCCCGCTTCCCGGCATTGTCCTTGCCGGCGACTACACCGACCCCGACTACCCGCCGACGCTGGAAGCAGCGGTTCGAAGCGGAGTGAGGTCCGCCGAGCAAGTCTTGTCATCCATCTGAAGCTCTGCGCGTTGCTCCGATTGTTGCCTTGGAGCAGACTATGGGTCTGGTGGTCGCAAAGCTCGTCCTGAAGAATCCGCGCCTGCCGCGCCTCGCGGCAGTGAAGGTCGATGCCCTGGCCGATTCGGGCGCCGTCCATCTCTGCATTCCGGAGCGGGTTCGAGTGAAGCTAAGGCTCGAAGCGATCGAGGAAAAGGTGGTGACGCTTGCCGACGGCTCGGTGAAAAGCGTGCCCTATGCAGGCCCGATCGAGATCCGCTTCAAGAATAGGACAGGCTTCGCCGGGGCGCTGGTGATGGGTGACCAGGTGCTGGTGGGCGCAATCCCGATGGAGGACATGGACCTCGTCGTCGTTCCGAGAACGCGCACGCTCGACGTCAATCCGAAGAGTCCCAACGTTGCAACTACGATCGCGAAACTGGCCTCGGCGCCGCCTGGTCACTCCTCGTAGATCATCTTGACGGTCATGCCGCCGTCGACGGTCAGGTTCTGGCCGGTGACGAAGCCGGCCTGCTCGGCGAGATAGAGGCAGCCCTCGGCGATGTCCTCGGGCCGCCCTACGCGGCCCACCGGATGCTGCAGTCGGTCGCGCCGCGAGTGCACCGGCTTCTTCGCCCGCGCCGTGTACTGCCAGTCGCGCGTCTCGATCCAGCCCGGGCTGATCGAGTTCACGCGGATGCCCAAGGGTCCCAGGCTGATCGCCATGCCGTGCGTGAGCGCGACGATGCCGCCCTTGGCGGCGGTATAGGCCTCGGTGCCCGCCTCCGACATGAAGGCGCGCGTCGAGGCGATGTTGACGATCGCCCCGCCCTTGCGCCGTTTCGCCATGTGCCTGGCGAACCCCTGCGAGCACAAAAATGTTCCACGCAGGTTGACTGCGATGACGCGGTCAAAATCGCGCGTCTTGAGGTCCAGGAAAGGGGCGCGCCTGCCGATGCCGGCATTGTTGACGAGCACGTCCGGGCAGCCGAGATTCCTCACCGTCTGCGCGACCCAGCGATCGATCTGCGCCGGCACGCCGACATCCGTGCGCACGAAGAGCGTCCTGCCGCCGCCGCTCTGCATCATGCGAACGACCTCACGCCCGGCGGCGACGTCGGTGTCGGCAATGGAGACCGCATAGCCCGCATTGGCGAAGAAAAGGCTGGCCGCGCGGCCGATCCCCTGCGCCCCGCCCGTAATCGCGAGAACCTTCATGGGCTGCCAGCCAGGTGCACCGCCTCAGGCCTTCGTCGAAGGACTATTGAGGTCGCGCTCATTCCTGCGCCATCGCCTGGATGACAAGCCCGGGTCCGATGTCTCGGCTACGCCGCACAAATCGCGCGTTGCCTCGTAGGCAGATTTCACGCGAGAGCTGGTCCGCTGCGCGATGCGCTGCCGGAGCGCCTCACGCACCAACTCGCTGGCTGCAACACCCAGCTCGGACGCGAGTGCTCTCAGCTTGGCGTGTAACCTTGCATCAATCCTGACAGTCAGCATAGAAAGCTCTGGAATCGCCGGATGGTAGTACGCAGGCCTATTTGCGTCACAGGTTCCTCAAGGCCTGCACCGCCTGGTCCACGCGCTCGACGCCGATCACTTCGATCCCGGCGATCTTCGACTTGGGCAGGTTGGCCTTGGGGACGATCGCCTTTTCGAATCCCAGCTTGGCCGCTTCCTTCAGCCGGTCCTGGCCGCGCGGCGCGGGCCTGACTTCGCCGGCGAGGCCGACTTCGCCGAACACGACTGTTTTGGCCCGGATCGCCCGGTCGGTAAAGGAGGAAACAATCGCAAGGCAGACGGCGAGGTCGGCGGCGGGCTCGCCGATGCGAACTCCGCCCACGGCGTTGACGAAAACATCCTGTTCCCAGGTGGCGATGCCGGCATGGCGGTGCAGGACCGCCAGCAGCATCGCCAGCCGGTTCTGCTCGAGGCCGACCGACAGCCGGCGCGGGTTGGGCGTGTGCGCGCTATCGACCAGCGCCTGGATCTCCACCAGCAGCGGGCGCGTGCCCTCCAGCGTCGCCAGCACGCAGGAGCCGGCCACGTCCTTGCCGTGGTTCGAGAGGAACAGGGCCGACGGGTTGGTCACTTCGCGCAGGCCCCGGTCGGTCATGGCGAACACGCCCAGCTCGTTGATCGCGCCGAAACGGTTCTTCACCGCGCGCACCAGGCGGAAGCTCGAATGCGGATCGCCCTCGAAGTAGAGAACCGTATCGACGATGTGCTCGAGCACGCGCGGCCCGGCGATCGTGCCCTCCTTGGTGACGTGGCCGATGATGAAGAGGGCCGTGCCGCTCTTTTTCGCATGCCGCGCAAGCTGCGCCGCGCATTCGCGCACCTGCGCCACCGACCCCGGCGCCGATTGCAGCGACTCGGACCACAGCGTCTGGATCGAATCGGCCACCGCGACCTGCGGGCGCTGGGCTTCCAGCGCCGCCAGGATCCGCTCCAGCTGGATCTCGGCGATGAGGTGCACGGCGCGCGCATCCAGTCCGAGGCGCCGGGCGCGCAGGGCGACCTGCTCGGCGGATTCCTCCCCCGAAACGTAGAGGGTTTGCGCCCGATCGCGGAAATTGCTCAAAACCTGCAGGAGCAGGGTCGACTTGCCGATGCCGGGATCGCCGCCGATCAGCGCCACCTGGCCGGCGACCAGCCCGCCGCCGAGGACCCGGTCCAGCTCGCCGATGCCGGTCGAGAGCCGCTCCGTCTCGCGGGTTGGCACTTCCTCCAGGGATACGGCCCCCGGCGCCGGACCCGCCGCGCGCTTCGCGCCGCGCTCGGTCAGCGTCTCGGTGAGCGTGCCCGCGGCGCCGCAGGACGGGCAGGCGCCGAACCACTGCAGCGCGGTCGCGCCGCATTCGCTGCAGACATAGGAAGACTTGAGCTTTTTCAAGTTCTGATTCTTCCGGATCTTTCCGGGAATACTGAAAAATCAAACCTCGGTTACCGGCACCCTCTGAGCCAACGCGCACAGCAGCTCGTAGCTGACGGTGCCCGCCGCCGCCGCGACCTCGTCGCAGGAAAGCCCTTCGCCCCACAGCGTCACCGGCGAGCCGACGCTCGCCGCGGGCAGCTCGGAAAGGTCCACGCACAGCATGTCCATGGAGACCCTGCCGACGAGGGCCGCGCGCGCGCCCGCCACCAGCAGCGGCGTTCCGGTGGGCGCGTGACGCGGGTAGCCGTCGGCGTAGCCGCAGGCGACCACGCCGATGGTCATCTCCTGGGTCGCCTGATAGCTGTGGCCGTAACCGATCCACTCGCCTGGCTGCAGCCGCTGGATGGCGATGATCTCGGAAGCGAGCGTCATCACCGGCCGCAGGCCGATCTCGGCGGCGCTCTTGAAGCCGAACGGCGAGCAGCCGTAGAGCATGATCCCGGGCCGCACCCAGTCGGCCCGCGTTTCCTCGGGGTAGCGCAGCAGCGCCGCCGAATTGGCGAGCGAGCAGGGCGCGTCGAACGGCTGCGCCAGCTCGCGGAACCATTGCAGCTGCGCGGCCACCCCGTCCTCGCCGTCGGCGTCGGCGAAATGGGTCATCAGCGTGACCGACTCCACGCCCGCGTGCGCTTCGAGCGCGTTCCAGGCAAGGCGGACGTTGTCCACCG
>JADLES010000171.1 GCA_020845995.1 Burkholderiales bacterium | reverse complement strand
CGCCGCCGAATCGGATGCGCGCGTGATGCTCGTGCGCCAGCGGCTGTCGCGCATCTACTTCGACGGCAAGTTCTTCGACTACCCGCTGAAGGCGAATTTCGCGACCGCGCGCAAGCTCGGTTTCTGGCGCTGCGCCCGTTTCGGCGCGAGCTACGCATGGTCGATGCTGTTCCCGCGGATTCCCGAGCGCAGCCTGGAGGATTTCTTCATCAACCGCTTCGGCCGCCTGCTGTACCTGCAGTTCTTCAAGGAATACACGGAAAAGGTCTGGGGCACCCCCTGCGACAGGATCAGCGCGCAGTGGGGCGCGCAGCGCGTCAAGAGCCTGTCGATCGCCAAGGCGCTGCTGCACGCGCTGCTCAAGCCGTTCCGGCGCGGCGGCGGCCTGGGCGAAGCGCAGCAGACATCGCTGATCGAGCGCTTTCTTTACCCGAAGACCGGCCCGGGGCTGATGTGGGAAACGACGGCGGAGCGGCTGCGAGAGCGGGGCGTGCGGCTGCAGTTCAGGGCGCCGGTGATCCGCATCGAACAGGCCGCGGGCCGGATTTGCGCGGTGCAGGTGCGCAGCGCGGACGGCGGCACGCGGCGCTATGAGGCAGAGTCGTTCATCTCTACGATGCCGGTACGCGACCTGGTTCTGGGACTCGCGCCGGAAGCGCCCGCCGATGCGAGGGAGATCGCCGCGGGCCTCGAGTATCGGGACTTCATCACCGTCGGCCTGCTTTACCGGCGAATGATGCGCAACTCGGGTGGCAGCGGCCCCATGAACATCGTCCCCGACAACTGGATCTACGTCCAGGAAGCCGGCGTCAAGGTCGGCCGGCTGCAGATCTTCAACAACTGGAGCCCCTACCTGGTGAAGGACCCGGCCACGGTCTGGATCGGCATGGAATATTTCTGCCGCGAGGGCGACGAACTCTGGTCGATGCCGGATGAGGCGCTGCGCGAGCTGGGCGTCGCCGAGATGCGGCGGCTGAATCTCGCCGACGGCGCGGACTGCCTCGACGGCATCGTGATCCGGATGCCGAAGGCCTACCCCGGCTACTATGGCACCTACGCGCGCTTCGATGAGCTGCGCCGGTACCTGGATTCAATTCCCAACCTGTTCCTGGTCGGGCGCAACGGCATGCACCGCTACAACAACCAGGATCACTCGATGCTGACAGCCAGGAAGGCGGTGGAGGCGATTCTCGCCGGCAGCGCCGGCAAGGCGCAGATCTGGGGCATCAACGTGGACGACGAGTACCACGAGGAGGCATCCAGTTGACGCGGAATGGTCAGCGTTGCGCGGGCGCTCTCGCGATGCCCCAGACGGACCCGCGTCGATCCGCGCCAAGCGGCTCGTATTGAGGGAACCGCTCGCGCATCAGGGTCTTGTCCGCATCGGCGCCGCGCGATACAAGCCGCAGCGGCGCGGCGCGCAGCCCCGGGTCGTTTTGCGCCAGGTCCCATGAGTAGTACCCGAAGCGGGGATTGATGAAGATGACGCGCGCGTCGCCGGCCGGCGCGGCGGGGGCCTGGTCAAGGTGGTTGTCGATGAAATGCCGGACCTGCAGCGCCCGGACTGGGGTGAGAAGGAACAAGCTCAGCAGCGCGCAGGCTGCCAGGTACGCCGCCAGCGTCTTGCGCGAATCGTCGCGGCAAGCGCCGGCGGCGAGCAGCGGCAGCGCGAGCCAGGCGCCGTGGAAGTAGCGAAATCCCCAGCCATGCCCCTGGTCGAAGGCGACGAGGAAATAGCCGAAGTAGGTCGCCAGCGCGCTTGCGCTGAGGATGCGCCATGCTCGCTGCTCATCGCGCCACAGGTCCCGAGCCGCCCAGACGGCGGCAACCAGCATCCCGGGTACGGCCCACAGCCAGAGCTTGACCAGATCCAGCCCGTGGGTGGCGAATCCGGTCGACGAAGTCCAGCCGAGGATGCCGGCCAGACGCGCGCCGATCGTTTCGTCGGCCACCTCCTGCACGAGCGCGGCCCAGCCCCAGCCAAGCAGCAGGCATAGAGGCAGGTATCCCGCGGCGAGCGCCGCCAGCATCCGCCAGCGTGCGCGCGTCGACGCAAGCCAAAAAATCCATGGCAGGGAATACAGAAGATGAGGAACCGGGTTGTGCAGCGTCAGCGCCACCGAGCCGACCAGTCCGGCGATGGCCGCGCGCAAGGGCGTCGGCCGGATGAGCAGCAGCGTGTACAGGGCGTTCGCGAGCAGATGGGCCGGCATCGCGTAGTACGTCAGGGCGTTGATGGTGATTGCCGGGGAGGCGAGCGTCAGCAGGGCGGCGAGGCCGGCGGCGCGCACGCTGGCCGTGAGCCGCAGCGCGATGCGATGCACGGTCAGCAGAGTTGCCGCGCCGATGAGCGGATTGAGCAGCCAGGGCACGCCGGCCGCGGTGAACGGCGCGAGCAGCAGCGAAAACGCGGGCCAGTAGACGGTGGTCACCGTGCCGGTGGCGTGCGAAACGCGAAAGAATCGCCCCTCCAGGAACGGGGGAATCAGCCAGTCGAGCAGCCAGGGCGGAAACCGGGCGGTGAGCTTTCCTTCCAGGAACAGCTTGCTCTGGAAGATCACGACATACTCGTCCATCGCGAGCGGATGTGCCTGGAACACCGCATGCGTACCTATGGCGAGCAGAAACGCCGAGAGAAGGGCGACCGCGCCGATGTGCCGGCCGCATGCCATCGCCGCTCGCTCACCCACCGCTCGCAGTCGCGGAACGAGAGCGGCGAGCAGCACGGCGACGAACGGCGCCGCGAGATAGAAATCCTGATACAGGATCAGATGGCGATAGATCGGAACGGCGAAAGCCTGCGATGCCGGCGGGCGATGCAGCGCCAGAGCCGCGGCAACCAGCGCGGTGACGATCATGCTGGCCGCAGCCACGACCCGCATGGCGCGCGCGTCGTTCATTTGCGCTGCAGGACCGGGGTCGGCGCCTTGAACACGACCTTGAGGTCGGCCCGGTCGAGACGCCCGATGTAGTTCGCGGGCATTTGGCCCCCGGTAACGTCGAGCAGCGTCCGCTCGGGCGCGGGCGACCAGCGCGGCCGCAGCAATGCGCGCCAAAACTCGTATGCCGGCGTGACAGCCCCAAGCGTAAGCATCGCGATGAGCAGAACGCGCGCAGCGCGATGCGCAGGCGGATCGGCTGTGTCCTCGAGCGCGCGAAAGCAGAGAATCGCAAGAAATGCGAGCGAAGGAATGGAAGCGCGCATCACGATATCGTTCGAGGGTCCGAGGTTGGTCAGCGGCAATGCCGCCAGCGTCAGGAACGCGACCGCGAGGATGCCGCGCGAATGGCGCAGCAGGGCAAACAGCGCAAGGCAGAGGAGGCCAAACTCCAGAAACGCGAAGCGGACGTACTTGGCGGCCGAGTTGCCGACGCTGAATGCCACCTCGGCCGGTACGCTCGCGCCCAGTTGCTCGAATCCCAGGCCGATGTATCGGACCTGCAGCGCAAGCAAGGGTGCGGTCGCGACGACGAGCAGCCAGGGAAGCCGCAGGCTCAGGCCCTGTTGCAGGCGGTCGGCGGCGAGCAGGGCAAGGAAGGGCGCGATGCCCAGCGCGGCAAATGGCGTCCACAGAGGCAGGAGCGCCGCCGCGAGCACGGCGAGCGGCCAGAAGTCCGGCGTTCGCCAGTGTCGGTAGAAGAGGGCGGCGCCCAGCCAGGCCGGCAGCGCATGGTTTGGCACCCAGAACAGTTGCGTGGTGTGGGAGGAATACTGCAGGGGATGCGCCCACCACTCGAGATGCAGTGCGTTGGGCGGCAGGTGGCCGGCGATCAGCAGCACGCCGGCGGCGTCCATGCCGCTGAACAGGATGACGATGACGAGCGCGAGCGCAAGGCGCAGAGGCTTCCGCGGGAGCGGCAGCAGGCACAGGAACAGCGCGGCGCCGAGCCCGGTCCATGCGTACAGAAGCAGATCCGCGAACTGCGCGCCAACGAGCGATCCGAGCAGCGCGGCCGGCAGGAAATAGGCGAGCGCGGTGCGCAGGATCATGGCATCGCCGCGGTGCTCGCCATACGAAGGCGGCCACGCCGCGTGCACCAGGTCCATGAGTACCGCGTCGCGTACGATCCAGTCGCTGTTGGCGTAAAGAAGATGGCCCGCCCCGCCGAACGCCGCCCAGGCGAACCCGGCCACGGCAGCGGCCAGAAGCGTTCCCGCAGGGACGGGAGGGCGCCAGCGGATCTCGCCCGCGCGCAGCGCCGCGAGCATGGCGGCCAGCAGGAGCAAGGACGCGGCGGCCGCGTAGGCCGGCTTGAGCCATGCGGCGCCGAAGATCAGGATCGGCAGCGCCAGGTAGACGAGCGCCGCGACGGTCAGGAGGTCGAACGCTCGCGCCGAATGGCCGGGGTCGGCAGTCAGCCAGGGGCGCCTAGCGCTCGGCATCGCGGTCGAAGTTGACTCGTTCCTTCTCGACGACGAGGGGCCGCCGCTGGACCTGTGTGTGGATCGCGCCGATGTACTCCCCCAGCACGCCAATGAAGAACAGCTGCACCGAGGCGAAGAAGAACACGCCGATCACGAGCGGAGCGATGCCGACGCTGAACTGCTCCCAGTAGAGCACTTTGTAGGCAAGGTAGCCGAGCGCCACCGCGAGCGACAGCGCCGACAGCGCGAACCCGGCCATTGTCGCGATGCGCAGCGGCAGCTTTGAATGGTTCGTGAATCCCAGCATCGCGAGATCGTACAGCGAATAGAAGTTGTTCTTCGACAGGCCGCGGGCGCGCAGCGTGGGTTCGTAGGGAACTTCGGCGCTCGCGTAGCCGAGGTCGGCGATCATGCCGCGAAAGTAGGGGTAGGGATCGTCGATCGCGCGCACCGCCTCGACCACGGCACGATCGTAGAGGCCGAAACCGGTGAAGTTGCGAATCAGGCGCACGTCGGAGACGCGGCCGATTGTGGCGTAGTAGACCCAGCGCGCCGCCGCGAGCGGGAGCGTGTCGCGGCTGCCCGGCCTGACGCCTGCGACGACCTTGAAGCCCGCCTCCCAGCGCGCGATGAATTCGGGGATCAGTTCGGGCGGATCCTGCAGGTCCGCTGCCATCGCGATCACCGCATCGCCGCGTGCCTGCATGAGCGCATGTATCGGCGAGCGGATGTGCCCGAAATTGCGCGTGTTGACGATCAGCCGGACATTCCGATCGCGCGCGCAGAGCGCCTTGACGCGCTCGACAGTCGCGTCGGTGGAGGCGTTGTCAATGTAGATGTGCTCATAGCAGTAGCCCGGCAGGCCGGCGAACTGCGCGCGGATGCGTTCGTGGAGCTGCTCGACGTTGCCTTCCTCGTTGTAACAGGCCGTGACGACGCTGACGAGTTTCTGCATGGACGTCGCCGCCGGCCTGTCGCCGCGTCAGAGGCCGCGTCCGTAGATGAGCGATTTCAGGGAATCGTTGCCGGCGTACGGGCTGTCGATGCTGTCGATCATGATCGGCGCGTGCGCCTTGACATCGGCCAGCAGGGTTTCCCCGTGCATGAGCTCGCGGCAGGATATCTGCCCCTTCTGCAGCGGCACGGCCAGGTAGTAGTCCTCGCCGGCGAGGACGCGGCCCTTGGCGAGGTCGCGCCTGGCGTAAACGCCGCGCACCAGCGCGTCGAGGTACTGGATCTCCTTCGCCGGCGGTTTGCGGTGCTGGACGCCTGGCGCCCCGCACATCGCCACGGCGCGTTGCCACGCCTTGAACCATTCGTCGATCTGGTGGGGCTGGCTGCAGTACTTCGCCACTTCGATGCCGTCGGCGTCGATATCGATGTGCCGCTCAAAGGTGCGCGCGCCCTTGGCGTAGGCGATGGCGATCGAGGTCTGCCAATCGCGGTACTCATGCGTGGACCAGCCGATCACGTTGTTCGGGAAACGATCGCGCAGGAAGTCGATCTGGTTCAGATCCAGTTCCTCGTCCTCCGAGGGATAGATCGAAACGCAATGATTGATCGCCAGCGGAACGTTGCGGTTGGCGAAGAATTTCACCAGATCGTCGATATCCTTGAGCGACGATCCGCCGGTGGAGACGATCACCGGCTTGCGCGCGGCGGCGATCTTCTCGATCAGGATCCAGTCGTTCAGGTCGGAGCTCGCGATCTTGACGATGTCTACGCCCAGCTCGACGCACAGGTCCACCGAGCGCTCGTCGAACGGCGTCGCCATCGGGATGCAACCGCTCTTGCGCACCGCGTTGACCAGGGTCGCGTACGCCGCCTTGTCCATGCGCGTCGCGACAGTCTTGGAGATGTAGCGGATGTCCTTTCGGTCGCGGAAATCCTTGTGGATGAAGGCATCCACGTCGCGGAACTGCAGTTTGATCGCCGCCTTGACGTTGTTGAAGCGGACGATGCGCGCGAAGTCGGTGATGATCCTCAGTCCCCGCTCGACCCTGCCCCAGTGGTTGTTGGCGAGCTCGAGGACGAACAGGTCCTCGAACAGCCGGCGCGGATGCATGCGTGCCTCTCTGATTTCTCTCAGGAAACCAGCATGTTACGCGCAAGTTCGTCGCGGTCAAGGAACGGGTACATATCCTCGAGCGGCGCGCTGACGATGCGGCCGTCCGCCAACTGGCGGGAACTCATGCGCGGTTCGAACCCTTGAGCCGGGTCGAGAACAATGTCACACAGGCAAGGCCCGGGCGCGGCCAGGACTTCGTCCAGTACCGACGGAAAGTCCGGCCCCGAAACGCTGCGCGCCGGCAGGCCGAAAGCGCGCCCGAGCGCTCCGAAGTCCGGAAAGCTCACGCCGCTTTCGGGCCCGCTGCCGGTCAGGCGTCCGAAAAAGTTCTGCTGCGTGCTGCGGATCGACAGGTAGCCGCGGTTGTTCAGCACGAAGATCTTCAGCGGCAGCCGGCCGTGCGCGATCGTCTGCAGCTCCTGGATGTTGAGCATGATGCTGCCGTCGCCGGCGAGGCAGATCACGCGCTGCTGCGCGCCGCGCGACGCGAACGCGCCGAAGTAGGCACCGATTGCCGCCGGCAGATCGTGACCCATCGATGCGCTGCCGGAGTTGGAGAACATGCGCTGGCCGCGCCGCAGGGCCGCGGCCTGGAATGGCACGATGCAGGCGGTCGCATTGCCGCAGGCGACGATGTCGGTCGCGTCCAGCCGGCGGAACAGTTCCTCGACAAAGTGATAGGGATTGATCGGTCCGCTGCATACGCGCTGGCGCGCGAGTACCGGCGGGTAGGCGGCGACGCGCTCCTTGCACCACTCGAGCCATCGGGTGTGCCTCGCCGCATCGAATGTTCCGGCCGCAAGTCGAATCGCGAGCGCCGAGAGCAGCGCCTTAAGATCGCAGTGGATCGCGTGCGCGGGCCGCACGAGGGGCTTGTCCAGCTCGGCCGCGTCCACGTCCACCTGGATGACGAAAGCGTGGCGCGCGAAGCTCTGCCAGTTGTAGCTGACCTGACGGATGTTCAGCCGGCTGCCCAGCACCAGCAGCACATCCGCATTCTGTACCGTGAAGTTGCCCGCCCGCGTGCCGATGGTGCCGGGCCGGCCGCAGAACAGCGGGTCGTCGCTCGCGATGGTGTCGTGCGTCCAGGCGGTGGTGACGGGCACCCCGAGGCGGCGGATCACGGCCTCGAACTGTTCCAGGGCGCCGGCCGCGCGCACGCCGCTGCCCGCCATCACCACGGGGCGCTTGGCGCTCGAGAGGGCCTCCAGGATGAAGCGGCAGTGCTCATCGACGTCCCCGGCGCGCCATGAGGGCGGATCCTCGCCAGGGTGGTAGCCGCGCAGCGCCGTCGGATCCACCTGCGCGGACTGCACATCCACCGGGATGTCGAGCCAGCAGGGGCCCGGCCGGCCGCACGCGACCAGGTGCAGCGCGCGCTCGAGGTGGTAGCCAATCTCGAGTGGATCCAGCACCGAGACCGCGTACTTGGTGAACGTACGCACGACCGGGACGATGTTGGCCTCCTGGTCGCCGAGCTGGCGCAGCCCGGGAACCGGCGTCGCCGCGAGCGCGGTCTCGCGTTTGACCTGGCCGGAAATGACCAGCATCGGCACCGAATCGGTCCAGGCACCGAACACGCCATTGAGCGCGTTCAGGCCGCCGGGACCTGTCGTCACGTTGACCACGCCAGGGCGACCGGCGATACGCGCATAGCCTTCGGCAGCGATCGCGCAGGCCTGTTCATGATGGCAGAAGACCGGCGTGATTCCAGTCTGGTGGCCAAAGGCGTCGTTGAGGAACATCGCGCCCCCGCCGGTGATCATGAAGACGTGAGTCAGGCCGCGGGCAGCGAGCGTCTCGGCGATGTAGCGCGCAACGGTGACCTTGCTCATGGTTCGGCGACGGCGGGCAGGCTTTCCTCGGAAATCGCGCGGCGCTGGCTGGCGGCGCGCCTGGCAGCCGCAATCATACGCTGCTCGATCAGCCAGTTCGGCGCGCAGATGCCGCCGATCACGCGCAGCCAGATGACGATGTCGTCGAATCTCAACAGCTGGGGGAGCGCGGTCCACGCGGCGCGCACCAGCGCCAGCCGGCTCGCGCCACGCAGGCTGTTCCACATGAACTGATTGGCAGTCGACCGTGCCACGTAGCGGGCCGCGTCGCGCGCGAACACCCGCATCTCCGCCGCGCCGATGCGCGCGCGCAGCGCGGATGCCACCTCGTCGGCCAGCAGTCTGACCTCCCGCGCCCATTCCGGCACCGGCGAAACGGTGACGACATTGATGTGGCGCCG
Source organism: Burkholderiales bacterium (assembly GCA_020845995.1). GTDB lineage: Bacteria > Pseudomonadota > Gammaproteobacteria > Burkholderiales > SG8-39 > RBG-16-66-20. The sequence goes on along the minus strand of JADLES010000171.1, from coordinate 14,329 downwards.
GGCATACGCCGTGTAGTGCGACAGGTGCGCTCGCACGCAGCCTACCCGCCCGCGCAGCGCGAGGCGCGTCCAGTAGTACATGTCGCCGAAAATCCGACCCTCGGGCAGCGGGTCGGCGCGAAGGTCGGCGGTTCGCGAGATCGCGGCGCACCAGCACACTTCGCGCTTCTGGGCAAAACAGGCGCGCAGGAAATCCGTGCCGGATTCGATTTCCGGGCCGAACTGCGAGGGCATGGCGACGTCGCCGAAGTGGAAATAGGCGCCGCTGTAGGCGAAGCGGATTTCCGGATGCCGGGCGTACAGGCCGATGGCGCGCGCGCAGAACGTCGGCTCGAGCCAATCGTCATCGGACAGCCCGACGAAAAGCTCGCCGCGCGCCTCGCGGATAAGGAAGTTGCCGTGCGCGACGGCCGAAAGTGTCCGCGCGTGCCGGATCTTGCGCAGGCGCGGGTCGGAGTAGCGCGAGAGCATCTGCGGCGTATCGTCCGTCGAGCCGTTGTCCGACACAAGGATCTCGATGTTTGCGTTTCGTTGCGCGAGCGCGCTCTCCACCGCGCGGCCCACCAGGGCGCCGCGGTTGAGCGTAGGAATGACGACTGTCAGCGCTGGCCGGGTGCTCACGCGCTGCTCCAGTGAAGGTAACGCCGCCAGGACGGCACGTGCCTCGCGAAAGCGTGCCAGCCCATCAGCAGGCCGAGGCACGCGCAAGCGAGATAGGCAAACGCAACGTACGATAGATTTCCCATGCGCGTGGCATACCAGAGGGCGACCACCGTGATCAGGCTGCCGGCGATGCTGTAGGGTAGCAGCGGGTCGCGCCGCTCGGAGCGAAGCAGCACGGAAGCGCAGAGCACCACGTGGTGCAACACTCCGGCGGCGAGCAGCATGGCGGTGGCGCCGAGGCCAGCGGATTTCGCGGAGTACGGAATGCCGACCAGGTCGGCCGCCCGCAGCGCAGCGAGGATCAGGAGGGCGCCCATGGCGGTGAACGCCGTCGAGGCGTAGAGCATCGTTCGAAAGGTGACCCGCAGCTCGTCACGCTTTTCCTGACTTGCCAGCGAACCAATGCGCCCGATCTGGCTGGAGGGCCAGGCAACCGTGATGGAGAGCCAGCTCGCCATGATCGCGACCGACAGGCCAAAGCGCGCCGCGGCATCCGGACCCAAGCCGGCGAACACGATCGGCGTGAAGGCGCGATAGATGAAGAACGACGTGACCGCGGTCACCGCGAGCTTCCATTGATACGGCCAGACTTCACGCAGCCATTCCGCAACGCGGTACCCGTCGGCCGCGGGACGGCGGAAGTCGGCGCGTCGCAAGACCACCCAGCTCGCGATCAGCACGAAGCGCAGCGCTGCGTATGCGACAAGGCTCCATAATCCCGCGCCGAGCGCAAGCGCGGCCAGCAGCGCGACACCCGAAACGGCCTCCAGCCTGCCCTGAAAGCGCCAGGAGGCCGCGATCGAGACCGCGCCTTCGATGAAGCCGATCCACGGCCCGAGCAGCTGGCAGCCCGCGAGCGCGATCACGAACGCCACCCAGGGAATGCGCCAGGCGGGCTCCCGCGCCGCTTCATGCGAACCCAGCAGCGCGAACCCGCAGGCCAGCACGGCCAAGGCCGCAATCGGCACCAGGCAGCAAGCGAGCAGGCGCGCCGTGCGCCAGAAGCGCGCGAGCTGAACCCGGTCGCCGCGGGCAACGTGGTGCGCGGACGTCTGCAGGACGACCTGGGTCAGGGCGAGTTCCCCCACCTGGACAAGGCCGCCCAATCCGGTCATGGCCCAGTAGTAGCCCTGGTCCGGCGGCGGCAGCCGCCAGACCACCAGCGCCGCGGAGGCGAACAACACGGTGGTTTGCGCCAGCCGCGTCAGCAGGCCGAACAGCACTTCGGCGCGCTGCGTCATGCGATGCCGTAGAGCACGAGATCGAACGTGGAGTGCGCGTGCCCGCGAAGGTAGAGCCGATAGCCGAGCCGCCAGCCGTCGATCAGGAGCGCGAGCGCCCACAGGTCTTGCGGGCGGTGGTAGCAGCTGATCGCAAGGCCGGGGCGGTCCTTTGCAATCAGCCGGGCGGCGCCCTGCAGCGCGTCATGCTCGGCGCCCTCGATGTCCATCTTGACGAGCGTCGGCGCGAAGTCAGAGATCGCGTCGTCCAGGCGCAGGCAGGCGACGACGGTGTTGCCCGCGCCATCCAGACGGCTCGCGCCGCCCTGGCCGGAGGCAAAGCGCCGCGTGCCGCTGCTCGCGCCAACCGCGTTGGCGAACAGGCGCGTTTCGGCGGGCAGACCAGGCAGCCGTGCCAGCCGCCGGAAGTTTTCCTCGTCCGCCTCGAACGCCGCGTACGCGCGGACACGGTAGCCGGCGGCCTGGAGCATGCGCAACGAATCGCCATCGAATGCACCGCAGTCGACGAGCCGCATCGGATCCCGCCAGCGCGGCAGGTCAGAGGGGCGGTACTGGTCCGAGGCCGACGGCGGCGGCAGCACGCTGTAATCGCCGCCCAGACGAAACTCGAGCGCGCGGTCGTACCAGTTCCGGCTCGTTTCATCGGCATACAGGCCGCGCGCACGCTCAATGTCAGCGAGGTAGCGCCTGTAGTGCAGGGCGGGCGCGAGGAAATAGTCGTGCGGGAGCGCTTCGCCGTACAGTTGATGCAGTTCTACCGGCTCCACGACGCGCCGCAAGCCGAGCGCGAGCAGGTCGCGGCGCAGTTGCGCCATCTCCACGCCAGGGTTGTGAATTGCGACCACCGCATCGAACTCCTCTGGCGCGTGATCGGCAATCCATTCGGAGGGCAGGCGCACCCGAACTCCCTCGCAGGACTGACCTGGCCGCGCACGCGCATCGAGCACCGCGCTCACCGTCAATCCCCGCGAAGCGAGAAACCGGACCGTGCGGTGCCCTTTGCCGCCGGCGCCGTAGACGACCAGCGGAAGGCGCAGCGGCGCGCGCGATTCGGCGCGCGCGAGCAACGCGGCCAGTTCAGGTTGCATCGATGGGAACGTGAGATTCGATGCCCATGGATCGGCATTGTGCAACGATCGCCTCGGCCGCGAGCGCGGCAGCGATCACGACAACCGCGTCCGGCGGCAATTGGCGCAACGCAGTCTCCGGCGCGGTCACGGGGCAGCCGGCGAATACGGTTCCCTGCTTGCCGCGGTCACGGTCCATGACCGCGACGAAGCGCGCGGCGGCGAGCGGCGATTCGCCCAGGAGGCGTTGCGCATAGGAACCCGCTCCCCAGAGCGCGAGCGGTCGCCCGCTTGCCGCCAGAGCCGCGAGGTCCGCGTGGTTCGTACGGCGCTTCGACTCTTCCACGTAGGCCGTGACCGCTCCGCGCAGCGTCTTCAGCGCGGGAGCGGAGGCGAGTGACCCCCGCGCCACGCCGAGGAGTGCGCGCGTGACCGGGTAGGACATGTCCCCTTCGATCACGATCGCATCATCGGCGGCGGCGAGCGGCTCGAAGCCGGACAGGCCCGCGAGGCGCGCCAGGCTCGCGCCATCGAAATGGTTGATGTGCTCGCTGTCGAAGAAGTAGAAAGGGACGAATGTGCGTGAGCAGTAACGAGACGCATCCGGGGTCTCGACATACAGACGGCCGCCGCGGCCGAGGCGCGAGCGAACCGCGGCGAGCGCCGCGCGCACGTCGAGGACATGCTCGAGCACGTGCGAGAGAATCACCAAGCCGCAATCGCGCGCTTCGTCCGGCAGCGCCGCAAGCGTTCCCTGCCACGCGCTCAGGCCCTGTGCGCGGAGTTGCGCGACACAGGCGGGCGAGGGGTCCACGCCCGCCAGCCGTCGGAAGCCGCGGACGCGCAGGGAAAGCAGCAGGCCGCCCGCGCCGCAGCCGATGTCCAGCACGCTTGCCTCGGCGGATACCCGATCGGAGATCCAGGCCGAGACCGCGTCGATCCTGCGCCGGTCGGACGGCAGCAGGCCCGCGCCGGTGGCGACGGCGGCATCCGCGTAGCGAGAGCGCTCGGCGTAGTGTCGTTCGTAGTCTGCAAGGGCGCCAGCCGTGTCCGCGTAGACGAAACCGCAGTGCGCACAGGCGACGACGTCATACGCCGCGGGTAGCGGCGAATGCGCGGCAAGCGCGAAGCGCATCGGATGCAGAACGTCGACCGTACCGCCTGAGCACAGCGGGCACGGCCGAAGCGCCGGACGCGTCAGCGCGCCGCCTGTAGCCACCGGAACGTTCGTTCGAGCGCTTCGCGCAGACCGATCCCCACAGTCAGTCCGAGTTCCGTGCGCGCGCGGCGGACATCAGGCACATATCGTTCCGGCGGACCGTCGCCGGGCCGCCGCTCGATGGTCACCGACAGGGCAGGATCGCGCAGCCGCGCAGCCTCGCGTGCCAGCGCTTCCACCGAGACGGCTTCGCCCGAGCCGACGTTGTAAGCCTGGAACGGCCGCCCGGCCACCAGGATGCGAATCAACCACACCACCAGGTCCGCGGTATGCAGATAGGACCGGAGGGGTCTGCCGTCGCCCTGGATCCGGATCGGGCGGCCCTCCAGCGCATCGCGCAGAAAGTTTCCGGCCGCGAAATGCGCATCCAGCGGCAGGTGCGGCCCGATGAAGGCAAAAGCGCGCGCGATCCTGGGTCTGAGCGCCGCTGGCGCGCTGGCGCAAAGCGCTTCGGCGGCGCGCTTGCCCTCTGCATAGACCGACTTATGCGCATCCGGCGATGCGGGCGCTGCCGCGTAGGATTCCGGAAACCGATCAAGGCTGGGCGGCTGCCGTCCGTACACCGCGCCCGAACTGAGAAACAGAAACGCTTCGGCGCCGGATGTCGCGGCGAACTCAAGCACGCGGCGCGTGCCCGCGACGATGGTATCGCGCATCTGCGTCGGCTGCGCCGCATAAAGCGTTGCGTCGCTGGACGCGGCGGCGTGAATGACGTGGTCGTACCGGCCGGGCGGCGCCGAGAAATCACGCACGTCGCCTGCATGCCAGCGCAAACACGGGCAGGCGGCGAGGTGCGGCGCGCGGGCGCACAAACGCTGCGGCGCGCGGCTGAGCACCGTGACGTCGATCGCCGTGCCCAGCCTTGCGTTGGCCGCGACAATTCCCTCGAGCAGCGACAGCCCGAGAAATCCCGTGCCGCCGGTGAGGAAGAGGCGAGCGCCGCGCAGCGCTTGCCAGTCGGGCTCCGCGCGCGCGACCACGTGGTCCAGGTCCTCGGCCGGCAGCGGGCGGAGCATCGGGTGAATGGTACAAGAGTCCGGCCGTCGTCCAGCGGGGATTACGGGCTACTATTCCGGCGCGGCGCGCCCCGCGGGCTCGCTTCGATCAGAACGGAGTCGGCGACGGCATGAGCGTGGAGAATAGTCACGATCGCATGGTGGCAGGATCGTTTCGTGATCCGGCCGGTTTCGTATTCGTGCGGCAAGGCCAACTCTACCGCCAGGTCAACCGCGTCTACCAGGAGGAATTCCGCACGCTGATCGATTCCGGCCTGCAGGCTGCGCTAAGCGACGACGGTCTGATGATTCGTCACGAATCCGTCGGCGAGCCGCCGGCAGATCCCGCGAATGCCTACTGCGTGATCCGGCCCGATCCGGTGCCATTCGTTTCCTACCCCTACGAATGGAGTTTCAGCCAATTGCGCGATGCCGCTCTTCTGACGCTCGCGGTCCAGAAGCGCGCGCTTGCGCACGGGTTGGCGCTCAAGGACGCGAGCGCCTACAACGTGCAGTTCGTGCGCGGCCGGCCGGTCCACATCGATACGCTCTCCTTCGCCCGCTACCGCGAGGGCGAACCCTGGATCGCGTATCGGCAGTTCTGCGAGCATTTTCTGGCGCCGCTCGCTGCCTGCGGATTGGTCGATCCGCGCCTGGGCCGGACGTCGATCGCGCAGCTGGATGGCATTCCTCTCGACCTGGCAAGCGCGCTGATGCCCGCCCGAAGCTGGCTCAAGCCCGGGCTCGCCATGCACCTGCACTTGCACGCGCGCTTTCAGCGTGGCTTCAGCGGCGCCCCGGCCGCGGCGGGCCGCACGCGGGTGAGCCGCACGGGCATGCTGGCGCTCATCGACAGCCTCGAACGGGCGATTGCTTCCATACGCTGGCGCCCGTCCGCCACTGCGTGGAGCGGCTACGACGCCGACGAAGCCGGCGGCGAATATCGTGCTCGCAAGCTCGCGGCAGTCCAGGGCTGCATCGCGGGCCGCTCGCTGTCGCTGGTCTACGATCTTGGCGCGAATCTCGGCCGTTTCAGCAGGGTCGCGGCGAGCGGGCAAGGTGTGGTGGTCGCCGCCGACGCGGACGCGGTCGTCGTCGACGCAAATTACCGCGCCTGCCGAGAGGAGGGGATTCGCGACCTTCTGCCGCTCGTGGTGGATCTCGCCAATCCCGGACCCGGTATCGGCTGGAATAACGAGGAGCGGATTCCGTTCCTGCGGCGCGCGCGTCCTGACCTGGTCATGGCGCTCGCGCTTGTTCATCATCTCGCCATCGGCAACAACCTGCCGTTGGCGCGCATCGCGCAGATGTTCCGCGCACTGTGCGCGGAACTGGTCATCGAATTCGTGCCGCCGTCGGATTTCCAGGCGATGCGCCTGCTCGCCGCGCGGCGCGGCGCAGTGCATGAGTATTCGCAGGCCGCGTTCGAAGGCGCGTTCGGTGCGCACTACGGCGCGGCGCGCGCCCAGGTGCTGTCGGCATCGGGTCGCGCGCTCTACCACTATCGGCGCAGCGGATGATTGCAGCGCAGGTTCTGAGTGCGCTTGGCCTTGTCGTTACCGCGCTTTACTTTCCCGCGCTGCGCGTATATCTGGGCAATCACCTCTACTACAACCTGTCGCTCGCGCACGTCGCGTTGTGGCTTGCATTGCTTTGTCTCGTCGTCAGCGGCGTCCTCGCCGCGCTCGCGTTGCTGATTCCGCATCGACTGCGGCGCGCCTATGCGGCGCTGCTGCTCGGCCTGGCATTCTTCGCATGGGTCAAGGCGAGCTTCCTCGGCTGGGATTACGGAATGTTCATCGGCGATTCGATAGCCTGGGACCGTTTCGCCACCCGGTCCTATGCGGATACGGCGGCGCTGGTTCTGGCCTGCGTTGCGTCGCTGTTTTGGCGCCGCCAGGCATTCGAGAACTGCGCGCGCCTTGTGCTGTTCCTGGCCCTCGTTCAGTCGGTCGCGCTGATTGCGCTCACGCCGCTTGCGAGCGCGGCCGATCGCACGCGGATCCTGGCGAAACGAAGTGTCGAGGTGCAGGTCCCCAGAACGGAAAGGATTTCCAGTCGAGAGAACGTGATCTTGCTGCTGCTCGACACCCTGCAGGCGGACGTCGTGGCGCAGTGGTTCGCCGGCGATCAGCGCCGGCGCGAGGCCTGGCGCGGCTTTGTCTACTTCCGCGACGCCGTGTCCGAAGCGGGCGTGACCTGGCTCAGCGTACCGCATCTGCTCACCGGGGCGCAGTACGACAACCAGCAGCCGTACACGGTGTATCTCGGCGCGGCGTACGAAGCTCCGGGTTCGGCGCTGAGAAACCTGCGCGCGGCGGGCTATTACGTGGAACTTTCCCCCTGGGCTTTATCCACACCGATTCCCCTCAGCCGGTCGCTTCTGTCCAACGTCGCCGAGCGGGGCTTCGGCCCCTCGGTGGAGTCCCTGCGGTCGATACTCGTGGTCGGGCTATTTACCGTGCTTCCGCAGCTCGCGCAGAAGGCGCTGCATCCGGCTTTCCTCGCCGCCACGCTGGAATTCGTCGATGCCAACGCCGACAACAACCTGCGCTTCATCCGCGACCTGGATAGGCTGCCGGTGGAGATGGTTCCGCAGCCGGTGGCAAAGTTCATTCATCTGCGCGGACCGCATGTGCCGCTGCTCCGCTATGGCGCGCACGGATTCGACTATGCCGCCGCCGCCCGAGACACTGGTTCGCCCGAAGTGGTGATCAGCGAATTCACGCGCGCCAACTTCGAGCGCGTGTCGGCGGAAATGCTGGAGGCCGTGACACGGTATCTGCAAAAGCTGCAGGCGGCCGGCGCCTACGACAGGACGACCCTGTTCGTGTTCGGCGACCATGGCGCCGGACGGCTCGGCCAGCGCTTCATCGCGCCGGCGGCTACCGGCTACGGCAAGCCCGCGGAGGTGATCAGTTCCGGCATGCAGGCCGCAGCGGCCGCCGCGCTGATGGTAAAGCCCCCAGGAGGCAGTGGGGAGCTTGCCGCTTCGGACGCACCCGTTGTGCTCTCCGATATCGGGGCAACCCTCAACCGAATCGCCGGTCGGGGAGAGCAGGCGGACGGTTCGGTGCTCTTGGCGCCCCGTCTCGCGCAGCGCTCGCGCCGCTTTATCGACGTGTCATCGATTCGCTTCGACGGGCAAGGTCGTCTGCCGCCAATGACAGAATTTCGCATCGACGGGCCGGTCTGGCGCGACGCATCCTGGTCGAGAACCGGTCGACGTTTTCTCGCCAGCGGGATGCGGCAGTCCGATCCTCCGTATGCGCCGGGAACCACGCTGAAGTTCGGCGCCGACGCGAACGCGCTGGATTACCTCGATCAGGGCTGGCGCGCGCCGGTGCAAGGCGCGAAGTCCCTGTGGACCGACGGGTACATCGCGCGAATGACACTGCCGCTAAAGGCAGCGATGCCCGCGGGCGGCGTTCTCGAGCTGGATGCCGGCCCCTACGGCAGCCGGTTCAAATCGGTCACGCGCCGGGCGGTGGTGAGCGTCAACGGCGTCGACATCGGATCCCTCGCCGTCAGCGATCGCCGCATCCACCGTCTGACGATCCCGGCCGCCGCTACCTCGGGGGACGCTCTTGCGCTGCGATTCGATCTTCCCGATGCCATGTCGCCCTACGGCACCTACGGGCATGCGGACGACGGCCTGTTGAGCCTGCAGGTGTATTCGCTACGCGTCGCGGGTGCAGCGGCGCCTTGAAGGGTATCCTTGAGGCCATGCGCCCACGTTTGCGACACAGCCCCCGAATTTTTTGCGCTGCAACCGCGTCCCTGCTGGTCGCTGCACCGGACGCGCTCGCCTATCTGGATCCCGGAACCGGCAGCATCATCCTGCAGGGATTGATCGCCGCGGTGGTCGCCGGGCTGTTCTACGTCCGGTCGGCGTGGGCGCGCATCAAGTCGTTCTTCCGCCGCCGCCCGGTGCCCGGGCCGGAAGACAAGCGGCAAAGCCCCTGAGCCGGCCGGGCCTAGAAGTTGCGACCCAGGAACGTCTCCAGGCTTTTCGCCACGTGCTCGAGCGCGTCCTCGCCGAGTCCGGGCCATACGCCCACCCAGAACGTGTCGCGCATGATGCGGTCGGCGATTTCCAGGTTGCCGGATATGCGCATCGGGCGGCCCTGCATGTAAGGCTGCCTGGTCACATTGCCCGCGAACAACAGGCGGGTGCCGACGCGCTCCTGGTCCAGATACTTCAACAGGTCAACGCGCGCGAAATCAACCGATTCGGCAAGCGTGATGGGGAAGCCGAACCACGACGGATCGGCGCCCGGCGTCGCTTCGGGCAGTATCAGCTCGTCGGCGAGCGGCGAGAGCCGCTGGCGCAGCCACGCGAAGTTGCTCTTGCGCGCGGCGACGAATTCCGCGATGCGGCCAAGCTGCGACAGACCGAGCGCGGCTTGCATGTCGGTGATCTTCAGGTTGTACCCCGCGTGCGCGTAAACGTACTTGTGGTCGTATCCCAGTGGCAGCTCGCCCAGCTGCCACTCGAAGCGCTTGCCGCAGGTGTTCTCCGCGCCCGGCGCGCACCAGCAGTCTCGGCCCCAGTCGCGGAAGGATTCAATGGCACGCAGCAGGTCCGGGTCGCTGGTGAACACGGCGCCGCCCTCGCCCATGGTGATGTGGTGCGCGGGGTAGAAAGACAGCGTGCCCGCGTGGCCGTAGCCGCCGACTCTGCGGCCCGCGTAGGTCGAGCCGAGCGCATCGCAGCAGTCCTCCACCAGCCAGAAGCCGTGGCGATCCGCGAGCGCGCGCAGCTCCTTCACCGCGTAGGGGTTCCCGAGCGTATGCGCGAGCACGATCGCGCGCGTGCGCGGGGAGATCGCTGCCTCCACAGCGGCCACCGTCGGGTTGTAGGTCGGCAGCGAAGAATCGACGAACACTGGCACGAGGCCGTTCTGCAGGATGGGGTTCACGGTCGTCGGGAACCCCGCGGCGGCGGTGATCACCTCGTCGCCGGGCTTGAGCGCGCGTGTGCCGAGCAATGGCGAGGTGAGCGCGCTGACGGCGAGCAAATTGGCCGACGATCCCGAATTGGTGGTGCGTGCGGCACGCACCCCCAGATAGCTGGCGAGCTTCGCCTCGAAGGCTTCGTTGAAGCGTCCGGTGGTCAGCCAGCCATCGAGCGACGCATCCACCAGCGAGACGAGGTCCTCCGCTGCCAGTACTTTGCCCGAGGCGGGAACGATGGTCTGTCCGCGCGCGAAGGCGCGCGGCGCAAGGGAATCGGCCGCGAACGCGCGCACCAGGTCGAGGATCTCGCGACGGCGTCGTTCCTGGCTCACCCGGCGGCCGCGCTGTAGCGCTCGATCTGGAGCAGGGAGAAGGCGCGCATGTCCGCTCCCGACAGCCATGCACGCTGCCAGTCGAAGGCAGCGCGCAGCGCCGCATCCAGGTTCCAGCGCGGCCGCCAGCCCAGGCGCGCGCGCGCCTTGCGCGCGTCCAGATGGAGCAGGTGCGCCTCGTGCGGCGTGCTGCCGGTCGCCGCCTCCACGCAGCGCGCGCCCTTGCCCCACATCGCGACGAGGCGGCGCGCGACCTGGCTGACATTGACCAGTCCCTCGTCGTCCGGGCCGAAGTTCCAGGCCTCGGCGAATTTCTCGCCCTCCTGCAGCAACCCGCGCCCGAGCGCCAGGTAGCCGGCAAGCGGGTCGAGAACGTGTTGCCAGGGGCGTACCGATAGCGGCCGGCGCAGGTTCGCCGGTTGCTCGCGCGCGAACGCGGCGAACAGATCCGGCACGAGCCGGTCGGGCGCCCAGTCACCGCCGCCGATCGCATTGCCGGCACGGGCGCTCGCGACGGCGACACCCTGCGGCTTGAGGAAGGACTCGCGGTAGGCGGCGAGCACCAGCTCGGCGCCTGCCTTGCTGCTGCTGTAGGGATCGCGGCCCCCGAGCGGCTCATCCTCGCGGTAGCCTTCGAGCCGCTCGCGGTTGTTGTAGCACTTGTCGCTCGTCACGCCGACCACGGCGCGCAGGCCGCGCGCGCGACGCGCGCATTCGAGCACCTGCGCTGTGCCCACCACGTTGACCGAGTACGTCTCCACCGGCTGCTCGTAGCCCGTCCCCACCAGGGCTTGCGCGGCGAGGTGAAAGAGGATCTCGGGCCGCGCATCGTCCAGCGCCCGGCCGAGCGCCTTGCCGTCGCGGATATCTGCGATATGGGAGCGGATTCCCGACCCTGCCTGCGCGACTTCGAATAGGCTCGGACGCGTCGCGGGCGCAAGCGCATAGCCCGTGACCTCGGCACCAAGGGCGCGCAGCCAGAGCGCCAGCCAACTGCCCTTGAATCCGGTGTGGCCTGTCAGGAATACCCGCCGGCCGCGCCAGAAGCTCAGGTCCAGAGCTTCCACGGCGCCTTGCCTTCCGCCCAGAGCGACTCCAGGTGCTGGCGATCGCGCAGCGTATCCACCGGGTGCCAGAAGCCGCGGTGCCGCCAGGCCGCCAGCTGGGCGCGTCGCGCCAGTCCGTTGAGGGGTTCGGCTTCCCAGGCCGTTCGCTCCTCCGCGATCAGGTCCAGCACCGCGCGCTTGAGGACGAAGAAGCCGCCATTAATCATGCCGCCGTCGCCCGGGGGTTTCTCCTGGAATGAGAGAACGCGCTCCGCCGCGAGTTCGAGCGCGCCGAACCGTCCCGGCGGGGTGACGGCGCAGACCGTCGCTGGCAGTCCGTGTCCGCGGTGGAACGAGATGCTCGCGCGCACGTCGACGTCGGAAAGGCCGTCGCCGTAGGTGAAGCAAAAATCGTCCTCGTCCTTCAGGTACGGGGCAACGCGCTTGAGCCGCCCGCCGGTGCCCGAGTGCTCGCCGGTGTCCACCAGCGTCACGCGCCAGGGCTCGGCGTGCTTCTGGTGCACTTCCATGCGGTTCGCGGCCATGTCGAAGGTAACGTCGGCCATGTGCAGGAAGTAGTTGGCGAAGTACTCCTTGACGATATAGCCCTTGTAGCCGAGGCACACCACGAAATCGTTGATGCCGTGATGCGAGTAGATCTTCATGATGTGCCAGAGCATCGGCCGGCCGCCGATCTCGATCATCGGCTTGGGCCGGGCGTTCGATTCTTCCATGATGCGGGTACCGAGCCCGCCGGCGAGGATGACGGCTTTCATGCGGTCGATTTTACCGCCCCGTGTCCGGCGCGGCCTGTCGCGTCGTTGACGGACGTCCTCCAGCGACACGCGGCCAGCCGCCGTCATAGATGATGCGATCGAGCATCATGACCCGGGCGTTGCCGCGGAACGCGTGATAGACGATCCAGTCGTTGCCGGCAGCGTCGGTGGCGATGCTGTTGTGCCCGGGCGCGGGCCAGCTTTCATTGGATTCGAGGATTGCGCCGTCAAGCCGCTCGAACGGACCGAAAGCCGTGGCGGCGCGCGCAACCATGACGGCGTAGCGAACTTCATGCGTGCAGCAGCGGTCGCCGGAGAAAAAAAGGTAGTAGGTGTCGTCGCGAAACGCGATCCACGCACCTTCAATCAGCGATCGGTATCGCTGCTGCGGGTCCGGATAGAGCAGCTCGACCGCGGCGCTGCCGGGCCGGAAACCGAGTCGGTCCGGCGCCAGTTCCCTGACCCGGATCGGCTTGCGGCCCGAACCCCAGTACAGCAGCCGCTTGCCGGTCCGCGGGTCGTCGAAGGCCATGGGGTCGATGTTTTCGATGCCATCGCCGCAAAGCAGCGGTGCTCCCTGGTCCGCAAACGGCCCCGAGGGCGAGGTGGATGTCGCGACCGCAAGGCATTTGCCTTTGGCGTCGTCCGGCTCGGCGGAGTAGTACATGACGTATCGTCCGCGCGCGGAGTCATGGATCACGTGCGGCGCCCAGAAATCCTGCTTGGTCGCCGCCCAATCGGGTTTTCGCGGCAGCGCGTCGCCGAGATGTTCCCAGGAGACGAGGTCGCGGGAGCGAGCCACCTGGATGTTGATCGGCTTGCCGCCCGAGAGGCCCTGCGTGGCGTAGGCATAGAACCATCCATCCGGGTCGCGCAGGACCGCCGGGTCGGGGAAGTCGCGTTCCAGGACCGGGTTGACGTAGCTCCTCGACTCGCCGCCGGGCGGGCTGAGCGCGCAGGAACTGAGCGCGAGGGCAAGTAGCGCGACGATGCAACTGCGATAATTCCGCCGATGCGCATGCTGCTGATCGGGTCCACGGGTCAACTGGGCGGTGACCTGCTGCGCAACAATCCGGGCCACGAGATCGCGGCACCGCAGCGCGCGGAACTCGATCTCACGCGGCCGGGCGAGGTGCGCGCCGCGGTGGCGCGCCACCGGCCGGAACTGGTGGTGAACTGCGCGGCGTTTCACAACGTGCCGCAGTGCGAAGAGCGGCCGGAAGAGGCGTTCCGGGTCAACTGCACGGCGGTGCGCGACCTTGCCCTGATTTGCGCGGAGGCGGGCGCGCGTCTGTTCACGTTCAGCACCGACTATGTGTTCGGCGGGGAGCGGCGGACTCCCTGGGGCGAGGACGACCTGCCGCGGCCGCTGCAGATCTACGGCATCAGCCGGCTCGCGGGCGAGCACGCGGCGCTCGCCGCGGCTCCCGGGCACGCGGTGATCATTCGCACCTGCGGCCTGTACGGCCAGTCGGGGACGCGCGCCAAGGGCGGCAACTTCGTCGATGGCCGGGTGGCCGATGCGCGCGCGGGCAAGACCATCGAGATGGCTTGCGAGCAGGTCGTCGCGCCCACCTCCACGGACGATCTCAGCCGCGCCGTATTCGCGCTCGCCGCGGCGCCGGCGCTCGCGCCCGGCATCTACCACCTGGTGAACGAAGGGCAGTGCAGCTGGTACGAGCTGACGCTGGCCATCGCAGAGATTCTCGGCCTCCCGGCGCGCGTGCTGCCCGTGGACCGGCAGGGCAGGAGCGGCACCATGCGCCGGCCGCTCTATTCGGTGCTCGCCAACCATAAGGCGCGCCGGCTCGGGATTACGCTGGCGCCGTGGCGCGATGCGCTCGAGCGCTATCTGCGGCGCCGGTACGCCTAGCGTTCATTCGAAGCGCAGCGCCTCGACCGGATTGAGGCGCGCCGCCTTGCGCGCCGGGTAGAAGCCGAAGAACACGCCGATCGCGAAGGCGAAGGCGACCGCCAGCAGCACCGATTCGGGCGAGAGCATGATGCGCCAGCCGGCGACCTCGGCGATGG
>JADLES010000170.1 GCA_020845995.1 Burkholderiales bacterium | reverse complement strand
TGCTCGGCATGTCGGGAATCTCCAGCGACATGCGCGAGCTGCTCGAATCGCCCGAGCCGCGCGCGAAGGCCGCCGTGGACGTCTTCGTCTACCGCATCGTGCGCGAGCTGGGCTCGCTCGCCGCGGCACTGGGCGGCGTGGACGCGCTCGTATTCACCGCCGGCATCGGCGAGAACAGCGCCGAGACCCGCGCGCGCATCTGCCGCGGCGCGGCCTGGCTGGGCGTGGAACTCGATGAACAGGCCAACGCCGCGGGCGGACCGCGCATCAGCGCGGCGGGCAGCCGCGTCGGCGCGTGGGTGATTCCGACCAACGAGGAACTGATGATCGCGCGGCACACCGCGCGCCTGGTCGCCACGGAGATTGCGCCCGTTTAGAAGAAGAGGAGGAGACGATGTCGGCAAACCCGAAATCGAGCAACGAACGGCGGGACGATGCGTGGCGCGGCTTTGCGCCCGGCGCCTGGCAGACGCGCGTCAACCTGCGCGACTTCATCCAGCGCAACTACAAGCCCTACGAGGGCGACGGCAAATTCCTGCAGGGCGCGACCGAACGCACGAAGAGGATGTGGGAGACGCTGCAGCCGCTGCTCGAGAAGGAGCGCGAGAAAGGCGTGCTCGACGTTTCGCAGGTGCCTTCGGGCATCCTCGCGCACGCACCCGGCTACATCGACAAGCCGAACGAAATCATCGTTGGCCTGCAGACCGACGCGCCGCTCAAGCGCGCGATCATGCCCTTCGGCGGCTGGCGCGTAGTCGCCGCGAGCCTGGAATCCTACGGCTACAAGCCGGACCCGGCGCTGGGCGAAATCTTCACCAAGTACCGCAAGACGCACAACGACGGCGTGTTCGACGCCTATACCCCGGAGATCCGCAGGGCGCGCTCCTCGGGCGTGGTGACGGGACTGCCGGACGCCTACGGCCGCGGCCGCATCGTCGGCGACTACCGGCGCGTGGCGCTGTACGGCGTCGACTTCCTGCTTGCCGACAAGGCGCGCGAGAAGGCGGAGCTCGACGAGCGCCATTCCACCGAGGAGGTGATCCGGCTGCGCGAGGAGCTGGCCGAGCAGATCCGCTCGCTCAAAGAGTTGAAGGAGATGGGCAAGCGCTACGGCTTCGACCTCTCCGCCCCGGCGCGCGACGCGCGCGAAGCGGTGCAATGGACCTACTTCGGCTACCTGGCCGCGATCAAGCAGCAAAACGGCGCGGCGATGTCGGCGGGGCGCCTGTCCACGTTCTGGGACATCTACTTCGAGCGCGACATCCGCGAGGGCAAGCTCACCGAGTTGCAGGCGCAGGAGATCATCGACGACCTGGTCATCAAGTGGCGCATCGTGCGCTTCCTGCGCGCGCCGGAGTACAACCAGCTCTTTTCCGGCGACCCGGTCTGGGTCACCGAGGTGGTCGGCGGCCAGGGCGAGGACGGGCGCACGCTGGTCACCAAGACCGCGTTCCGCATGCTGCACACGCTCTACAACCTCGGCCCCGCGCCCGAGCCGAACCTCACCGTGTTCTGGTCGACGCAGCTGCCCGAGGGCTTCAAGCGCTACGCGATCAAGGCCTCGATCGACACCAGCTCGATCCAGTACGAGTCGGACGACCTGATGCGCCCGAAGTGGGGCGACGACTGCGCGATCGCCTGCTGCGTGTCGGCGATGCGCATCGGCAAGCAGATGCAGTTCTTCGGTGCGCGCGTCAACCTGCCGAAGACCCTGCTCTACGCGCTGAACGGCGGCCGCGACGAGATCACGGGCGAGCAGGTAGGGCCGATGCTCGCGCCGATCACGGGCGACGTTCTCAAGTACGACGAGGTCATGAGCCGGTTCGAGCCGATGATGGACTGGCTGGCGAAGACCTACGTCAACGCGCTCAACGTCATCCATTTCATGCACGACAAGTACTGCTACGAGGCGATCGAGATGGCGCTGCACGACCGCGACATCCTGCGCACCATGGCCTGCGGCATCGCCGGCCTGTCGCACGCCGCCGACAGCCTGTCGGCGATCAAGCATGCGAAGGTCAAGCCGGTGCGCGACGAGCGCGGCCTGATGGTCGATTTCAAGGTCGAGGGCGAGTATCCCTGCTACGGCAACAACGACGATCAGGCCGACGACATCGCCAAGCTGCTGGTGTCGAGGATGATGGAGAAGATCCGCGCCTACCCTACGTACCGCAACGCAGTGCACACGCAGTCGGTGCTGACGATCACCTCCAATGTCGTCTACGGCAAGGCGACCGGCAACACGCCCGACGGCCGCAAGAAGGGCGAAGCTTTCGCGCCGGGCGCCAACCCGTCGAACGGCCGCGACAGCCACGGCGCGCTCGCGGCGCTGATGTCGGTGGCGAAGATCCCGTACGACGACGCCGAGGACGGCATCTCGCTGACGCTGTCGGTGGTGCCCACGGCGCTGGGCAGCGAGGCCGACCGCATCACGCGCGGCACCAAGGCGCTGGATGCGTATTTCGGCAGCGGCGGCTTCCACGTCAACATCAACGTGCTCAACCGCGAGACCCTGCAGGACGCGATGAAGCACCCGGAGAAGTACCCGCAGCTCACGATCCGGGTGTCGGGGTACGCGGTGAACTTCGTCAAGCTGACCAAGGAGCAGCAGCAGGACGTCATCAACCGCACCTTCCACGGGGCGATCTAGGAAGCCTGCGATGAGCCAGTCGCTGGTCGGCAGCCGCTACGAGCTGCACATAGCGCGGGAGGGAGCGGCCGAGAGCAAGACCGCGCACGACTACCTGGCGGTCTACCCGGGCGACCTGGACGAGGCCGGGGAAGAGGACATCGTCGGCTACGTGCATTCGTACGAGGTCGGCAGCACCGTGGACGGTCCGGGCATCCGCTTCGTCGGCTTTCTCACCGGCTGCCTGCTGCGCTGCAAGTTCTGCCACAACCCGGACACCTGGCACAAGCGCAACGGCCACCCGGTGCCGGTGTCGCGCGCCATGCGCCAGATCGGCAAGTACGCGAAGGTGCTGAAAGTGAGCGGCGGCGGCATCACGCTCTCGGGCGGCGAGCCGATGGTGCAGCGCGCCTTCGCCATGGAGATCTTCCGGCGCTGCAAGCAGCTCGGACTGCACACCTGCATGGAGACCGCCGGGCGGCTGGGCGAGCGGTTCAGCGACGAGGACCTGCAACTGATCGACCTGGAGATCCTCGACATCAAGGGCGGCGACCCGGCGACCTTCGAGCAGGTCTGCGGCCATCCGCTCCAGCCGACGCTCGACTTCGCGCGGCGCCTCGCTGCGCTGGGGCGCCCGGCCTGGATCCGCTTCGTGCTGGTGCCGGGCCTTACCGACGGGCACGACAACGTCGAGAAGCTCGCCGACATCGCCGCCGGCCTGAAGAACGTCGAGCGCGTGGAGATCCTGCGCTTTCACCAGATGGGCCGCGACAAGTGGCACAAACTCGGGCTCGAGTACGAGCTCGAAAAGATCGAGCCGCCGGCCGCCGAGCTAACCGAGCGCGTGCGCAGCCAGTTCCGCAGCCGCGGCCTGACCGTCTACTGAGGAGGAAGCGACCATGGAGTTCCTGAGGACCCTGCTCGAGCAGCAGCCGATGATGGCGCTGTTCCTCACCATCGCCATCGGCTACCTGGTCGGCGAGATCAACATCAAGGGCTTCTCGCTGGGCGTGGGCGCGGTGCTGTTCGTGGCGTTGGCGGTCGGCTGGTTCGCGCCCAAGTCCGCGCCCGCGGGCATGGTGGGCACGCTGGGGCTCGCGCTGTTCCTGTACGGCGTCGGCGTGCAGTACGGCAAACAGTTCTTCCTTGGTCTGACGAGCGCGAGCGGGCAGAAGGCGAACCTGATGGCGCTCATCGGCGTGCTGCTGGCGGGACTCACGAGCGTGCTGTTCGTGAAGACGATGGGGCTGAACGTCGGCCACGCGATGGGCCTTTTCGCGGGCTCGGGCACGAGCACGCCCACGCTGCAGGCCGCGATCGTCACGCTCGGCAACGACGACGCGGCGGTGGGCTACTCGGTGTCCTACCCCTTCGGCGTCGCCGGGCCGATCCTGTTCCTGTACGTATTCTTCCTGCTGCTCAAGCCGAAAATCGAGGTTCCGGCGGCCGGCGGGCTGGACCTGCTCGAGATCGCGCTGCGCAATCCGGAGTGCTTCGGCAAGCCGCTCGGCGAGGTCGCGCAGGCCCTGCCCGCGGGCGTGCAGATCGTCGCGCTGCGCCGCGAGAGCCGCAACGAGCCGGCCTCGCCCGGCCTCGTGCTCGCCGAGAACGACGTCCTGCTCGCCGCCGGCACGAACAAGGACGCGCTCGCGCAGGCCGGCAAGAGCCTCGGCGAGCCCGCGCACGGGCGCCTGGTCAAGGACCGCCGCGACCTCGACTACCTGCGCATGTTCGCCTCGCGGCCGACGGTGGTCGGGCGCGCGCTCGGCGACCTCGAGCTGCCCGGGCAGAAGGCGGCGATCGTCGCCGAGGTGCGGCGCGGCGACGCCAACCTGCAGCCCCGTCCCGACCTGGTGCTCGAATTCGGCGACCGCGTCGGCGTGCTCGCGCACCGCGACGACTTCAAGGCGCTGCGCCAGTATTTCGGCGACTCGATCAAGGGTACCGCCGAGTTCAGCTACATCTCGATCGGCCTCGGCATGGCGCTCGGCTTCCTCATCGGCGCGATCCAGATCCCGCTGCCCGGCATCGGCAAGCTGGCGATCGGGCTGTCGGGCGTGCTCGTTGTGGCGCTGATCTTGGGCAACCTGCGGCGCACGGGCGGGTTGAACTGGACCATCCCGCTTTCAGCCAACCTTGTGCTACGCAACCTCGGCCTGACGTTGTTCCTCGCGCAGGTGGGCATGTCTTCGGGACCCAAGTTTGCCGCCACGGTCGCCGACACCGGCTTCCTGATGCTCGGCCTGGGCGCCGTCGTGCTGGTGGCGCTGGTGCTGCCGATCCTCGTGCTCGGCCTGTGGGTGTTCCGCATGCCCTACGACGAGGTGGCGGGCATCGTCGCCGGCGCCTGCGGCAACCCGGCGATCCTCGCTTACGCCAACAAGCTCGCGCCCACCGACCGGCCGGACATCGGCTACGCGATGATTTTCCCGGGCATGACGATCATCAAGATCCTCTTCGTCGACATTGTGCCCGCGCTGCTGTGAGCACCGGGTCTTGAGCGCGAGCGCGCGACCGGGCGGCGAGGCGGCCGCATTCCGGGTGCTGGAGAAACTGCGCGACGGCCGCGACATCACGATCCGCGCGCAGCGGCCGCAGGACCGCGACGCGCTGCTGGCAGCCTTCGCGCGCACCGGCGAGGAAGCGCGCTACCGGCGCTTCTTCTCGTCGAAGCGCGAACTCAGCGAGAGCGAGATCGCGCGATACACGGAGATCGATTTCTCGAGGCAGGTGGCGCTGGTGGCGGAACTGGCGCGGGACGGAGGGACCGTGATCGCGGGCGCCGGCCGCTACGTCGTGAGCGGTCCGGGGCGCGCCGAGGTGGCGTTCATGGTCGGCGACGAGTACCAGGGTCTGGGCATCGGCTCGCTGCTGATGCGGCACCTCGCTGCGCTCGCGCGCGCGGCGGGCCTCGCCACTCTCGAAGCCGAGGTGCTCGCCGACAATGCCGCGATGCTGAAGGTGTTCGAGCGCGCCGGCCTCGCCCTGCGCACGCGCCGGGACGGCGGGGTCGTGCACGCGGAAATGGGCCTCGGCGAGGAGCGGCGGCCGGGTTAACATGGCGCTCCTGCGCAGGCAGGAATTCCGGGCTGACATCGTCCAGGAGTCGTCGATGGGCAAGAGCATCCTTGCGTTGACTTTGCTGCTGCATGCGGGCGCGGCGCGCGCCGCGTTCCTTTCCGGCGAGGCGCTGGATACGGCGGCCGATTGGCTCGCCATCGTCGTCCTCATCGTCGTGCCGATCGCGGCCATCGTGGTGTTCTGGCTGGTGCACATCCTGCCCGAGAAGGTCGCCGAGAAGCGCCACCATCCGCAGCAGACGGCGATCAACACGCTGTGCCTGCTGTCACTGGTCTTTGGCGGCCTGCTCTGGCCGATCGCCTGGCTGTGGGCCTATTCGCGTCCCGTGCAGTACAAGCTCGCTTACGGCACCGACAAGCACGAGAGCTATTTCCAGGAGAAGGCGCGCGAGGCGCGCGCGGGCAAGCTGCCGCGCGCCGAAGCCGAGCGGCTGGTGGCGGAGCTGGAGGACATCGCCGCCCGGCGCATCCTGTCGGGTGAGCTGCGCGCCGCGCGCGCCGAGCTTGAGGCCGCGCTGGGCGCCGCGGCGCCGACGGCGGGCAAGGGCGCCGCCTAGTGGAAGCAATCCTCCTAGGCATCTACGGGTTCTTCGTCTGGCTGATCTTCATCAAGCTGCGCTGGCTGCCGTGGAACATCACCACCCAGGTCATCGTCGCCATCATTCCCATCGTCGGCCTGACGGTGCTGATCCTGATGCTCAACATCTTCGCGCCTTCGTCGGCAGATGTGCGCGTGTTCAAGTACACCGTTCCCATCGTGTCCCAGGTGCGGGGACGGGTGCTCGAGGTGGCGGTGGAGGAGGGCAACCGGCTGGTGAAGAAGGGCGACGTGCTCTTCAAGATCGATCCGCAGCCCTACCAGCTCGCGGTCAATCAGCTTGCGGCGCAGCTGGCGAATGCCCAGGCGAGCCAGCGCGAGCTCGATGAGCAGCTGAAGGCGGCGCGGGCGGCGATCGGGCAGGCGGAGGCGCGCCAAACCGAGGTCGCCGCGAAGCTGGAGCTCGCGCGCACGCGCGTCGCGCAGAACCGCGAGCTTGCCGCGAGCGGCGCCGGCAACAAATTCGACCTCGAGCAGGCCGAGACCAACCTGAAGGAGCTGGAAAGCCAGTCGGCGGCCGCGCTGGCGGCGCGCGCGCAGGCGGTGGCGAATGAGCAGGTCGTGCAGCAGAAGCTGGGCGCGAAGGTCGACGGCGAGTTCGCGCAGGTGGCGCAGATCCGCGCGCAGCTGGAGAACGCGCGCTGGGAGCTCGAGCAGACGACCACCCTCTCGCCCTGCGACTGCTACGTGGTCAACCTGCAGCTGCGGCCTGGCGCCTTCGTGGCGGGGGTGCCGTTCAACGCGGTGATGACCCTGGTCGAGGCGAAGGGCCAAGTGGTGGCGCTCTACCACCAGAACGAGCTGCACCAGGTGGCGCCCGGCAACGAGGTGGAGATCACGCTGGAGACGAATCCCGGCCGCGTGATCAAGGGCAAGGTGGACTCGATCATCTGGGCGCAGGGCCAGGGCCAGCTGCCGCAGAGCGGCACGCTGCCGATGATCGGGGTGCTCAACCAGCCGCCCGGCCGCTTTGCGGTGAAGTTCACCATCGCCGAAAAGGACCACCAGTACCTGATGGCGGCGGGGGCCGCGGGCCAGGCGGCGATCTACACCGAGCGCGGGGCGATGATTCACATCATCCGCAAGGTGATCCTGCGCGTCGGCGCCTACATGAATTACCTGATCCTCAAGCTGCACTGAGGCGAACGTGCGCCGCGCGCTCCTCGCTCTGCCCGTGGCCGCCGCGCTGGCCGGCTGCGCGCTCAAGCCGCCGCCCGATCCGGTGGAACTGCGCCGCGATGCGCTGGCGAATGCCGCGCCGCCCGGGCAGTGGTCGGCGAGGAGCGCGGCGAGCGGGGCCGTCGCCGACGGCTGGCTCGCCAGCTTCCAGGACGCGCAGCTCGAGGCGCTGGTGCGCGAGGCGATCCGCTTCAACCACGACCTGCGCATTGCCGCGGCGCGCGTGGAGGAGGCCGCGGGCCACGCCAGGCTGGCCGGCGCCGAGATCTACCCGCAGGTGAACGTGCTCGCCCGCGGCCTGGGCAAGCTGAGCAACAAGAGCAGCGAGGCGCAGCTGTACGGCGTCTTCCTCAGCTGGGAGCTCGACCTCTGGGGCCGCGTGCGCTCGCAGCGCGAGGCGGGGCGCTTCCAGTACGAGTCCACGGTGCTCGATGCCGAATACGCGCGGCAATCGATCGCCGCGCTGGTGGCGAAGAGCTGGTTCCTGGCGGTGGAAGCGCGGCTGCAGAAGGGTGTTGCCGAGGACATGCTGCGCGCCGCGGAGCGCCTGGTCGCGCTCGCCCTCGACCGGCAGCGCGTCGGCGCGGGCGACGAATACGACGTCACGCTCGCGCGTGCGTCGGCGCAGGGCTACCGCGAGGCGGTCGAGCGCCTCGAGCTCGCGCGCCAGCAGGCGCTGCGCGCGCTGGAAGCGCTCGCCGGCCGCTACCCGGCGGCCGCTGTGGAGGTAGCCGCGGCGCTCTCGCCCGTACCGGCGCGGGTGCCGGCGGGAATTCCGGCCGAACTGCTCGAGCGCCGCCCCGACGTCGTCGCCGCCGAGCGGCGCGTGGCGGAAGCGTTCTACCGCGTCCAGGAATCGAAGGCGGCGCGCATGCCGCGCATCTCGCTCGCCGCGAGCGGCTCGCACCTGTCCAGCGACCTGTTCCTGCTGGCGGACCGACCGGTGCCGGTGTGGAGCCTGGGCCTGAACATCCTCGGCCCGCTGTTCAGCGGCGGCGCGCTGGAGGCGCAGGTCGAGATCCGCACCGCCGAGCAGAAGGTCGCGGTGGCGGAATACGGGCGCATCGGCGTGCGCGCGTTCGGCGAAGCGGAAAGCGCGCTGGCGTCGGAATCTTCCCTCGCGGAGCGGCGTACCGCGCTGCACGCGGCGATGGCGGAGAACGCGCACGCGCTGAAGCTCGCGGGCGTGCGCTACCGGGTCGGCTCGGGCGACCTGCGCGCGGTGCAGGAGCGGCTGCTCGCGCTGTACGGCGCGCGCACCGCGCTGCTGCACGTCGAGGCCGAGCAGCTGGTGCAACGGGTCAACCTGCACCTCGCGCTCGGCGGCGGCTGGGAAGCGGCAGGCGCCGCCGGCGACCCGGCGAAAAAAGCACAGCCCTAGCGCCGCTTCGCTCTAGTGGATCTCCGGGTCCGCGGTCGGCGCGGTGCCCTCGAGGAAGTCGAAGTCGCAGCCCTCGTTCGCCTGCTTGACGTGGCGCGAGAAGATCGCGCCGTAGGAGCGCTCGTACTTGGGGGAAGGGCGTTGCCAGGATTTTTTTCTTTTTTCGAGTTCTTCCGGGGAAATTTTCAGGTTCACGACCTTCTTCTCCACATTCAACTCGATCAGATCACCCGTCCGGACCAGGGCGAGCGGGCCGCCGACGTAGGCTTCGGGCGCGACGTGCAGGATGCAGGTGCCATAGCTGGTGCCGCTCATGCGGCCATCCGAGATGCGCACCATGTCCTTCACGCCTGCCTTCACGAGCTTCTTTGGGATCGGCAGCATCCCCCACTCGGGAAAGCCGGGGCCGCCGAGGGGCCCGGCGTTCTTCAGCACCAGCACCGAGT
>JADLES010000169.1 GCA_020845995.1 Burkholderiales bacterium | reverse complement strand
GGCGCTGGAGGCGGCGATCCGGGCCGGGCATCCCTACGAACTTCCCGAGATCATCGCGGTCCCAATCGAGCACGGCCTGCCCGCGTACCTCGCCTGGGTCGAGGCCGAGACCAGGGCTTGAAATGAAACGGATACTGGCCGCGCTTCTGCTCCTGATTGCGACCGGCGCCCAGGGCGCCGGCGTGGACGATCTGCTCGAGCCCGAGAAGGCGTTCCGCATGTCGGCGCGCGCGCTGGATGCACGCACGGTGGAGATCAGCTTCGCGATCGCCGAGGGCTACTACATGTACCGCGAGCGGTTCCGGTTCGTCGTCGACTCCGGGTCGAACGCGAAGCTGGGGGCGCCGGAGTTCCCGCCGGGCATTCGCAAGAAGGACGAGTTCTTCGGCGACGTGGAAACCTACCGCAAGCAGGTGGCGATCCGGCTTCCGGTGGAGGCCTCGGCGGGCACGGTGCAGTTGCGGATCACTTCGCAAGGCTGCGCCGACGTGGGCGTGTGCTACGTTCCCATGGACAGCAAGGCGAGCGTCCGGCTCGCCGGGTTCAGCGCCCCCGCGCGGGGCACGCCCTCGGCGCCGCGCGCCGAGTTCACGCTGCAGGCAAGCGATTTCGAGGTCGCGCGCCTGTTCGAGTCGGGCGGCCCGCTGCTCGTGCTGGCCAGCTTCCTCGGCTTCGGCCTGCTGCTCGCGTTCACGCCCTGCATGCTGCCAATGGTGCCGATCCTCTCGGGGATCATCGTCGGCGAAGGACGCAATCTGGGCAAGCTGCGCGCGTTGCTGCTGTCGCTCGCGTACGTCCTCGGCATGGCGGTCGCCTATGCACTGGCGGGAATCGCGGCGGCCTGGTCGGGGGCGATGCTTGCCGCGGCGCTGCAGAACGCGTGGGTCCTGGGCAGCTTCGCGCTGGTGTTCGTCGCGCTCGCGCTGTCGATGTTCGGACTCTACGAACTGCAGCTGCCCGGATTCCTGCGCCAGCGCCTGTCTTCGGCGCATGGCCGGCTCGCCGGCGGCAAGCTCGCCTCGGTTGCCGGCATGGGCGTGCTCTCGGCGGTGATCGTCAGCCCCTGCGTCGCGGCGCCGCTCGCCGGCGCCCTGCTCTACATCAGCCAGACGCGCGATGTGGCCCTGGGCGGCGCGGCGCTCTTCACGATGGCGCTCGGCATGGGGATCCCGCTGCTGGTGGTCGGCGTTTCCGAGGGCGCGCTGCTGCCGCGCTCCGGGCCCTGGATGGTGCGCGTGAAGCAGGTGTTCGGCGTCGTGCTGCTCGCGGTCGCGGTGTGGATCGTCTGGCCCGTGCTGCTGCCCACGGGCGGCAGCACGGGGTTTATTCGCGTGAATTCGGTCGCCGAGCTCGAGCACAAGCTGCAGTCCCCGGGCAGGCCGGTGATGCTCGACTTCTACGCGGACTGGTGCGTGTCCTGCAAGGAAATGGAGGCGCTCACCTTCAGCGACGAGCGCGTGAAGTCGAAGATGGCCGGCCTGCTGCTCCTGCAGGCGGACGTCACCGCCAACACCGCCGAGCACCAGGCGCTGCTCAAGCGCTTCCGGCTGTTCGGCCCCCCGGGCATCGTCTTCTTCGACCCCGAGGGCAGGGAGGTGAAGGGACTGCGCGTGATCGGCTACCAGAACGCCGAGCGCTTCCTGCGCACTCTGGAGCTCGCGGGCGCGCCTTAGCGGCGCTCGCGCCGCCCGCGCGCATTGCCGCGACGCGGAAGCTGCGCGGGCAGGCGGTAGACTTGGCCATGCGCGGAAATATCGCAGGAGTCGATCATGTTGTCGTTCTGGTCCGCGATCTCGACCGGGCCGCCGACGCCTACGCACGCATGGGTTTCCGGCTGACGCCGCGCGGCTACCACACGCTCGGCTCGCAGAACCACTGCCTCATGTTCGGCAGCGACTACATTGAGCTGCTGGCCGTTCCCAGGCCGCATCCGGCGATGCAGTATTTCACGGATTTCCTGGCCGCAGGCGAGGGTCTGGGGGCGATCGCTCTCGCCACGCAGGATGCCGCGGCGGCGCACGCGGAACTCGCCGCCGCCGGGGTCGGCGCGGATGCGCCGCTCGACTTCTCGCGTCCGGTCGAGAATCTCGGCGAGGCCAGGTTCCGCATCGTCCAGCTGCCGCCGGAACTGACGCCCGGCTGCCGCATGTTCCTTTGCCAGCATTTCACCAGAGGGCTGGTCTGGCGAAGCGGCTATGCGGCGCATGCGCTTGGCGTGACGGAGATCGCCGGCATCGCCGTGCTCGCGGCCGAGGCGCGCGGCTATGAACGCCTGCTCGGCGCGCGCGCGCGGCCGATCGCCGAGGGCGCCAGGATCGACACCGGCACGGCGCCGATCGCCGTCTGCGAGGAGGAGCGCCTGCGGCAGCGGCTCGGCGGCGCGGCGCTGCCCGCGCGCGCGCGGCCCGCGGTGGGCGCGCTTTTTCTTCGCGTCTCCGATCGGGAGCGTGCCGCCGGCGCGCTGCGCAAGGGCGGTTTTTCTCCCGTCGAGCTGAAGGATGGCGCGCTGGCGCTGGGCGCCGACCAGGCCCACGGTATCGCGCTGGTCTTCGGCTAGCTACTTCAGCTTCGCGCCCGTGCTGTCGTAGACCTCGACGTCCACCGGGATGCCCTGGCGCACGCTCTCGCCGACCGTGCAGAACTGCTCGAATTGCGAGAGCGCGCGCTCGAGGTGCTGCAGCGAGGCGGCCGGCGCCCCGAGCGTGATGCGCACCGCGATGCGCTGTACGCGCAGGCGGTTGGCCGCGTTGCGTCCGGTCGCCAGCTCGACCTCGGTGCGCAGGGGTTCGGGCGACTGCCTGAACTTGCGCAGCGCGAACAGCAGGCTGGCCGACATGCAGTTGCCCACCGCGGCGGCAAGCAGCTGGTCGGGCGACGGGCCCGCGCCCTTGCCGAGCGGCGGCTGCTCATCGGTGTGCAGCGGCGGGATCCCTTCGCCGAAGCCGACGGCGAAATGGAAGTCGTTCTTCTGCTCGAGCGAGACTTTGGCGTTCATGATCGTTTCCCCTCTGCGCGCCTCAGGCGGGCGCGTGCGCCTTCGCCAGCGCGTCGCGCACGTGCACGAGCCTCGCGCGCGCCTGCGTGGCGACCGCGCGCAGCTCCGGTGAGTCGGTGAGCTTCACCATGATCGCCGGGTCCATGAACGAAACGTCGATGCCGCCGTCCGGCTCTTCGCGCACCACGACGTTGCAGGGCAGCAGCAGGCCGATGTCGGGCTCGGCGGTGAGCGCGCGGTGCGCGAGCGGCGGGTTGCAGGCGCCGAGG
The DNA here is from genome assembly GCA_020845995.1 of Burkholderiales bacterium. GTDB lineage: Bacteria > Pseudomonadota > Gammaproteobacteria > Burkholderiales > SG8-39 > RBG-16-66-20. The sequence goes on along the minus strand of JADLES010000169.1, from coordinate 12,744 downwards.
ATGCGGTAGGGACGGTGCTCGACGCCGAGCTTGGCCTTGAGCGTGGCCTGGACGTCGATCTCGGTGAGCACGCCGAAGCCCTCGGCCTTGAGGGCCTCGGTGACCCTGGCGATCGCCTCGTCGAACGGCAGCGCGACGCGCGTGGAAAATCCATAGGAACTCATGCGAACTCCTTTCGATTGCGATAGGCGACGTAATAGAGCACGGGAATCACGACGAGCGTGAGCAGCGTCGCAACGAGGATGCCGAAGATGAGCGAGATGGCGAGGCCGTTGAAGATCGGGTCATCGAGGATGAAGCTGGCGCCGATCATCGCCGCGAGCGCGGTGAGGGCGATGGGCTTGGCGCGCGCGGCGGCCGACTGCAGGACCGCCTCGCGGAACGGCAGGCCCTCGGCGACCCTGAGGTTGACGAAGTCGACCAGCAGGATCGAGTTGCGCACGATGATGCCGGCCAGCGCGATCATGCCGATCATCGAGGTGGCGGTGAAGTTGGCGCCGAGCAGCGCGTGCCCGGGCATCACGCCGATCACCGTGAGCGGGATCGGCGCCATGATGATGAGCGGCGCGAGGTAGGAGCGGAACTCGGCCACCACCAGCAGGTAGATGAGCGCGAGACCCACCGCGTAGGCGAGGCCCATGTCGCGGAAGGTCTCGTAGGTGACCTGCCATTCGCCGTCCCACTTCAGCGCGTATTCTCGGTAGGGGTCGGAGGGCTGGCGGATGAAGTACTCGCCGAGCGCGCCGCCTTCCTCGAGCGGAGTGCCGGCGAGCTTCGCGCGCGCGGCGAACATGCCGTAGAGCGGGCTGTCGACGCGCCCGGCCTGGTCGCCCACCACGTAGACCACCGGCAGCAGGTCCTTGTGATGGATCGGCCGGTCGCGCTCGCCCGGCCGCGGCGTGACCAGCTCCGAGAGCGGCACCAGCGCCCCGGAGGGCGCGCGCAGCGTGAGCTTGAGGAATTCGGCCAGTTCGCCGCGGCGCTCGGCGGACAGCGTCACGCGCACCGGCACCTCGTACTTGGACACGCCGTCGTGCAGCGGCGTCACGTCGGCGCCGGAGAGCCCGATGCGCATGGTCTCGACCACGTCGCGGCGCGAGATGCCCGCGAGCGAGGCTTTCGCCTGGTCCACCCTGAGGCGGATGCGCGGCGCGGCGTCTTCCACGGAGTCGTCCACGCCGACCACGTCGGGCGTCGCCGCGAACGCTTCGCGCACGCGCTTGGCCACCCGAATCCGGCCCACCTCGTCGGGCCCGTAGACCTCGGCGACGATCGGCGAGAGCACCGGCGGCCCGGGCGGGACTTCCACCACCTTGACCTTCGCCTCCCAGCGCGCGGCGATCGCCTCGAGCGCCGGCCGCACGCCTTGCGCGATGTCGTGGCTCTTGCGGTGGCGCGCGTCCTTCGGCAGCAGGTTGACCTGCAGGTCGCCCATTTCGGAATCGCTGCGCAGGTAGTACTGGCGCACCAGGCCGTTGAAGTTGATCGGCGAGGCCGTGCCCGCGTAGGCCTGGTAGTCGGTGACCTCCGGCACGCCGGCGAGGTGCGCGCCCATCTCGTGCAGCACCGCGGCGGTGATCTCCACCGGCGTGCCGGCCGGCATGTCCACCAGCACCTGGAACTCCGACTTGTTGTCGAAGGGCAGCATTTTCAGCACCACCAGCTTCACGCCCGCCAGCCCGACCGAGCCCAGGATTGCGATGACAATGCCGTAGAGAAGCCGTTTTCTCTTTCGCTCCTGATTCACGAATGGAACAAGCAAGCGAGAGAAAAACTCCCCAAACCAATTTCGCTCCGAATGCGCTTGCGCATGCCCGAGCAGCTTCAGCGCGAGCCAGGGCGTGACGGTGAATGCGATCGCGAGCGAGATCAGCATGCCCATGCTGGCGTTGATCGGGATCGGGCTCATGTACGGGCCCATGAGACCGGTGACGAACGCCATCGGCAGCAGCGCGGCGATCACCGTGAGGGTGGCGAGGATGGTGGGGCCGCCCACCTCGTCCACCGCCGCCGGGATCACTTCGGCGAGCGGCTTGCGCTCGAGAATCGCGCGGCGGTGGATGTTCTCGACCACCACGATCGCGTCGTCGACCAGGATGCCGATCGAGAAGATGAGCGCGAACAGCGACACCCGGTTGAGCGTGAAGCCCCAGGCCCAGGAGGCGAACAGCGTCGCCGCGAGCGTGAGCAGCACGGCGGCGCCGACGATCAGCGCCTCGCGCCGCCCGAGCGCGGCGAGCACCAGCGCCACCACCGAGAGCGTCGCAAAAAACAACTTCTGGATGAGTTGCCGCGCCTTGTCGTTGGCGGTGGCGCCATAGTCGCGCGTGAGCGTCACCCGCACGTCGTCGGGGATGATCGCGCCGCGCAGCTCGGCCACGCGCGCCTCGATCCGCCGCGCCACGTCCACCGCGTTCTCGCCCGGCTTCTTGGTGATCTGCAGCGTCACCGCGGGCTGCTCTCCCTTCGCGTCGCCGGTCCAGACGTAGCGCGAGGGCTGGTCCGGTCCGTCGACGACCTCGGCGACGTCGGACACGTACACGGGCCGCTCCGCGAATGTGCCGACGACGAGGCCCTTCACGTCGGCCGCGCTCTCCAGGTAATTGCCGGTCTCTACCACGATCTCCTTGTTGCCGCGCACGAGGCGCCCGCTCGGCAGCGAAACGTTGGCAAGCTGCAGCGCGTTGCGCACATCCAGCGCCGAGACGCCGTGCGCGCCGAGGCGGTCCGGATCGAGCAGCACGCGCAGCGCGCGCCCCGGACCGCCGATCGTGCGCACCTCGCGCGTGCCGGGCACGCGCTTCAACTCGGCTTCCGCGGCGTGCGCGACGCGCTCCAGGTCGTAGGCGCCGTGCGCCGGGTCGGCGCTGGAGAGCGTGAGCGCGACCACCGGCACATCGTCGATGCCCTTGGGCTTGATCACCGGCTCGAGGATGCCGAGCTCGGGCGGGATCCAGTCGCGGTTGGTGGCGATGGTGTCGTGCAGGCGCACCAGCGCGTCGATGCGCGGCACGCCGACCTTGAACTGCACGGTGAGCACCGCCATGCCGGGGCGCGACACCGAGAACACGTGTTCTACGCCGCTCATCTGCGCGAGCACCTGCTCGGCCGGGCCGGCGATGAGCGCCTCGACATCCCGCGCCGAAGCGCCGGGGAAGCCGACGAAGACGTTCGCCATCGTGACGTCGATCTGCGGCTCCTCCTCGCGCGGCGTGACCGCCACCGCGAAGGCGCCGAGCAGGAGCGCGAGCAGCGCCGCGAGCGGCGTTAGCGCGGAGTCTTGGAAATAGCGCGCGATCCGGCCGGAAATGCCCACGGCGCGCCCCCGGCTAGCCCGCGCCGGCCATGCCGGCCTTGACGGGCTCCAGCGCGACGCGCTCGCCGGGCTTGAGGCCGGCGAGCACTTCGACCGCGTTTTCGTCGCCCGCAGTGCCGAGGCGGATTTGCCGCAACCGCGGCACGCCCTTGCCGTCGATCACGTAAACGCCGGTCAGCTCGCTTCTATGGAACACGGCCGCGCGCGGCACGAGCAGGCGCGGGGCGCGACCCACGGTGAAATGCGCGCGCGCGAACACGCCCGGATAGACGCCGCGCAGGTCTTCGGGCAGCTCGAGGCGCACGCGAGTGGTGTGCGTGCGCGGATCGGCCGCGGGCATCACGGTGACCTGGCGCACATCGATCCAGCGCTCGAGCGAGGGAATCTCGAGGCGCGCCTTGCCCGAGGCCTGGATCGCGGCCACCTGCGCCTGCGGCACGCTCGCCACGGCGCGCAGCGACGAGGGATCGAACCCGGTCATCAGCGGCTTGCCGGGCACCGCCATCTCCCCGAGTTCCACATGGCGCGCGGACACCACGCCGCTGTAGGGCGCGATGACGGTCGCGAAGCTGCGCTCGGTGGCGGCCGCGCCGGCGCCGGCGAGCATCGCCGCGAGGCGCGCCTGCGCCTGCTTGTAGTCGGCCTCGGCCTTGTCCACCGCGGCCTGGCTGACGAACTTCTGCGCGAGCAGCTGGCGCGAGCGCTCCAGGCTCACGCGCGCGTTGCGCGCGGCGGCCTCGGCCTCGCGCACCTGCGCCTCGCTCGCGGCGAGCGCCTGCGTGGCGGCGCGCTCGTCGATGCGCACGATCACTTCGCCCTTCTTGACGACATCGCCCACGTCGAAGCGCAGATCCACGATGCGCCCGGCGATCTGCGCGGAGACGGTGGACTGGCGCACCGCCTCGACGAGCGCCTCGGCCGAGGTGGTGAGGTCGACCTCGCGCAGCTCGACCGCGGCCGCTTTCAGCGCCACGGCGGGCGGCGCCTTGGGCGGCGGCGCCTCTCCGCAGGCCGCGAGCGCGGCGGCTGCGGCGATGGCGAGGAGGAGGGCGAACTGCCGCACGCGGCCGCTACTCCCGGACCCAGCGCGCGAGCGCTCCGGCGTCGAGCACGCCCGAGTGGCGCTTCACCTCGGCACCGGCGCGAAAGAGGACCAGCGTCGGCACGGCGCGGATGCCGTGGCGCGCGGCGAGCGCCTGCCGCTCGTCGACGTTGACCTTCACGAAGCGCGCCTTGCCGGCGAGTTCGCTCGCCGCTTTCTCGATCGCCGGCGCCAGCGCGCGGCACGGACCGCACCAGGGCGCCCAGAAATCGACGACCACCGGCAACGCGGAGCTGGCGAGCAGCGCCTCGAGCGTCGGCACGGCAGTTGCGGTCGTAGTCATGCGCAGGCGGCCTCCTTGACGCCGATTCTCTTCAGCACGATCTCCAGCGGACAGAAGCGCGTGAAGCCGCCCTGCAGCAGGTTGGCGCCTACGAACGCCGTGAACCAGAGGAATCCGGCATTCACGTAGAGCGGACTTTCCTTCACGCCGAGGGCGAGCGAAGCGAGCACGAACGATCCTGCGAGGATTCTGATCAGCCTTTCCAGCGGCACATTGACCTCCGTCAAATGGGAACACGGATTGCGATGGCGGCAGTATGCGGGCCGCGCAAGCGCGCTGTCTGTGACCAAGGTTCCACATCCGTGGCGCGGCGGCATCCGGATCCGGAAGAGAACGCATGGTTACGGGACGCTGCGCGGCTGGGCTACACTCGGGAGCCGATAGACCGCCCCGCCACCCGGTGCAAGAGTTCGCCGCCGCCGACAAGCAAGCCCTGCGCGCGCATCTGCTGCGGGGTTTTCCCTTTTTCGCGGAATTGCCGCCGGCGCGGCTCGAGGCGCTGCTCGAGGAGGCGCAGCTGCTGCGCGCGCCCGCGGGCGGCGTGCTGTTCGACGCGAAGCAGCCCTGCCGCGGCTATCCGCTCGTGCTCTCGGGGAGCGTGCGCGTCTTCAAGACCGCGCCCAGCGGCCGCGAGATCCTGCTGTACCGCGTCGAGCCCGGCCAGAGCTGCATCCTCTCGGGCGGCTGCCTGCTCGGCCATTCCGACTACGCCGCCGCGGGCGTGGCCGAGACGCGGGTGGAGATCCTGAGCATCCCGCCCGCGCAGTTCCACGAGCTGATGCTGCAATTTGAGCCGTTCCGCCGCTACGTCTTCGGCAGCTACGGCGAGCGGCTGAGCGAGGTCATGGAGCTGGTCGAGGAGGTCGCCTTCAGGCGGCTCGATGCTCGCCTCGCCCAATTGCTGACCCGGCGTGGTCCGGTGATCGAAAGCTCGCAGCAGCGCCTTGCCGAGGAGCTGGGCAGCGTGCGCGAGATCGTCAGCCGGCTGCTGCGCAGCTTCGAGCAGCGCGGCTGGGTGCGCATCGGCCGCGAGCGCGTTACGGTGCTCGAGCCCGCGGCGCTGGCCGAGTTCGCGCGCGCGCGCGAGTAGGCGCCTCCCGCGGATCGCCTAACGCTGCAGCGCTGCCGCGGCCTCGAGCGCGAAGTAGGAGAGGATGCCATCGGCGCCGGCGCGCTTGAACGCCAGCAGCGACTCCAGGATGCAGGACTCGGGCAGCCAGCCGTTGCCGATGGCCGCGCGCAGCATCGCGTACTCCCCCGAGACCTGGTAGACGAAGGTGGGCGCCTTGAACTCGTCCTTCACGCGGCGCACGATGTCCAGGTACGGCATGCCGGGCTTGACCATCACCATGTCGGCGCCTTCGGCGAGATCCAGCCCTACCTCCCACAGCGCGTCATCCGAGTTGGCCGGATCCATCTGGTAGGTCTTCTTGTCGGACTTGCCCAGGCTCTTCGCCGACTGCACCGCGTCGCGGAACGGGCCATAGAAGCCGGAGGCGTACTTCGCCGAGTAGGCCATGATCTTCGTGTGGATGTGGCCCTTCGCTTCCAGCGCCCCGCGAATGCGGCCGATGCGCCCGTCCATCATGTCCGAGGGCGCCACGATGTCCACGCCGGCGCTCGCCTGCGCGAGCGCCTGCTTCTGCAGCACGTCCAGCGTGACGTCGTTGAGGATATAGCCATCGGCATCGATGACGCCGTCCTGACCGTGCGAGGTATACGGATCGAGCGCCACGTCGGTCATGATGCCCAGCTCGGGGAAGCGCTTTTTCAGCGCCGCGACCGCGCGCGGAACAAGACCCTTCGGGTTGAAGGCCTCGCGGCCATCGAGGGTTTTCAGACGCTGCTCGATTGCCGGAAACAGCGCGAGCACCGGAATCCCCAGCTTCACGCAACGATCGGCATGCGCCAGCAGCCGATCCACGCTCATGCGCTCGACGCCCGGCATGGAGGCCACTTTCTCGACGCGGTTTTTCCCCTCGATGACGAACACCGGATAGATCAGGTCGTCGGTGCCGAGCGTGTGTTCGCGCATCAGCCGGCGCGAGAACTCGTTGCGGCGCATGCGCCGCATCCGTACCGAGGGAAAGGAGCCGTAGATATTCATATGATTATTAGGGAAGTTTTGCGAGCGGGGAACTATTTTGCCGGGCGGCCATCTTACTCTCAGACGATGCAAGTCGTCTCCCGCTTCACCTCCCTGAGCGGGTTGCCCCGGCGCCAAGCCGGGGCGTTTTCCGCCCCCGGTTTAGTTCCCCTTTTCCGGGGGCTTTTTATTCTTGAGCCAACCCTCGAGCAGCGCCCGTGCTTCGGCCACGCCTTCGCCGCTCTTGCTGGAAAAAAGGATGACTTGCGCCGGCATCGACGCCTGCGCGAGCGCGGCGCGGGTCGCCGCGAGCGCGTTTGCCCGCGCGGCCCGCGCGAGCTTGTCGGCCTTGGAAAGCAGGACGAGGCGTTCCGCGGCGACCGGTCGCAGCCATTCCAGGAACTGGCGATCCTGCGCGGTGAGCGGTCGGCGCGCGTCCATCAGCACAACGATACCCACGAGCGTTCCGCGCCCGGTGAGATAACCGCCGATCAGTTTGTCCCAGGTCGCCCGCAGCGCCTTCGGTGCGCGCGCATGACCGTAGCCGGGCAGGTCGGCCAGCCGGCCGCCGCCGCCGAGTTCGAAGAAATTGATTGTTTGCGTGCGCCCCGGCGTCTTGCTGGCGAAGGCGAGGCGCTTGCGGCCGGCGAGCGCATTGAGTGCGCTCGACTTGCCCACGTTGGACCGCCCCGCGAAGACAAGCTCGGGCCCCGCTTGCGGAGGGAAATCCCGGACCGTGGCGGCGGATGCGAGAAAGCGCGCTTGCTGCAGGGAAGACACGGTGGCGAACCGATGCTGAAAGACGGAAATTCTAATAAAATCGCGGCATTCCACGAGTATTCCCAGGGAGCAGCCGCATGACCCGATTGTTGGCGACATTTGCCAGCGCCGCGCTTGTCTGGCCCGCCATGGCGGGCGCGCAGGCGCCGGCCACGCCGGACGCGGCGAAGGGACAGGCGATCGCCTCCCAGGTCTGCGCGGCCTGCCACGCGGCCGACGGCAACAGCCAGTTGCCCGCCAATCCGAAGATCGCGGGACAGTTCTACGAGTACCTGCATAAGCAGTTGGTCAATTTCAGGGCCCAGGGCGGCAAGAAAGCCGAGCGGGAAAATGCCGTGATGGCCGGAATGACCGCCAACCTCTCGGCCGCGGACCTGCGCGACCTTGCCGCCTACTACGCGGCGCAGAAACTGAAGCCGGCGGCAGCCAAGGACAAGGACCTGGCCGCGCTCGGCCAGAAGATCTACCGCGGCGGCAACCTCGCGACGGGTGTTGCCGCCTGCTCGGGCTGCCATGGGCCGACCGGCGCGGGCATCCCCGCCCAGTATCCGCGTATCGCCGGACAGTTCGCCGAATACGTGGAAGCACAGCTCGTCGCATTTCGCACCGGCGCGCGCGCCAATGACCCGAACGGCATGATGCGCGGCGTCGCGGCGCGCATGAGCGACCGGGAAATCAAGGCGGTCGCCGAGTACGCCGCCGGCTTGCGCTGATGCTGCGCGCGTTCGGCGCGCTGCTGCTCGCGGCCGCGCTGCTCGGCTCGGCGCAGGCGCAAGGAAACGCGAAGCGGGGCGAGTATCTGTCCCAGGCAGGCGGTTGTCTCGGCTGCCATACCGAGAAGAAGGAAGGCGCCGTGCCCTACGCCGGCGGCAGGGCGCTGCACACGCCGTTTGGCACGTTCTACGGCCCCAATCTCACGCCGCACCCGGACGCGGGCCTGGGCAAATGGAGCGAAGCCGATTTCGTGCGCGCCATGCGCGAAGGCCTGCGGCCCGACGGCGCGCACTATTTTCCGGCGTTCCCCTATCCCTCGTTCACGCGCGTCACGGACGCCGACCTGCGTGATCTTTGGGCCTACCTGCGCGCCCTGCCGCCGAACGCAAGACCCAACCAGGCGCACGAGCTGCGGTTTCCGTTCGGTTTTCGCTTTGTGCTGGCGGGCTGGAAGTGGCTGTACTTCTCGCCGGGAGCGTTCCGCGACGAACCGGGCCGCGGCGCCGCGCTGAATCGCGGCGCCTACCTTGTTCAGGCCCTCGGACACTGCGGCGAATGCCATACCCCGCGCAACTTCCTCGGAGGCCCGCGCCGGGATCTGCAACTCGCGGGCACGGCCAAGGGACCCGACGGCAAGAGCGTGCCGAACCTGACGCCCACGCACCTGCGCAAGTGGAGCGACGCCGAGCTGCGGGACATCCTGCAGACGGGCCTGATGCCCGATGGCGACGTCATCGCCGAGACCATGGCCGAAGTGGTCCGCAATTCCACAGAAAAGCTGAACCCCGCGGACCTGGCCGCGATGATCGCCTACCTGCGCTCGCTTGCCCCGCTGCCCGAGCCCAAGGATTGAACCGCGGAATAAGCGCCGCCGGGCCATGTTTACCACGGTCAAGGGGAGCGTCGGCTCGACAGCCGCGACCTGCAAAGCCCAACGCCTGCATCCACTTTCAGAAAAGGGGTCCGTTCATGAAGACAGCAACAAAGGTCGCGCTTGCCCTGTCGGTGAGCGCCTGCGCCAGCACGCTCGCCTACGCGCAGATGAAGCCCGAGGACGCGATTCGGGCGCGCCAGTCCGTCATGCGCGTGATCGCGTTGAATTTCGGCCCCATCGCGCAGATGGCGCAGGGCAAGATGCCCTGGAACAAGGACATGTTCGTCGCCAACGCGCTGCGCATCGAAGCGATCTGGGCGATGCAACCCACGCGCTTCTTCGTGCCCGGCAGCGACCACCCGGTGGCGGGCGCGAAGATCGCGTCGTTCACCGATGTCCGGCCAGAGGTCTGGTCGCAGGCCGACAAGTGGAAAGCAGCGGCTGGCCGGATGGACGAAGCGGTTGCGGGCCTCGCCAAGGCCGCGCGCGGCGCCGACGAGGCCGCGATGAAGGCCGCGGCGGGCGCGCTCGGCAAGAGCTGCGGCGGCTGCCACGACGACTTCCGCAAGAAATAGGCGGCGGTGAAAGAGCGCGGCGGCCCGGAGCCGGCGGCGCGGGGCCCTTGGTTTTTCGGGAACAGCCGGCCCCGGGAATAGCGGCGCGAGCGGAGTGCTATTTCCCGTGAGCGACGCGGATGCCATCGTCACGCTGATTCCGCGCTTGCGCAGGTACGCGCGCGCGCTTTGCGCGGAGCGGGTCGCGGCCGACGACCTGGTGCAGGACACGCTCGAGCGCGCCTGGTCGAAGTTCCATCTCTACCGGCGCGGCACGGATCTGCGGGCCTGGCTGTTCACGGTGATGCACAACGTCCACGTGAACCAGGTGCGGGCGGCGCGGCCCGCCGCGCCGCTCGACGAGGGCTTGCCGGAACTCGCGCAGCCGGCGCGCGAGCTGGACGGCCTGGTGTTGCGCGACCTGGACGGGGCGATCCGGGGCCTGTCGCCGGACCAGCGCGAAGTGCTGCTGCTGGTCGCGCTGGAGGACATGAGCTACGACGAGGCGGCTGGAGCCCTCGGCATCCCGATCGGCACCGTGATGTCGCGGCTCGCGCGCGCGCGGGAAAAGCTGCGCGGGGTGCTGTCCGGGTTGCCGCCGGGGGGCGGCAAGCAGTTGAAGGTGGTGAAGTGAGCAATGAGCAAGGATCCAACGACACACGAAGACGCTGAGCTGAAGGCGATCTCGCAGGGGCTGCACGCGCTGCACGACGCGGTGCTCGAGGAGCCGGTTCCGGAGCGCCTCGTCGCGCCGCTGCGCGCGCGGCATTCGCGCTGGCGCAGGGCGGCGCTTGCCGCGGTCTGGATCGCGCTCGGCCTGGGGGTGGGCGCGGCCGTGGGCTGGGAACTGCACGCCTGGCGCTCGGTGGTGCTGCCGCAGGTGGAGGTGCCCGGCTTCGTCAAGCGCGCGGCGGTGGCGCACGCCGTCTACTCGCCCGAAGTCCGCCACCCGGTCGAGGTCGGCGCCGATCAGGAGCAGCACCTGGTCGCCTGGCTCTCCAAGCGCCTGGGCACGCCGCTGCGCGCCCCGCACCTGGAAGGCGTCGGTTATTTCCTCGTCGGCGGCCGGCTGCTGCCCGGCGAGAGCGGCCCGGTCGCGCACTTCATGTACCAGTGCAAGCAGGGCACGCGGCTGACCCTGTACGTGCGCGCCAACCAGGCGGGCAACAATGAATCCGCGTTCCGCTACATCGCCGAGGGCAACGTCAAGGTGTTCTACTGGATCGACCGCAAGCTCGGCTACGCGCTGTCGTCGGCGGACATCACGCGCGACGACCTGCTGAAGGTGGCCAACGCGGCGTACCAGCAGCTGAATCCCTAGGGACCGCCCGGGCGGATGAGGTAGCCGCCCGATTTCTCGTCCGGCTCCAGCCTGATGAGGTTCTTCTTGCCGGCGTCCTCGAGCAGGTCCGAGAACGCGCGGTAGCCGTAGTAGGACTCGTTGAAGCCGGGCTTGCGGCGCTTGAGCGCCTGCTTGATCATCGAGCCCCAGATGCGCTCGCCTTCGCCGCGCTCGGCGATGAGCGCCTGCAGGGTTTCGATCAGGAGGTCGAACGCCTCCTGCTGCTTGTCGCTGCCGGCGGGCGCGGATTCCTTCCTCTTTTTCGCGGCACGGCGCTTCGCCTCGTCCTCGCGCACCAGGTCGTCGTAATAGATGAACTCGTCGCAGTTGGCGATCAGCAGGTCGGAGGTCGAGTTCTTCACGCCGACGCCGATCACCACCTTCGCGTTCTCGCGCAGCTTCGAGACCAGCGGCGAGAAATCCGAGTCGCCGCTGATGATGACGAAGGTGTCGACGTGGCCCTTGGTGTAGCACAGGTCGAGCGCGTCCACGACCATGCGGATGTCGGCCGAGTTCTTGCCCGACTGGCGCAGGTGCGGGATCTCGATCAGCTCGAAGGACGCGCCATGCATGGCGGCCTTGAACTCCTTGTAGCGCTGCCAGTCGCAGTAGGCCTTCTTGACCACGATCGAACCCTTCAGCAGCAGACGCTCGAGCACGCGGTTGATGTCGAACTTCTCGTATTTCGCGTCCTGCACGCCGAGCGCGACGTTCTCGAAATCGCAGTACAGCGCCATGTTGCGCGTTTCGGGGGCGGCCATGTTTCGAATCTCCCGCGTTTCCTTCTGTTGCCGCGATGCTAGCATTGCGCGCATGAACGGAGCGGAAAGCCTGGCCCGCACGCTGGTGGCCGGCGGCGTCGATACCTGTTTCGCCAATCCCGGCACCTCGGAAATGCACTTCGTATCGGCGCTGGACCGGGTCGCCGGGCTGCGCTGCGTGCTCGGCCTGGCCGAGACCGCGGTGGCCGGGTTCGCCGACGGCTACGCGCGCATGGCCGGCAAGCCCGCGGCGACGCTCTTTCACTGCGGGCCGGGCCTGGGCAACGCCATCGCCAACCTGCACAACGCGAAGCGCGCCTTCGCGCCGATCGTCAATATCGTGGGCGATCATGCGACCTACCACCGTGCGCACGATGCGCCGCTCGCCGCGGACACCGAGGGCCTTGCGCGCGCGGTCTCGTCCTGGGTGCGCACCTGCGCGAGCGCGCGCTCGGTCGGCAGCGACGCGGCGGACGCGATCCGCGCCGCGCGCACGCCGCCCGGCGGCACGGCGACGCTGATCTTGCCGGCCGACTACGCCTGGGACGAGGGCAGCGCACCGGGCGATCCGGCGCCGCCGCCGGCGCCCGCGCGTGTAGCGCAGGACCGGGTAGACGCGGTCGCGCGCGCCCTGCGCACGCGAGCGCCCGCGATGCTCGTGCTGTCCAACGGCGCGCTCAGCGAAGCGGGACTGCGCGCTGCCAACCGCATTGCGCACGCGAGCGGCGCGAAGCTGCGCGCGCCGACGCAGATCCCGCGCATGCCGCGGGGCAGAGGGCGCGTACCGGTCGACCGCATTCCCTATGTGGTGGATATGGCGCTGAAGGTGCTCGAGGGAACGAAGCACCTTGTCCTCGCCGGCGCCAAGGCGCCGGTCGGCTTCTTCGCCTACCCGGGCAAGCCCTCCACCCTCTGGCCGAAGGACTGCGCCG
>JADLES010000168.1 GCA_020845995.1 Burkholderiales bacterium | reverse complement strand
CCTGCATGTCGCGCAGGTCCTGCGCGATGGTGAACAGCACCGGCGCCTGCAGGCTGGCGGCGACCGTCTGCCCGGCGTCGATGTTCCGCAGGATCACCGTGCCGTTGACCGGCGCGCGGATGATGGTTCGCTCGAGGTCCACCTGCGCCTGCTTGAGCAGCGCCTCGCGCTGCTTGACCGTGGCCTGCGCGCTGCCGATCTGGGACTGGTTGACCTCGATCTGCGCCTCGACCGATTTCTGCTGCTCGCGCGTCGCCTCGAACAGCGTGCGCGCCTTGTCCATTTCCGCGGCGGAGATGAACTTCTTGTCCACCAGCATCTTCTTGCGATCGAAGTCGCGCTCGGCGTCGGCCAGGTTCACCTTGACGCGGCCGAGCTCGGCCCGCTGCGCCGCGAGGGCGGAGGTCGCCACGGCGACCGCGCTCTTCGCCGAGTCGACGTCGGCGCGCGCCTGGTTGACGCGCAGCTCGAAAGTCTGCGGGTCGATGCGGGCGATGACCTGGTCCTTCTTCACCTGCGTGTTGAAGTCGGCGAAGATCTCCTGGACCTGGCCCGAGATCTGCGAGCCGACCTGCACCGTGGTGACCGCATTCAGCGTGCCGCTCGCCACCACCACCGCTTGGATCGGGCCGCGCTCCAGCCTTACGGTGCGGTACTTCGGGTCGCCCGAGCTGTCGCGCGATGCGTACCACAGGCCGCCGCCGCCGGCGGCGGCCACGAGCAGCAGCAAGGCAATGATTTTTTTGAGGCTCGAGCTCACGGATGAACCGGCCGATCATAGCAGCCCGGCGATGCGCGCATGCGCGCCGGCTGTATCAAATTGTTACCTTGCGTCCCGCTTACTTCCGTGTCCGGCGCACGCGGCGAAAGGCGCCGGATTTTCCGCCGCTCTTGTGCTCCAGTTGCAGTTCGCCGATGCGCATCCCGCGGTCCATCGCCTTCGCCATGTCGTAGATCGTGAGCAGGCCCACCGCGGCCGCGGTGAGCGCTTCCATCTCCACGCCCGTGCGGCCGCGGCATTCGACGGTGGCGACCAGCTCGATCGTGCTGCGCGCCGGGTAGAAGCGAAAATCCACGGCCACGCGGGTGAGCGCGATCGGGTGCGCGAGCGGCACCAGCTCGGCGGTGCGCTTGGCGGCCTGGATCGCCGCGAGCCGCGCCACGCCGAGCACGTCGCCCTTGGCGGCGCTGCCTTCGATCACCGTGCGGAAGGTCGACGGGCGCATTTCGATGCGACCGGAGGCGACGGCGATGCGATGCGTTTCGCCTTTCGCGCCCACGTCCACCATGTGCGCGCTGCCCTTGCGGTCGAAATGCGTGAGCTTCGGCGAGAGGCCGCGTGCCAGGAGATGCTCCGGAGGAACTCGGGGGTCGGAACGGTATCATAACCGCATGCGATTCCTCGCACGGCTGCTGGCGGTGTGCCTCGCGTTCGCGCCATGCGCCTACGCGCAAGGCGAGGCGGGGACGCGCTACGGGCCCGTGCCGCCGCCGCCGGCGCAGCAGGGCGCACCCCTGCCCGAGCTGGGCGACGCGAGCAGCGCCGATCTTTCGCCGCAGCAGGAGCGGCGCCTGGGCGAGACGGTGATGCGCGAGATCCGGCGCGATCCTCAGTATCTGGACGATCCCGAGGTCGCGGAGTACCTGAACGGCCTGGGCGGCGCGCTGGTCGCCGCGGCGCCGGGGGCGCGCCAGGATTTCGAATTCTTCGCCATCCGCGACGCCTCGATCAACGCGTTCGCCCTGCCCGGCGGCTTCATCGGCGTGCACACGGGCCTCATCACCGCCTCGGACAACGAATCCGAGATCGCCTCGGTCCTGTCGCACGAGATCGCGCACGTCACGCAGCGCCACATCGCCCGCCAGATTGGCATCCAGAAACAGATGCAGGTGCCGATGATGATCGCGATGGCGGCGGCGCTGCTGCTCGGGCGCGCGCGGCCGGACCTGGCCACCGGGGCGAGCGCCGCGGTGCAGGCGGGGGCGGTGCAGTCACAGCTCGCCTTCAGCCGCGACTTCGAGCGCGAGGCCGACCGGCTCGGTTTCCAGACGTTGCAGGGCGCGGGCTTCGACGTGCGCGCGATGGCCGAGTTTTTCGAGAAGATGCAGCGCTATTCGCGGCTGATGGACAGCGGCGCGGTGCCCTCCTACCTGCGCAGCCACCCCGTCACCCACGAGCGGATCTCGGATGCGCAGGCGCGCGCGCAGGGCCAGCCCTTCCGGCCGCACGTGGATTCGCTCGAATACCACCTGGTGCGCGCAAAGCTGCGAGTCGAGACGATGGACCCGGCCGACGCGGTGAAGAGCTATGCCGCCGCGGTCAGCGACCGGCGCTTCGCCAACGAGCCGGGCGCGCACTACGGGCTCGCGCTCGCCTGCCTGCGCGCCAAGGACTACAAGCGCGCCGAAGCCGAGATCGCGCTGCTGCGCTCCGCCCGGGCGGACAGCTCGATGATCGAGTCGCTGGCAGCGCGCGTGCGCCTCGCGCAGGGCGACGCGGAAGGGGCGCTGGCGCTGCTGCGCTCGGCGCTCGCGCGCTACCCGCACCGGCGCTCGCTCCTGTACGCGACGCTCGCCGTGATGCAGGATCGCGGGCGCTACGAGGCCGTGCTGGCGGCGCTCGCCGAGCCGCTGCGCCTCTATCCGCGGGAGGCGAAACTGTATGAAGCGCGCGCGCGCGCCTACGCCGGGCTCGGCAAGCGCCTCTTGCAGCACCAGGCGCAGGCCGAGGTCTACCTGCTGCAGGGCAACCTGCCCGGCGCCATCGAGCAACTGCAATTCGCGCAGGGCGCCGGCGACGGCAACTTCTACGAGCTTTCGGCGGTGGATGCGCGCCTGAAGGAGCTGCGCGCGGAGCTCGCCCGCGAGAAGCAGGAAGCGAGGAGGTTCTGAGGGCTACTTCCGGGGGGGCTCGAAGTAGGCTTCGTAGAGCAGGTCGAAGGTCTTTTCCGCCTCGGCGAGCAGTTCGTCCTCGTTCGTGGAGCGCCGCGCCGCGCCCTGCAGCAGCGTCTGCACCCCGGCCGCTTCCGGCACCGGCCGCTCGCGCACTTCCAGGTAGTGAACGATGGCGCCGATCTTGGCGAGCGCCGCGTTGCCCGCCAGGCCGAAGCGGCGCAGCATCACTTCGAACGTCACCTCGGATGCGCTGTTGCCGAAGCGCGCGCCCTCGTAGGCAAAGCCGACTGCCTCGGCGGGGCAGGCCTGCGCCTTGTCCAGCCAGAGCACGCTGCCTTCCGGATCGACGAAGCGCCGGATCAGCCAGGCGCAGGCAAAGCGGTCGGCCCAGGGCGGCCGGCGCGTCGCCCAGACGCGGCGCAGCAGCGGCTCTTCCGGCGCGCCGGCATCCGGCGCCTGCGCGGGGAAGAGCAGCTTGCGCACTTCGGCGTCGGCAGTGGCGAGGATGTTCCTCGCCTTGCCCTGCACCTCGCCCGGGAAGAAGTCGAGCGCGCTGATCGCATCGAACTCGCGGCGCTGCTTGTGCAGCACGCGCGAGATCGCGCTCGGGTCGGCGATGCCGTAGCCCACTTTCAGGCTCTCCACGTTCTTGATCAGATCGGCGTAGCGCGAGCTGCGGTCGAACAGGCCGCGGAAGGCCCGATCCTGCGCATCCGAAAGCGGCACGACGAGCAGGACCTGCGCGGCGCCCGGCCCCTTGGCGACGTACTCGGCGAGGCGCTCCAGCCCCTGGCGGCTGGCGGGAGAATCGGGCAGCAGGTAGGCGCCTTCGCGCATCACCGCCGCGCCCAGCGACTCCAGCGTGCGCAGCACCCGCATGCGCGCGGCCGGGTCCTCGGTGGGCAGGCTCGCGATCAGCACCAGCCAGCGGCCGGGCTCGGCAGGCTGCGACTTGCTCATCCGCCCGATGATAGACGCGGCTGGTTCGCCGTCAATGGCGCAAGCGTCTTCTTGTCCCGCAGGTGGCGGGCCGTGACCTCCCAGATGGGTTCGCCGCTGGCGCCTTCGGCGACTGGCGCCCAGCCGGCGACCTTGTAGCGCTTGTCCGCGGCGATCGGCTCGCCGCGCAGTCGCATGTCCGAGATCCGCCGGCCGATGCGCTCGCCGGGCGCGCAGGCGTAGGTCATGCCGCCCACGCGCACCATGTCGCCGCCCTGCTGCAGGTAGGGATCCGGATTGAACAGGTTGTCGGCGACGTCCTCGAGGATCGTCTTGATCTGCCCGCCCGTCATCTCGCTGAGCGTCGTGTAGGGATAGGTGATCGCAGTCTGGTCCATCAGGTGCTCGAGGGTGACGGCGTCGCCGGGCAGCAGGGTGGTGCCCCAGCGAAAACCCGGGGAGAAGGCGATCTCCGCGCCTTTCTGCTGCCGCAGCGCATCCAGCATGACTTCGTCCCAGGTGCCGTTGAAGTTGCCGCGCCGGTAGAGCAGGCCCTCGGTGACCGCCAGCGTTTCGCCGAGCTTCGCCTGGTGCGGCGAGCGGACTTTGGCGATGTAGGCGGTCATTTCCGCGTCCGCGGGCAGGAGCTCGCTGAACACCGGCAGCAGGCGGTAGCGGAAATCTGCTAGCCTGCCGCCCTTGACCTCGAGGTCGGCGAGCGCGAGGAACTTGCCGTTGGAGCCGGCGTTGGTGACCAGCGTGCGGCCGCCGGCGTTGGCGACGATCACCGGCGCGGGCACGCCGTCGTGCGTGTGCCCGCCGAGGACGAGGTCGATGCCGCGCACGCGGCTGGCGAGCTTGAGGTCCACGTCCATGCCGTTGTGCGAGAGCAGCACCACCAGCTGCGCGCCCTTGCCGCGCGTTTCGTCCACGATCTGCTGCAGGCGCGTCTCCTGGATGCCGAAGGTCCAGTCGGGAACCTGGTAGCGCGGATTGGCGATCGGCGTGTAGGGGAAGGCCTGGCCGATGACCGCCAGCGGAACGCCGTTCACGCTGCGCAGGCTGTAGGGCTGGAACACCGGGTCCTCGAAGTCCGTGGT
>JADLES010000167.1 GCA_020845995.1 Burkholderiales bacterium | reverse complement strand
CTCCACCTGCAAGCAGTACCGGCTGCCGATCAAGATCGTCAATCTCAACAACAGGTACATGGGCATGGTGCGCCAGTGGCAGCAGTTCTTCCACGGCAACCGCTACTCCGAGTCCTACATGGACGCGCTGCCCGACTTCGTCAAGCTCGCCGAGGGCTACGGCCACTCCGGCGTGCTGGTCGAGAGGCCGGCGGACGTGGAGCCGGCGCTGCGCGAGGCCTTCCAGCGCAAGAAGGACCTGGTGTTCCTCGACTTCGTCACCGATCAGGCCGAGAACGTCTACCCGATGGTGCCCGGCGGCAAGGGCATCACGGAAATGATCCTGTCCGAGGAACTCTGATGCGCCACGTGATCTCGATCCTCGTGGAGAACGAGGCCGGCGCGCTTTCGCGCATTTCCAACATGTTCTCGGCGCGCGGCTACAACATCGAGTCGCTCACGGTGGCGCCCACCGAGGACGCCTCGATGTCGCGCATGACGGTGGTCACCAAGGGGTCGGACGACGTGATCGAGCAGATCACCAAGCAGCTCAACAAGCTGGTCGACGTGGTCAAGGTGGTGGACCTGTCGGAAGCCGAGCACATCGAGCGCGAGCTGATGCTGATCAAGGTGCGCGCCGGCGCCAGGGAGCGCGACGACGTCAAGCGCATGGCCGACATCTTCCGCGGCCGCGTCATCGATGTCTCGGACAATACCTACACCATCGAGCTCACCGGCGACGGCGCCAAGCTGGATGCCTTCATCCACGCGCTCGACCAGGGCGCCATCCTGGAGACCGTGCGCACGGGCGCGAGCGGGATCGGCCGGGGCAACCGAATTCTCAGAGCGTAAGGACAGACCATGAAGGTTTACTACGACAAGGACGCCGACCTCTCGCTCGTCAAGGGCCGGAAAGTCACCATCCTCGGCTACGGCTCGCAGGGCCACGCGCACGCGCTCAACCTGCACGACTCGGGCATGAAGGTCACGGTGGGGCTGCGCAAGGGCGGCGCCTCCTGGGACAAGGCGAAGAAGGCCGGCCTCAAGGTGGCTGAAATCGGCGAGGCGGTGAAAAGCGCCGACATCGTCATGATGCTGATGCCCGACGAGCACATCGCTGCGGTGTACCAAAGGGAGGTCGAGCCGAACCTGAAGAAGGGCGGCGCGCTCGCCTTCGCGCACGGCTTCAACATCCATTATGGCCAGGTGCAGCCGAGAAAGGACCTCGATGTGTGGATGGTGGCGCCCAAGGCGCCCGGGCACACCGTGCGCTCGACCTACGTCGCCGGCGGCGGCACGCCGATGCTGGTGGCGGTGCACCAGAACCCGTCGAAGAAAGCGCGCGACATGGCGCTCTCGTACGCCGCGGCGATCGGCGGCGGCAAGGCCGGCATCATCGAGACCAACTTCAAGGAGGAGACCGAGACCGATCTCTTCGGCGAGCAGACCGTGCTCTGCGGCGGCTGCGTCGAGCTGGTCAAGGCCGGCTTCGACACGCTGGTCGAGGCGGGCTACGCGCCGGAGATGGCCTACTTCGAGTGCCTGCACGAGCTGAAGCTCATCGTCGACCTGATGTACGAGGGCGGCATCGGCACCATGAACTACTCGATTTCCAACAACGCCGAGTACGGCGAGTACGTGAGCGGGCCGAAGATCATCGACGCGGGCGTGCGCGCGCGCATGAAGGAGGTGCTCGGACGCATCCAGTCGGGCGAGTACGCGCGCGAGTTCGTGCTCGAGAACCGCGCGGGCGCGCCCACGCTGCTGTCGCGCCGGCGCATGACCGCCGAGCTGCCGATCGAGAAGGTGGGCGGGCGGCTGCGCGAGATGATGCCCTGGATCCGCAGGAACCGGCTGGTCGATCAATCGAAGAACTGATCATGAAGGAACAGGGGAGCCCCGGTTTCCCCGTACCCCCTCCTTCCTATCCTCACCCGATCATCGCTCGGGAAGGATGGCCGTTCCTCGGGGCCGCCGTTGTCGTTTCGCTGCTTGCAAGCTTCCTCCTCGGGATCTGGTGGGCGCTGCCGTTCTGGCTCGCGGCGCTGTTCGTGCTTCAGTTCTTCCGCGACCCTGCGCGAACGGCGCCGGACGACCCGCAGGCGGTGCTCGCGCCCGCCGACGGGCGCATCGTCTCGGTCGGGAAGGCGCGCGACCCGTACCTTGAGCGCGAGGCGCTGAAGATCTCGGTGTTCATGAACGTGTTCAACGTGCATTCCAACCGCTCGCCGGTGGAGAGCGCGGTGAAAAAGCGCTGGTACCACGCCGGCTCGTTTCTCAACGCCGCGCTCGACAAGGCCTCGCTGGAGAACGAGCGCAACGCGCTCTGGCTGCGCACCCGCGGCGGCGCCGATGTTACCTGCGTGCAGATCGCCGGCCTGGTGGCTCGCCGCATCCTGTGCTACGTGGAGGAGGGTGCCGAGCTTGCCCGCGGGCAGCGCTACGGCTTCATCCGCTTCGGCTCGCGGGTCGATGTCTACCTGCCCCCGGACGCCGAGCCCCGCGCGGCGCTGGGCGACAAGGTGTACGCTACCGAATCGATCCTTGCCAGGCTGAAGGCGCATGGATGAGAGCGGGCACATCGAGGAGCACCGGCAACAGCCCATCCCGCCGCGCGGCATCGGCGCATTGCGCCGGCGCGGCATCTACCTGCTGCCCAATCTGTTCACCACGGCGGCGCTCTTTTTCGGCTTCTACGCCATCGTGCAGGCGATGAACAACCGTTTCGAGGCCGCCGCCATCGCCATCTTCGTGGCCATGGTGCTGGACGGTCTCGACGGACGCGTCGCGCGCCT
>JADLES010000166.1 GCA_020845995.1 Burkholderiales bacterium | reverse complement strand
AGCGGCTCGATGTCCGCGGTCCAGGCCGGCGGCGCCACGCCGGCCGAGGCGCATGCGTGCTCGACCATCGCGGCCACGGTATTGGCATGCGGCTCAGCGAGCCCTGAGGGCGGCGCAGCTGCCAGTGCTTCCTTCAGTTCGAGCGCGCTCAAGGCGGCGAGCCAGCCGCTCAGTTCGGCAAAAGCGATCCTCGCGCCCCGGCTGCGCGCAACCTCGCGCGCGAGCGCCTGCCAGCGTGCCGCCCCCGAGGGCAGCACTCGCCCGAGCACGTAGGCCGACATTCCCATTCCGGCGCGCCGCGCCGCGCGCTCGATCGCGGCCTTCTGGGCCGGCGTGATCCGGATCTGCAGCTGGGCGGTGCGCATGCCGGGATCTTGCCAGCGGAATTTCCTTTTGTCAATACGAACGTATTGACAAATGAGCGAAGAGTGGAAGAAAAAGGGGTCAGAGTCAATTTCCGACGCTTGGGCGAACAGGCTGCATGCAGGTCCCGGGAAATTGACTCTGACCCCTTTTTCCGCTGCGGGGGTATGCTTTGCGCATGAGCGAAGTCCGCCCGTACACAATTGCCCTGCTTTTCTCGCTGACCGCGACGCCGGCGGCTGCCGAGACCTACAAGTGGGTGGACGCGAAGGGCGTGGTCAACTATTCCAGCACGCCGCCGCCGTCGGCGGCGGGCAAACCCCAGGCGATCGAGGAGCGCGTATCGGTGGTACCAGCGGATCCGACGTACGCACCGGCCGCTGCCGCGCTGGAAGCGCGCCTCGCACGCCGCGCCCAGTACGAGGAAGCCGATTTTGCGCGCCGCCAGCAGTACATGCTGGACGCGCAGATGACGCAGATGAATTACGCCGCGGCGGCGGACGCCTATGCCGCAAGCTCCTACTATCCCGCCTACGGCTACGGCGGCTGGGGCTACCTCACCGGCGGCTCGCGGCGCTGGTACCCGAATGCCACGCCGTACCGCGGCTCTACTCGATTCGGTGCGGCGGGACCCGGACACTCCCGGCCGATTGCGCGCGGCGGGCGCGGAGCGCTTCGCTAGAAGAAAAAGGGGTCAGAGTCAATTTCCATCGCTCACGCTACAGCGCGCGATGTCGAGCAATCTCGGGAAATTGACTCTGACCCATTTTTCCTGCCTGACCTCCCTGTGGCAGGAATTCCAGCAGGCGAGCATCGCAATGAAGCGCCTGGGCGACATCATGGACGCGCCGCCCGAACCCCAGTCCCTCACCCCCTCGCGCGCCCCCGAGGGCAAGGGCGAAGTCAGGGTCCGAAACCTCGTCTTCCGCTACTCCCCCGACCACCCCTACCTCTTCCAGCATCTCAATCTGACCCTCGCGCCAGGCAAGCTCACCGTCCTCACCGGCCCCTCGGGCTCGGGCAGGAGCACCCTCGCCAAGCTCATCCTCGGCTTCTACCAGCCCGAGGACGGGAGAATCGCCATCGACGAGCGCGACATCCGCCACTTCTCCGCCAACGAGCTGCGCCAGCACTTCGGCGTCGTGCCCCAGGAGACGGTCCTATTCTCAGGCAGCATCTACGAGAACCTCCTCGCCGCCAACCCCAACGCCGCCTTCGGCGACATCGTCCAGGCGGCGAAGATTGCCGAAGTCCACGACACCATCGAAAAGCTCCCCAAGGGCTACAACACCGAGATCGGCGAACACGGCGCGGGGCTCTCCGGGGGCCAGAAGCAGCGCCTGGCGATTGCCCGAGCCGTCCTCAAACGCCCGAAGATCCTGATCTTCGACGAGGCGACGAGCGCGCTCGATCAGCAGACCGCGGAGCGGTTCGCGCAGACGGTCAACAAACTGAAGGGCGTAGCGACGATACTCTTCATCGCGCACCAGTTGCCGAAGGGACTGGCGGTAGATGAGGTGTTCTCACTTTCGTCAGAAAAGGTGACTCAAGCGAAAGTGATTGATGAGGAACGGCCGTGAGAGAGGTTAATTTCCTACGAAGCTACGTCTAAATACGATCGAATGGGCGGAGGAATATGAACATACTTTCTGGCAATTTGGGAAATCACAACCTTGCCTCAATGAAGCGGCACATTACAAGAAAGACTCCCCGAGAAATTCGATCGCTAGTTTGTTTGATCTTGCTCTTCTGGGTTTCGTGTGCCTCCGCTGAGTACTGCTGGATGATTGGTTGCACCGACACAATTGGTTATCTGCCAACGAAAATTGCAACGGCCGATAGATCAACGAATGCATTCGTAGAAGGTCCTAGACTCAAAGTTGGGATGGCAGCAACGCTACAGGAATACACATATCTTAGAACTGAGCCCACGGCCGCAGCTCAAGGTACATATGTCCTTGGGCCTGGAACCAAGGTGAAGATACTGGAGCACCTGAAAAGAAGTGGTGCGGGATACGTCGTTATTCGCGTACTAGAGTCAAATAACACGCGACGCGAGGAATGTCCTTCCACGATTCAGTGCAAAGCTAAGTTTCACTAACAGGTCAGTCGAACCAATTGGAGAAATGACATGCCGTTCACCGGATCCCCATCTACTATTGCCTTTAAAGAAAAACTGGGCCGAGGAAAATAATAGGGTCAGAGTCAATTTCCCTTCGCCGCAGGAAAATAGTAGGGGCAGAGTCAATTTCCCTTCGCCGCAATCAATCGACCAGTCTTAGTTGATCAGCGCCCGATCCCCCTTCCGTCGGCTTTGGAGGTCGTCCGCGCGGTCGTCTGGTCAGCCGGATTTGCTGTGCCTTCTCAATTTCTTTTCTAAACCGCTCGCCGCTAAGCAATGTCCCCGCGCGGCTTGCCTCGCGAATCTCATTGAGGACCGCCTCGTCCATTTGCGCCCGGAATAGATCGCGGTATGCATGCCGTCGTTCTTCCGGATTCGAGCCGAGACCGGAATAGACCGAGTGCTCCCGAACGATGGAATTCGCCTGCCCCAGGCCATTGCGCCGAAAGCTTGACCACCGGTAGTCGCCGGGCTGCTCGACCAGTCCGGCACGCATCGGGTTGAGTTCGATATAGCGCATGCACTTCAGCAGGTAGGCCTCCGCATGCACGTGGCTCGCGAGGAACCGGCCCTCCCACAACGTGCCGGTCCTTCGGTAGCTGTGATTGACGTATTGGACATAGCGCCGGCCCAGGGATTGCATCAGGGCGGACACGTCCGCCGGCCGTGCGGGAGTGAGGAGCAGGTGGACATGATTGGTCATCAGCACGTAAGCGTGAATCGCGCAGTTCAGTTTCTCCGCCGCCCGGCGCAGCCAATCGAGATAGGCCGCGCAGTCGCCGTCGGCAAAGAAGCACGGTCCGCGGTTGTTGCCGCGCTGGATCACGTGAAGCGGAAATCCGGGAAGGTGGAGTCGCGGGCGGCGGGGCATCGAAAATCGACTCCGACCCCATTTCTCAGAACGAAGCGTCGAGCCTGCGGTACTGGATCGCTTCGGCGATGTGCGCCGCCCCGATGGCGGACTCGCCGGCGAGGTCGGCGATGGTTCGCGCCACACGCAGGACGCGGTGGTAGGCGCGCGCAGAGAGCATGAGGCGCGCGAGCGCATGGCGCAATAGCTGGTCGCCTT
>JADLES010000165.1 GCA_020845995.1 Burkholderiales bacterium | reverse complement strand
TTCATCTCGCTCGAGCCCGCGAGCGAGGCGTACGACCAGGCGCTCGCCGATGTCGCCCTTGCCCTGGGCGAGCGCATCCGCGCCTCCCCCGCGGGCCTCGCTTTCGATCTGCCCGGCGCCGCCGAGCAAGTGATGCGCACCGACAAGTTCGACACCATCTACTATCATGTGCGCCGGCCCGACGGCTCGGCGCTCGCCGGCGATCCGGAATTGCCGCCCCTGCCCGAGTCGGGCGCGCCCGAGGACGGAGTGATCGCCTACGACGCCCTGTATCGCGGCCAGCCGATCCGCGTGGTCGCGATGCTGGTGCCCTGCGCGGGCATGATCTGCACCGTGCAGGTCGCCGAGACGACCAACAAGCGCCGCCAGCTCGCGCGCAACATCGTGCTCTCCAGCCTCCTTCCGGGCCTGCTGATCGCGCTGGCGGCGCTGGCCATCGTCTGGTTCGGCGTGGCGCGCGGCCTCGCGCCGCTCGAGGACCTGTCGGCGGAGATCCGCGCCCGCTCGCCGCGCGACTTGCGGCCCATCGACCCGGGACACGCTCCGCTGGAAGCGCGGCCGCTGGTGGGCGCGCTCAACCAGCTGTTCGGCGAAGTCGCGGAATCGAGCAACAACCAGCAGCGCTTTCTCGCCAACGCGGCGCACCAGCTGCGCACGCCGCTCGCCGCGCTGCAGGCGCACACCGAGCTTGCGCTCGCCAAGGGCGTGCCGGAGGCGCACCGCGCGGAGCTGGAGCAGATCCAGCGCGCGACCATCCGCACCGCCCGGCTCGCGGGGCAGCTGCTCGCGCTCGCGCGAGCCGAGCCCGGCGGCTACCGCGGCGAGGCCCACAGGCCCGTGAACCTGCGCGCGCTGGTGGAGGACGCGGCCGACGAATGGGTGCACCGCGCGCTCGCCAGGGAGATCGACCTCGGCTTCGAACTCGCCGATGTCCAGGCGAAAGGAGACGCCCTGCTGCTGCGCGAGGCGCTCGGCAACCTGATCCACAACGCGATCGAGTACACCCCGCAGGGCGGCCGGGTGACGGTGCGCACGGGCGGGCGCGGTGAGGCGCCGTTCCTGGAGGTCGAGGACGACGGGCCGGGCATCCCGGCCGAGGAGCGGGCGCGGGTGCTCGAGCGCTTCTACCGCGTGGCCGGCACGAGCGGCGCGGGCAGCGGCCTGGGGCTGTCCATCGTGCGCGAGATCGCCGCCGCGCACGGCGCGAGGATCGAGATCGGCGCCGGCGAGGGCGACCGCGGCTGCAGAATTGGGTTAACATTTCCGCATGGATAGCGTGGACGTCGAAGTCCTGCGCAGCGCCGAGGCCTGGCGCAAGGCGGGCCACCGCGTCACCTTCGGGACCATCGTCAAGACTTGGGGTTCGGCGCCGCGCCCGGTGGGCGCGCTGGTCGCCGTGCGCGGCGACGGCCAGGTAGTGGGTTCGGTGTCGGGGGGCTGCGTCGAGGACGACCTGGTGGAGAAGGTGCGCGCGGGCGCGGTCGCGAAGGACGGTCCGCAGACGATCACCTACGGGGTCACCAACGAGGAGGCGACGCGCTGGGGACTGCCCTGCGGCGGCACGCTGGTGGTGGTGCTCGAGCCCGTGACCGAGAAGAGCGCCTTCGGCGAGCTGCTGGAGACGATCTCGAAGCAGCGCCTGGTGCGCCGCCGCCTGGAGCTCGACAGCGGCCGCGTGACGATGTCGCCGGGGACCTGGCAGGACGTGCTCGAGTTCGACGGCAAGGTGCTCACCACGGTGCACGGGCCGCGCTGGCGCCTGATCCTGATCGGCGCCGGGCAGTTGACGCGATACCTCGCCGAGATGGCGCGCATGCTCGACTACCACGTGGCGGTGATCGACCCGCGCGAGGAGTATGCCGCGGGCTGGGACCTGGCCGGCGTGCCGCTCGAGCGCGGCATGCCCGACGACGTGATCGCCGCGGCGAACCTCGACGGCCACAGCGCGGTGGTCGCGCTCACGCACGATCCGAAACTGGACGACCTCGCGCTCATGGAGGCGCTCAAGTCCGCGGCGTTCTATGTCGGCGCGATCGGCTCGAAGAAGAACAACGACGCGCGCCGCAAGCGGCTGAAGGAGTTCGACCTCTCCGACGGGGAGATCGCGCGGCTGCGCGGGCCGGTCGGCCTGTTCATCGGCTCCAAGACGCCGCCCGAGATCGCGGTGGCGATCCTCGCGGAGATGACGGCGGTGCGCCACGGCGTCACCGAGCCGAGCTGGGCGGCGAAGCCCGCGGCTCGCTTCGACCCTTCCGCCTGCGAGGTCGCGCCCGCCGCCTCCGGCAAAGCTTGAACGTCGCCGCCCTCCTTCTTGCCGCGGGCACGGCGACCCGCTTCGGTTCGGACAAACTGCTCCATCTCCTGCCGCACGGCGTGCCGATCGCCGTGCAGGCGGCGCGCCACCTGAAGGAGGCGGTCGGCGGCCCGGTACTGGCGGTCGCGCGGCCCGAGTCCGGCGCGCTCGCCGCGCTGCTGCGCGCCGAAGGCTGCGAGGTGGTGGTGTGCGAAAACGCGGCCGAAGGCATGGGCGCGAGCCTCGCCTGCGCGGTGCGCGCGGTCCCTGGCGCGCAAGCGTTCCTCGTTGCGCTCGCCGACATGCCGTTCATCCGCGCCAGCTCGATCGTCGCGGTGCGCGACGCGCTCGTCGCGGGCGCGCCGCTCGCCGCGCCTTTTTTCCGCGCTCGCCGCGGGCACCCGGTGGGCATCGCCGGGCGCTTTCGCGCCGAGCTGGAGGATCTGCGGGGCGACGAAGGCGCGCGGCAGCTGCTGGCCGCGCGCGCCGGCGAGATCGTCAAGGTGCCGGTCGGCGATCCGGGAGTGATTCGCGATATCGATTCGCCGGGAGACCTCGCGCCGCCGATCGTCGTATAGTCGGGACTGGCATGGAAACCGCGCAGCGCGCGGTGCTGTTCGTGGACGTCACCGACAGCACCAGACTCTACGAATCGCTCGGCGATACGGTGGCGCTGGCGCTGATCAACGGTCTGTTCGCCCGGCTGGACAAGCTCATCGCCAAATGCGGCGGCGCGGTGGTGAAGACGCTGGGCGACGGCATCATCTGCACCTTCGAGGATCCGGACAACGCGTTCCGCGCCGCGGTCGAGATCCAGACCTCGGTGCGCTCGAGCGCCGAGAAGTCGGCCAACCGGCTGCAGCTCAAGATCGGCTTCACCTGGGGACCGGTGATCCTGTCCAGGGGCGACGTGTTCGGCGACACCATGAACGTCTGCGCCCGCCTGGTCGAGCTCGCCAACCCGGAGCAGATCCTGACCTCGGCGCCCACCGTCGATGCGCTGACGCCCGGCCTGCGCACGCGCTGCCGGGCGCTCTTCCCCACCCGGATCAAGGGCAAGGCGGAAGAGGTGCCGGTGAGCGAGGTGCTGTGGCGTTACGACCCTGCGGTGACGGAGGCGAATCTCACGCGCGCGAGCTTCGCCAGGGCCCTGCAGACCTCGCTCAAGCTCATCTACCGGGGCAACATCTTCATCGTCAACCGCACCCGCCCGACGATCCAGATGGGCCGCGACGAAAGCAACGACATCGTCATCGTGAGCCTGTTCGCCTCGCGCGTGCACGCGCGCGTGCATACCCGCGACGGCCACTTCGTGCTCGCCGACCTGTCCAGCAACGGCACCTTCCTGCTGGTCGACGACCAGCCGGGCGAGATGCACCTGCGGCGCGAGGAGGCGATGCTGCAGGGGCGGGGCTGGATCGGCCTGGGGAAGAACGCCGCGACGCACGGCGACCACTCGGTGCGCTTCAGCCTGCAGCAGGAGAATCTCTGAGGCGCCCCTCGGCGAGGCGCTGGTAAAATTGCGCCGTCCTCCCGCCGCAGCCGCCCGCATGTTCGCAACCGAGACGCTCGAGCAGTCCGACCCGGAGATCTGCAACGCCATTCGCAGGGAGGCCGGGCGCCAGGAGGACCACGTCGAGCTGATCGCCTCGGAGAACTACGTCAGCCCGGCGGTGCTCTCGGCGCAGGGCTCGCTGCTCACCAACAAGTACGCCGAGGGCTATCCGGGCAGGCGCTATTACGGCGGCTGCGAGTACGTCGACATGGCCGAGACGCTCGCCATCGAGCGCGCGAAGCGCCTGTTCGGCGCGCCCTGGGCCAACGTCCAGGCGCATTCGGGTTCGCAGGCCAACCAGGCTGTCTACACCGCGGCGCTGAAGCCGGGCGACACCCTGCTCGGCATGTCGCTCGCGCACGGCGGGCACCTGACGCACGGCTCGCCAGTCAACCTTTCGGGCAAGCTTTACCGCGCCGTGTTCTACGGTCTGGGCGACGACGAGCGCATCGACTACGAGGCCGCCGAGCGGCTCGCGCTCGAGCACCGGCCGAAAATGATCGTCGCCGGCGCCTCGGCGTATTCGCGCGTCATCGACTGGCGGCGCTTCCGCGCGATCGCCGACAAGTGCGGCGCGCTGCTGATGGCCGACATCGCGCACTACGCGGGGCTGGTCGTCGCGGGGCTCTATCCCTCGCCGGTCGGCATCGCTGACTTCGTCACTACCACCACGCACAAGACGCTGCGCGGGCCGCGGGGCGGCCTGGTGCTGGGACTCCCGGAGCAGGAAAAGGCCGTGCAATCGGCGATTTTTCCCGGCCTGCAGGGCGGGCCGCTGATGCACGTCATCGCCGCCAAGGCCGTGGCGCTGGGCGAGGCGCTCAGGCCCGAGTTCAGGCTGTACCAGCAGGGCGTGCTGGAAAACGCCGCGGTCATGGCCGCGACCCTGCACAAGCGCGGACTGCGCATCGTCTCGGGGGGCACCGACAGCCACATGTTTCTCCTGGACCTGCGCGTGCGCAGCATTAGCGGCCGGGACGCGGAGGACGCACTCGGCCGCGCGCACATCACCGTGAACAAGAACACGATCCCGAACGATCCCGCGAAGCCCGCGGTGACCTCGGGCGTCCGCATCGGCTCGCCCGCCATGACCACGCGCGGATTCGGCGCCCAGGAGGCCGAACGCATCGCCGACCTGATCGCCGATGTCCTCGAAGACCCGCAAGGCCCGCACACGCTGCAGCGCGTCGCGCGGGAAGTGAAGGCGCTCTGCGCGAAGTTCCCGGTGTACGTCTAGCGCGCGGGCGCGCCGATCCGCCATGCGCTGCCCGTTCTGCACAAGCGAGGACACCCAGGTGGTGGACACGCGCTCGAACCCGGGCGCCAACGTCATCCGCCGCCGGCGCAAGTGCCCGAAATGCGACAAGCGCTTCACCACCTACGAGCGGGTCGAGCGGCGCATGCCGCGCCTAGTCAAGAAGGGCGGCAGCCGCAGCGATTTCGACCGCGACAAGCTGGTCGGCAGCATGATGCTCGCGCTGCGCAAGCGGCCGGTGGCGACCGAGGAGATCGACGCCGCCGTGGATCGCATCGAGGAGCGGTTGCGTTCGCTGGGCGAGCGCGAGATCCCGACCAGCCGCGTCGGCGACCTGGTGATGCGCGAACTCGCGCGCCTGGACAAGATCGCCTACATTCGCTTCGCCTCGGTCTACCGCAGCTTCGAGACGCCCGACGACTTCCGCGAGGCGGTGCAGGAAGTCAAGACCAAGAAACGCCGCAAGTAAAAAAGGGGGTCAGAGCAACATTTCCGCGCTGACCGTCGCCAATCCGACATCTGAAGGAAATGTTGCTCTGACCCCCTTTTCCGAATTCGACCGGGCGATGATGGCGCGGGCGCTCGAGCTCGCGGGCAGGGGCATGTACACCGCGACGCCGAATCCGCGCGTCGGCTGCGTGCTCGTCCAGGGCGAGACGGTGGTGGGCGAGGGCTGGCACGAGAAGGCGGGCGGCCCGCACGCCGAGGTGGTCGCCCTCGGACAGGCGGGCGCGCAGGCCGCAGGCGCCACCGTGTATCTGAATCTCGAGCCCTGCAACCATCACGGTCGCACGCCGCCCTGCGCGGACCTGATTCTCGGGAACAAGGTCAGGAGAGTGGTCGCGGCCATGCTCGACCCGAATCCGCAGGCAGCGCATGGCGGCGCCAGGCTCGCCGCCGCCGGCGTCGCCTTCGAGCACGGCCTGATGGAGGCCGAAGCGCGCGAACTCAACATCGGCTTCTTCTCGCGCATGACGCGCGGGCGCCCCTGGGTGCGCATGAAGATCGCCGCGACGCTGGATGGCCGCACGGCGCTCGCCGATGGGCGCAGCCAGTGGATCACGGGCCCCGAGGCGAGGCAGGACGGTCACCGCTGGCGCGCGCGCGCCTGCGCGATCCTCACCGGCATCGGTACCGTGAAGGCGGACGATCCCCGCCTGACGGTTCGGGAGATCGAGATTTCGCGCCAGCCTCTCAGAGTAATCGTCGACAGCCGCGTAGAAACGCCGCCGAATGCGCGGATACTCGAGAGCGGAAATGTCTTGCTCTTTGCTTCACAGAAGAAGGAACTCAAGGGTGCGGAGGTCGTTGTCGTGACGAATCCCGGCGGGAAAGTCGACCTGCCGAAAATGCTGGAGGAACTCGCCGCGCGAGGGATCAACGAGCTGCATGTGGAGGCGGGCTTCCGCCTGAACGGATCCCTGGTGAGGGAGGGCTGCGTGGACGAGTTCCTGATCTACCTGAATCCGAGCCTGCTCGGCGACGAAGCGCAGGGGATGGTCAAATTGTCCGGAATGGACGCTCTAGAAAAAAGAGCAAGACTCAAGATCGCGTCGCTGGACCGCGTCGGCGACGACATCCGCATCGTGGCGAGGCTCTGATGTTCACCGGCATCGTTCAGGCCGTCGGCCGCATCGAGACTCTCCACCCGCACGTGGTCGCCACCGGCCGCCTGCCGATCGGCGACGTGAAGATCGGCGACTCGATCTGCGTGCAGGGCTGCTGCCTCACAGTGGTGAAAAAGGCGAAGGGGCGGCTCTGGTTCGATGTCTCGCGCGAAACCCTGCGCGTCACGGTCGGCCTTGATGCGCCCGGCGCGGTCAACCTGGAAAAGTCGCTTGGCCTGGGCGACAAGCTGGGCGGCCATCTGGTCACCGGGCACGTCGATGGGGTGGGTGTGGTGCTTTCCTTCTCGGGGGGAATTCTCAGGATGAAGGCGCCGGCGAAGCTCGCCCGCTACATCGCGCGCAAAGGCTCGATCTGCGTGGACGGCGTGAGTCTTACGGTCAACCGGGTGCGCGGCGCTGCCTTCGAGGTCTTCCTCATCCCGCACACGCTCAAGGTGACGACCCTCAAGCGCCTCGCGCGTGGGGTGAAGGTCAATCTGGAAGTGGACCTCGTCGCGCGCTACGTGGCGCGCCTGCGCGAAGCGCGCCGATAGACGAGCCTGCCGCTGCTCGGCGGCGCCGAAATCGGTTACTTGATACGGCTGGCGGCGTCCCTGATGATCGTCAGGTCCGAATGCTGTGCGACGTTGAGCGATGCCTTCACCAAGCCGAGCTTGTGCTGCAAGTCGATGTTGGCCTGCAGCGTCTTCAGGTCCGGGAGGATGTTCTCGTCGTGGTAGTAATCGCCGTCCTGCCCGGCCTTGCGAAACAGCCATTTGTCGAACGACGCGGCGGGGCGCTTGCTCACGCGCGCTGCGATCTGCACCACCTCGTCGTGGTTCTTCGGATCGATGTACCAGCGCACCGAGCGGATGGCGTCCTCCATGAAGTCGACCATCGCCGCGCGGTTCTTCTTCAGGAAGCCCTCGCGCACCACTAGCAGCGTCATCTGCGTGGGGCCGTCCATGGCATCGCGCTGCGTGAAGAGCAC
>JADLES010000164.1 GCA_020845995.1 Burkholderiales bacterium | reverse complement strand
CCGCGACGAGTCGGTGGAAATGCTGATTGGCGCGACGGGGACCAACGCGAACGAGTTCGACAACAGGGGCAGCGCGGGGACCGTGTCGACCACTCGCACCGAGCCCAATCCGCTGGACTTGCGCGACAGGGGGGTGCTGGCGAAGTTCCTGGTCCGGCCGGCGGCCGGCCACAAGATCGGCCTCACGGTCGAGGGCCGCGAGCAGAACGCGACCGTCGACGTGCTGCGACTGCCGGACCTGCGCAAAGTGACCGCCATGTCCGGCGATGACCATGTCCGGCGCGTGCGCGGCAGCTTCGAGTGGGAACACAAACCGCAGGACGGCCCGTATGACCGCCTGCTCGCGCGCGTCTACCGGCAGAAAAACGAGACCAGGAACCTCAACCAGCAGACGCGCAGCAACACCTCGGCCACCTGCTCGGCCTCCTCGGGTACGGGCAACAACTGCAGCATCTCGCAGGAATTCACCTTCGACCAGACGAACACCGGGGGCAGCGTGCAGGTCGAGCGCGCCCTTGGCGACGCGCACCTGCTGACCGTGGGCGCCGACCTGTCGCGCCTGTACACCGAGGAGCGGCGCGACGGGGTCGTGCGCAACCTCACCAACGGAAAGGTCAGCAAGAGCCTGGCGGGCGACACGTTTCCGCTGCGCACCTTCGCGCCGGGGTACACCGATTCGGTCGGCCTCTATTTTCAGGACGAGATCTTCGGCCTTGCCGGGGGCAAGCTCACGCTCACTCCCGGCCTGCGCTACGACTGGAGAAAACTGAAACCCGAACCGGACGACCTGTCGCAGAGCGTCCTCGCGGCCACGGGCAAACAGGAAGTGACGCAGACCGACAGCGCCTTCTCGCCGAAACTCGCCGCCCTCTGGCAGTTCGCGCCCGATCTCGCCGGCTACGGCCAGGTCGCGCGCGGCTTCCGCGCGCCCAACTACGAGGAAGTGAACGGACACTTCCGCAACGTGGCGCAGAGCTACGGTACCAGCCCCAATCCGCAGCTGAAACCGGAGACCAGCACCAGCATCGAGGCCGGCCTGCGGCTCAATCGCGGCGGATTGCGCGGGCAGGTCGCGGTCTTCGACAACCACTACCAGGACTTCATCTCCAGCGTGCGCCTGGTCTGCCCCGGCGACCCGAACTGCATCGTCGGGCTGAAAAACACGTACATGTCGGTGAACCTGAGCAAGGTGCGCATCTACGGCGCCGAGGCGCGGCTGTCCTGGGATTTCGCTCCGGGCTGGCGCCTGGAGGGAGCGCTCGCCCACGCACACGGCACCGACGAGAGCGCGGGCGAACCGCTGGACACGGTCGAGCCGACCCGGCTCACGGCCGCGCTCGTGCGCGATGCCGGCGCCTGGGGCGCCGAGGCCCGGCTGCGAGCGGCCGCGCCCGTCAAGCGCGTCAACGACTGGGAGAACGACACCACCTATTCGCCGTGGTTCCGGCCGCCGGGGTACGCGGTCCTCAACCTGGGAGCGTGGTGGCGGCCGAGCCGGCAGCTCCGCCTCTCGGTCGTGGCGAACAACGTGTTCGACAAGAAGTACTGGCTGTGGAGCGACATCCGCATCGCGGACGCGCGCGATCCCGCGGGCGTGGACTTCTACTCGCAGCCCGGCCGCAACTTCGCGGCGCTGCTGGAATACAACTTCTGAGGCACGACGATGCCCGCGCACCTCTTCGCCGTCCTCGCGCTGCTGGCGCTGGCGTCGCTCGGCGCGCAGGCGCGCGAACTGCTGGTGCTCACCGCCGCGCCGGTGCAGGCGGGCAAGTTCCATGTGCTGGACGACATCGGCAAGCCGCTCGGCTGGCGGGTGCGGCACGTGCTGGCCGACCGCCTCTCGGGCGAGGAAGGACCGGCGCTGTTCAAGGACGCCGACCTGGTGCTGCTGGACATTCCCTACGACCCGGTCGTCGAGGCGGTCGAGCGCAAGCTGGGCCGCTCCCTCGCGCAGTCGGGCAAGCCCTGGCTGAAGGTGCAGACCGAACGGCACGCCGCGCGCGGCATGCCGGACGCGGACGCAGGCCAGTTGTGGCTTTACTACAGCAACGGCGGCAGGCGGAACTTCACAAGCTTTTTCCGCTACCTCAACGGGTTGCGGCCGGCGCCCGCGCCGATCCTGTTCCCGAAATCGGGCATCTACCACCCGGACTACAAAGGCACGGTGTTCAAGAACGCCGTCGATTTTTTCGCATGGAAAGGAGTGAAGCCGCAGGCGCGGCCGCCGGTCATCGGCTTCGCGATCCACCAGCGCTACCTCTCGTCGGAGCTCACGCATTTCATCGACCACACGATCCGGGCGATCGAGGCGCGCGGCGCGCTGGCGCTCGCCTTCTACACGCCGTTCGACGACGAAGGCGCGCTCGAGAGGCTGCTCAGGTTCGACGGCAAGCTCGCCGCCGACGCCCTCATCAACAGCCAGATCATGCTGCGCTCGGATTTGCGGCGCGCCGAGTTCGACCGGCTCGGCATCCCCGTGCTCCAGGCGATGCCGTACCGGCGCGGCGATGTCGCCGAGTGGGCGCGGGATCCGGCGGGCGTGCATCTCATGGACGTGCCCTTCTACCTCGCCCAGCCGGAGTACGCGGGAGTGATGGACGCGATGACCGCCGCCGCCACCCGCAAGGGCGACGGCCAGATCGTCGCCATCCCCGGACAGGTCGAGGCCGTGGTGGACAAGGCCCTCAACCTGGTGCGCCTGCAGCGAACGCCGAACGCCGAAAAGCGCGTGGCGCTCTTTTACTGGAACTACCCGCCGGGAGAAACCAATCTCGGCGCCTCCTACCTGAACGTTCCGCGCAGCGTATCGGGCATCCTCGCAGCGATGCACGCGGCGGGCTACCGCGTCGAGATGCCCGCCGCGGAGGCGCTCATCCCGGCCCTGCAGCGGCTGCTGCGGCCCTACTACCGCGACGGCGAGCTGCGGACCCTGCTGCAGGACGGGCTCGCGGCCAGCTTGCCGCTTTCGCGCTATCGCGCCTGGTTCGACGGCCTGCCGCCGGCGGTGCGCGAGCGGATCCGCGCGCGTTGGGGCGAACCCGAGGACTCCGCAATGGTGTTGCGCGACGGCGGCGAGCCGCGCTTCGTGATCCCCCGGCTCGCGCTCGGCAACTTCGTCGCGATGCCGCAGCCCCCCAGGGGCGAGCGGCGCGGCGACAAGGAAAAAGCGCTCTACCACGACACCGCGACGCCAGTGAACCACTTCTATCTCGCCGTCTATCTGTGGGCGCGGCGGACGTTCGGCGCGAACGCCCTCGTGCACCTCGGCACGCACGGCACCCAGGAATGGATGCCCGGCAAGGAGCGCGGGCTCGCCGCGACCGACGACGCGCTGCTGCCGGTCGGCGACCTGCCCGTGATCTATCCCTACATCGTCGACGACGTCGGCGAAGCCGTGCAGGCGAAACGCCGCGGCCGCGCCCTCACGCTCAGCCACCAGACCGCGCCCTTCGCGCCGGCCGGCCTGCACAACGAGTTGAACGGGCTGCACGCGCTGGTGCACGAGTGGCAGAACCTGACCGAAGGCCCAGTGCGCGCGAAAACCGGCGAGCGCATCCTCGCGCAGGCCGGCAAGCTCCATTTTCACAGGGATCTGGGGATCAGCGACGCGCAGGCGAAGCGGGACTTTCCGGCCTTCCTGCAGCGATTGCACGACTGGCTGCACGAGCTTGCGCTCGCCAGCCAGCCCCAGGGCATGCACACGCTCGGCGCGACGCAGGACGCGAAATACCGCCTCGGCACCGTGATGCAGATGCTCGGCAAGGAATTCGTCCCGCTCGTGGATGCGGACCCCGGCGAGGTCTTCGCGGAGGACTACCGCAAGCTCACCGAATCCGCCCCGTATCGCTTCCTGCAGCGGCACGTGGCCGCGGGCGAGCCGCTGGCGGCGGGGGCGGATGCGCGCCTTGCGCCCGTGCTGGCGAGGGCGCGGGACTACTACGCCGCGCTGGAGGCGCGGCCCGAGATGACGAACCTGCTCCTCGCGCTGGAGGGCCGGCACGTTCCGGCGGGCTACGGCGGCGACCCGATCCGCAACCCGGACTCGCTGCCGACCGGGCGCAACCTCTACGGCTTCGACCCGTCGCGCGTGCCGACCCGGGCGGCCTACGACGCCGCCCGCGAGGCGCTCGACAAGCTGGTCGCCGCCTACCGCGCGAAGCACGGCCGCCCGCCCGCCAAGCTCGCCTTCAACCTGTGGTCGGTCGAGACCATGCGCCATTTCGGCGTGCTGGAAGCGCAGGCCCTGTACGCGCTCGGCGTGCGCCCGAAGTGGAACCCGGGCGGCCAGGTCACCGGGGTGGAACTGATCCCGCGCGAGGAACTGGGGCGCCCGCGCATCGATGTGGTGCTGTCGGCGACGGGCCTGTACCGGGATCATTTCCCGAACGTGATGCGCCATCTCGCCGAGGCGGTGGTGCTCGCGGGCAAGGCCGCGGATGCGGACAACGTCGTGCGCGAGAACAGCGCGCGGCTCGCCGCCCGCCTGAAGGCCGGCGGGATGGAAGGCAAGCAGGCCGAGCGCTACGCCGCCACGCGCATCTTCGCCAACGCCTCCGGGGACTACGGCGCCGGCATCAACAACGCGATCCTCGAATCGGGCACCTGGGACAAGGAAGACAAGCTCGCCGGCCTGTACCTCGGCAAGCTGCAGTACGCCTACGGCACCGACATGAAAGAGTGGGGAACGAAGCTGCCCGGGCTGAATCTCTACGCGGAGAACCTGAAGGGCGTGCAGGCGGCGGCGCTTTCGCGCACCTCGAACCTCTACGGCATGCTGACCACCGACGACCCGTTCCAGTACCTGGGGGGAATCGCGCTCGCCGTCCGGCACCTGACCGGCAAGAGCCCCGAGCTCTACATCTCCAACCTGCGCGAGGCGGCCAACCCGAAGGCCGAGACCGCGTCGGAATTCCTCGCGCGCGAGCTGCGCACCCGCCAGTTCCACCCCGGCTGGATCGAGGGCATGCAGCGCGAAGGCTACTCGGGTACGACCGAGCTGCTCGACTCGATCAACAACTTCTGGGGCTGGCAGGTCACCGCGCCCGACCTCGTGCGGGCGGACCAGTGGCAGGAATTCGCCGAGGTCTACGTGCGCGACAAGTACAAGCTCGGCATGAAGGAATGGTTCGAGCACGCCAACCCGGCCGCGCTCGCGCAGATGATGGAGCGCATGCTCGAGGCCGTGCGCAAGGATTACTGGCGCGCCGACGCCGCCACCGTGAGCGAGCTGGCGCGCCGCTACCGCGACCTCGCGCAGCGCTTCGACGTGCGCACCGACAACCGCAAATTCGCCGAGTTCGTCGAGCACGCGGCCGGATTCGGCTTGAGCGCGCCAGCGCCGGCGGTGCGCGCGGCGCAGGCCAGGCCGGCGGCGCGGGCGGAGCCCGTGCCCGCCCCGCCGCCCCCGGTGCAGGGCATGAAGCTCGCCCGGATCGCGCCGCCCGCGGCGGCGGTGATCGACGCCCTGCAGCGCGCGCTTGCCCTCGCGCTGCTGCTCGCCGCGGTCACGCTCGGCGGTCTTGCCGAGGCGCGGCGCGGTCCCCGACCACGGTTCACCTGAGGAGTCACGCAACGATGCTCGGCGCTCTCGAAAACTTCATGTATCAGATCGGACAGCTCTTTCTTCTGCCCGTACTGGCCGCGGTCTGCCTGCTGTTCCTGTACGCCTTCTGGCTGCTGGGAGGGTTCGCCGTGCAGGGCTGGCGGCGCCGCAGCGGCGGCGGCAGGCCGCTGCTCGACTACGCGCGCGCCAATCCCGGCGCCAGCGAAGACGCGCTCGACCTGCACGCGCACCGCCTGCTCGAGGCGCCGCGCATCGTGTCCCGCATCGCGCCGATGCTCGGCCTGGTGGCCACCATGATCCCGATGGGCCCGGCGCTGCTCGGCCTGGGCGATGGCAATCTTGGCAAGGTTTCGCAGAACCTCACCATCGCCTTCGCCGCGGTGATCCTCGCGCTGATCGCGGCGAGCCTCGCCTACTGGGTCGTCAGCGTGCGGCGCCGCTGGCTCTCGGAGGAGCTGCTGGCGGCGCGCGCGCTCGGCAAGGAGACGGCGCGATGAGCCTGAAACTGCTGCACGAGCCCGAGAGCGACGACCCCATCCTCTCGGT
>JADLES010000163.1 GCA_020845995.1 Burkholderiales bacterium | reverse complement strand
TTGGTCGGGGCGGCGAGATTTGAACTCGCGACCACCTGCACCCCATGCAGGTACGCTACCAGGCTGCGCTACGCCCCGAGGAGGCGAATTCTAGCTTACTGCGCCCCGCGCAGGGCTTCGAGTAGCTCGCGCAGCTCGCGCTTGACGGACGCGATGTCCGCGCCGCCGGTCAGCGCATCGCTGGCCGCGGCGGCGCGCGGCGCGCGGGCGCCCGCGTCCTGGCGGTCGTCGCCCGAGAGCGTGTGGTCCAGGCGGTTGCGCGCGCCGCTGATGGTGAAGCCTTCCTCGTAGAGCAGCTCGCGGATGCGCCGGATCAGCAGTACTTCGTGGTGCTGGTAGTAGCGCCGGTTGCCGCGCCGCTTGACCGGCTTCAGCTGCGTGAATTCCTGCTCCCAGTAGCGCAGCACGTGCGGCTTCACCCCGCACAGATCGCTTACCTCGCCGATGGTGAAGTAGCGCTTCGCGGGGATCGGCGGCAGGTCAAGTCTTTTCCGGCTGGGCTCCATGGCGCGACTTCTCGACCATGGCCTTCAGTTTCTGGCTGGCGTGGAAGGTCACCACGCGGCGGGCGCTGATCGGGATCTCTTCGCCGGTCTTGGGGTTGCGCCCGGGGCGCTGCGGCTTGTCGCGCAGCTGGAAGTTGCCGAAGCCGGAGAGCTTGACGCTCTCGCCCCGCTCGAGCGCGCCCCGGATTTCCTCGAAGAACGCCTCCACCATGTCCTTTGCCTCGCGCTTGTTCAGCCCGACCTTCTCGAACAGGAGGTCGGCGAGCTCGGCCTTGGTCAAAGTCATTACAACTCCCTGATAAAGCTAAGATTTCTGCTTATTATGCCCGCAGGATGGCGCCGCAGCGCCGCCCCCACAGCGCCACCAGCGCATCGCGCGCCTGGTCGGCCTCCCCATCCGTGAGGGTTCGTTCAGTATCTTGCATAACTACCCGGAACGCAAGGCTTTTTTTCCCCGCCGGGAGGTTCGTCCCCTGGTACAGGTCGAACAGGCGGATCAACTGCACGATGGCCGGTTTTTCCGCCTGCGCCACGTCCAGGAGGACCTGCGCAGGCAGGGTCGCGTCGACCAGCACCGCGATGTCGCGAACGACCGGCGGAAATCGGGAAGGCTGAGCCGGCCTGGGCAGCGGCGTTGCGGCGAGGATCTCCGCGTCCAGCTCGAACAGGACCACGGACCGGGGCAACTCGTACTTCTGCTGCCAGCGTGGATGCAATTCGCCCAGCCAGCCGGCGGGCTGGAAGCCGCCCTCGGACTCGATCAGCACGCGCGCTGACCGTCCCGGGTGCAGCGCTGGATGGGGAGCCGCCTCGAGGCGCAGTGCCCGCGGCGCGCACACCGCCTCCAGGTCCGATTTGACGTCGTAGAAGTCCACCGCGCGCGCCGGCGCGCCCCATTGCTCGTCGAACGCGGGCCCGAACGCGGCGCCGCCGACGCGCATGGGCTGGCGCAGCCCGGCCACCGCCAGCGGCCCGTCGGCCGCTGCCGCGTCGCGCAGGTAGACCCGCCCAACCTCGAACACGCGGATGCGCTCGACCTTGCGCGCGTGGTTGAAGCGCAGGTTGGCGAGGAGCGAGCCGATGAGCGTGGTGCGCATCACCGAGGACTGGCTGGCGATCGGATTGAGCAGGCGCACCGGGTCCGCCTCGCCGGCAAAGTCCGCCTCCCAGGCGGGTTCGACGAAGGCGAAGTTGATCGTTTCCTGGTAGTCGCAGGCGGCCACGCGCTCGCGCAGCTCGTGCAGCGAGCGCCGCGCCTCGGGCCGGGCGCGCATTCGCGCCGGCGCGCGCGGCGGCACCGCCGGGATGCGCTCGAAGCCGTGCACGCGCGCCACTTCCTCGATCAGGTCCTCTTCGATGGCGATGTCGAAGCGGAAACTGGGCGGGCTCACCGTGAAACGATCTTTGGCCTTCCGATAGGAAAGGCCGAGGCGGCGAAAGACCGATTCGATCTCTTTCCGGGTCACCTCGATGCCGATGACCTTCGCTGCCCGCGCCACTCGCATCGTCACCGGCTTGCGCTTCGGGAGGCGCTTCACGAGATCCACGGTCGGACCCGGCTCGCCGCCGCAGATCTCCAGGATCAGGCGCGTCGCGCGCTCGATGCCGTCCACGTTGTTGGCGAAATCCACCCCGCGCTCGAAGCGGTGCGAGGCGTCGCTCGCGAAATTGAAGCGCCGCGCGCGGCCGGCGATCGCCTCGGGAAAGAAGAACGCCGATTCGAGGAACAGGTTCTGCGTCGTCGTCTCTGCCTTGGTCGTCTCCCCGCCCATGATGCCGGCGAGGCCGATCGGGCCGGAGTCATCGGCAATGCACAGCACCGAGGAATCCACCTCGACCGTCTGGCCGTTGAGCAGCAGCACGCGCTCGCCCTTGCGGCCCCAACGCACGTCGATCGGGCCGGAGAGCTTGTCCTGGTCGTAGACGTGCAGCGGCCGGCCGAGCTCCAGCATCACGTAATTGGTGACGTCCACCAGCGCCGAGATCGAGCGCTGGCCGGCGCGCTCCAGGCGTTCGCGCATCCACGCCGGCGCGGGCGCCGCCGCGTCGACGTTGCGGATCACGCGCCCGGTGAAGCGGCCGCAGCCTTCGGCATCGGTGATCCTGACGGGGTGCTTGTCCTTGATCCCGCTCTTGACAGGCTTGATCTCGGGTGCGCGAAGGCGAACGCCGGTCAATGCCGAAACCTCCCGGGCAATTCCAAGCACGGAAAGGCAGTCTGCGCGATTGGGCGTGAGCTTGAACGTGAAGATGTGCTCATCCAGGCGCAGCGCCTTGCCGGCGCCGGCGCCGACTCTGGCATTCGCCGGCAGCTCCAGCAGACCGGAGTGGTCCTCGGAGAGCCCCAGCTCCCGAGCGGAACACAACATTCCCTCGCTCTGCACGCCCCGGAGGCTGGCCGGCTTGATTTCCAGATCCTTCAGGCGCGTGCCGACGAGCGCCAGCGGCGCCAGCATTCCCGGGCGCGCGTTCGGCGCGCCGCAGACCACCTGCAGCGTCTGCCTGCCCGAATCGACCTTGCATACCGTGAGCTTGTCTGCGTTCGGGTGCTTGTCGACGGAGACGATCCTGCCGACGACGATGCCCCCCGGCAGCGCGCCGACAGGTTCGCAGGTTTCCACCTCCAGGCCGGACATGGTGAGCAGCTCGGCCAGCGCCTGCGCCCCGAGCCGCGGCGCAACGAACTCGCGCAGCCAGTGCTCCGGGACGATCATGCGAACTGCCTCAGGAAACGGAGGTCGCCGTCGAAGAACAGGCGCAGGTCGTCGATCCCGTAGCGCAGCATGGTCAGGCGCTCGAGGCCCGAGCCGAAGGCGAAGCCGATGTACTTCTCCGGGTTCAGGCCGAAGTTCCGCACTACCTGCGGGTGTACCTGGCCGGCGCCCGAAAGCTCCAGCCAGCGGCCCTGCAACGGCCCGGATGCGAACTGCAGGTCGATCTCGGCCGAGGGCTCCGTGAACGGGAAGTAGGACGGCCGGAAGCGCACGCGCAACTCGTCGGACTCGAAGAAGCGGCGCAGGAAATCCACGTACACGCTCTTCAGGTCCGCGAAGCTGATGTCCTCGTCGATCCACAGGCCCTCGACCTGGTGGAACATGGGCGAGTGCGTCGCGTCGGAATCCACGCGGTAGGTGCGCCCGGGCGCGATCACCTTGATGGGCGGCATCGCCGCCGTCCTGCGGTGGCGATCCACCCACGCGCGCGCGTAGCGCACCTGCATCGGGCTGGTGTGCGTGCGCAGCAGCAGCGGCAGTCCCTGCGCGTCCTTCAGGTCCACGTAGAACGTGTCCTGCATCGAGCGCGCCGGGTGGTTCTCCGGGTTGTTGAGCGCGGTGAAGTTGTACCAGTCGGTTTCGATCTCGGGGCCGTCGGCGACGTCGAAGCCGATCGAGCCGAAGATCTCCTCGATGCGCCGCCAGGTGCGGCTGATCGGGTGCAGACCGCCGCGCGCGCGCCCGCGCCCCGGCAGCGTGACATCCAGCGCCTCTTCGGCGAGGCGCGACTCGAGCTTGGCGAGCGCCAGTTGTTTTCGCCTTTGCTCCAGAGAGTTTTCTATTCTCTGGACGGCGGAGTTGTAGCTCTGCCCTGCCGCCTTTCTCTCTTCTGCCGGCAACGAACCCAAAGAGGAACGAAAAGCAGCAAGCTCCCCGGTCTTGCCGAGAACCTTCGCCTTGGCGTTTTCGAGCGCGGCCGGATCGGGCGCGGCGGCGAAATCCGCGGCCGCGCGCGCGACAATGGCTTCGAGCTCCTCGCTCCCCATGGCCCGGGGACCGGGCTCAGTGAGCCAGGCTCGCCTTGACCTGGCCGGCGATCTTGGCGAACGCCGGCTTGTCGAGCACCGCGAGGTCGGCCAGCACCTTGCGATCGATCTCGATCCTGGCCTTCTTCAGGCCCGCCATGAAGGCGCTGTAGGAAAGGCCCAACTCGCGCACCGCGGCGTTGATGCGCGTGATCCAGAGCGCGCGCAGGTCGCGCTTGCGGTTGCGCCGATCGCGGTAGGCGTACTGCCCCGCCTTCATCACCGCCTGCTTGGCGACGCGGTAGACGTTGCCGCGGCGGCCGCGGAAGCCCTTGGACTTGGCGAGGACCTTCTTGTGGCGTGCGCGCGCGGTTACGCCGCGCTTGACTCTTGGCATGGCGCGTCCCTACCCGGAATACGGCAGCATCGCGCGCACCGCGCGCGCATTGCTGTCGTGCACGTTGGTGGTGCCGCGCAGGTGGCGCTTCCTCTTGGTCGACTTCTTGGTGAGGATGTGGCGCATGTAGGCCTGCGAGCGCTTGATCGAGCCCCCCGAGCGGACCTTGAACCGCTTGGCGGCCGACTTCTTCGACTTCATCTTGGGCACGGCATTGCTCCTGTCTATGAGCCCGCGGCGGCGGGCTTTGCTTCCTTCCTCGTTTCCTTCTTCGCGGCCTTCACCGGCACCGCCTTCTTCTTCGGCGCCAGCACCATCACCATCTGTCGGCCTTCCAGCCGCGGAAACTGCTCCACGATCGCGTGAGGCTCCAGGTCCTTCCTCACCCGCTCGAGCAGGCGCACGCCGAACTCCTGGTGCGCCATCTCGCGGCCGCGGAAACGCAGCGTCACCTTCGCCTTGTCGCCTTCCTCGAGAAACTGGATCAGTTTGCCGACCTTGATCTTGTAGTCGCCCTCGTCGGTGCCGGGGCGGAACTTGATTTCCTTGACCTGGATCTGCTTCTGCTTGAGCTTGGCCTCGTGGGCCTTCTTCTGCTCGCGGTAGCGGAACTTGCCGTAGTCCATCAGCTTGCACACCGGCGGCACCGCGAGCGGCGCGATCTCCACCAGGTCCACGTTCTGCTCTTCCGCCATCCTGAGCGCATCGCCTACCGCCACGATGCCCAGTTGGTCGCCGTTCTCCGCCACGAGCCGCAGCTGCGGCGCCGTGATCTCCCCGTTGATGCGTTGCGATCTCTCGAGTGCGATGGGTGACAGCTCCTTGCGTTCGTCAAAAAAAGCGGCCGTGCCGCTACGCGCTTGCCTCGCTCCGGAGGCGCTCGACGAGGGCCGCGAGGCTCATCGCCCCGAGGTCTTCGCCGCTGCGCGTGCGCACAGCCACGGTTCCCGCCTGCTTTTCCTTGTCGCCGACCACCAGCTGAAAGGGCAGCTTTTGCAGGCTATGTTCTCGAATTTTATAGCTTATTTTCTCGTTCCGCAAATCGCTTTTTACGCGGAAACCGGCCTCGCGCAGGCGTGCCGCGACCTCCTCGGCATAGGCCGCCTGATGCTCGGTGATGCTGAGCACCACGGCCTGCTCGGGGGCGAGCCAGAGCGGGAAAGCGCCGCCGTAGTGCTCGATGAGGATGCCGATGAACCGCTCCATCGAGCCGATCGTCGCCCGGTGCAGCATGGCCGGCGTCTTGCGGCTGTTGTCGGCGGCGACGTACTCGGCGCCCAGGCGAACGGGCAGCTGGAAATCCACCTGCATGGTGCCGCACTGCCAGAGCCGGCCGATCGCGTCCT
The DNA here is from genome assembly GCA_020845995.1 of Burkholderiales bacterium. GTDB lineage: Bacteria > Pseudomonadota > Gammaproteobacteria > Burkholderiales > SG8-39 > RBG-16-66-20. Next base: position 14,529 of record JADLES010000163.1, on the reverse strand, counting down.
TCAGGTGGTACTCGATTTTCGGCCCGTAGAACACTCCGTCGCCCGCGGCGATCTGGTACTGCGCGCCGCCCTTCTCGAGCGAGAGCCTGAGCGCGCCCTCGGCGCGGTCCCACTGCTCGTCCGTTCCCAGGCGCTTTTCAGGGCGAGTCGCCACCTTGTAGACGATGTCCTTGAAGCCGAAGTGCGCGTAGACCTTCTGCACCAGCGCCGTGTAGGCGACGCACTCGGGCACGATCTGCTCCTCGGTGCAGAAAATATGGCCGTCGTCCTGCGTGAAGCCGCGGATGCGCATCAGGCCGTGCAGCGCGCCCGAGGGCTCGTTCCTGTGGCAGGAGCCGAACTCGCCGTAGCGCAGCGGCAGGTCGCGGTAGCTCTTCACGCCCTTGTTGTAGATCAGCACGTGCCCGGGGCAGTTCATGGGCTTCAACGCGTAGTCGCGCTTCTCCGACTCCGTGGTGAACATGTGCTCGCGGTAGTTCTCCCAGTGGCCGGTGCGCTCCCAGAGGCTGCGCGGGAGCACCGTGGGCCCGCGCACTTCCAGGTAGCCGCTGTCGCGGTACACCGTCCTCATGTACTGCTCGACCTGCTGCCACAGCGTCCAGCCCTTGGGGTGCCAGAACACCATGCCGGGCGCGTCTTCCTCCATGTGAAAGAGGTCGAGCTGCGTGGCGAGGCGCCGGTGGTCGCGCTTCTCGGCCTCTTCCAGCATCTTCAAGTAGGCGTCCTGCTCCTCCCTGGTCGCCCAGGCCGTGCCGTAGATGCGCTGGAGCATCTCGTTCTTCGAGTCGCCGCGCCAGTAGGCGCCGGCGACGCGCATCAGCTTGAACACCTTGAGCTTGCCGGTCGAGGGCACGTGCGGACCGCGGCACAAATCGAGCCAGTTGCCCTGGCCGTAGAGGGAGATGGTTTCGCCCTGGGGTATCGCGCCAATGATCTCTGCCTTGTATTTCTCCCCCAGGGAAGAAAAAAGGGCTACCGCAGCATCGCGAGGCATCTCCTTTCGCACCACCGGAAGATCCTTCTTGACGATCTCGGCCATCTTCTTCTCAATCGCCACCAGATCCTCAGGCGTGAAGGGACGCTTGTACGAGAAGTCGTAGTAGAAACCGTTCTCGATCACCGGGCCGATCGTCACCTGCGCGCCGGGATACAGCTCCTGCACCGCCTGCGCCATCAGGTGCGAAGTCGAATGGCGCAGGATTTCCAGCGCCTCAGGACTCTTGGGCGTGACGATGGCCACGTCGGCGTCGGCCTCGATGCGGTGGCTCGTATCGACGAGCTTGCCGTTCACCCTGCCCGCGAGCGCGGCCTTGGCGAGGCCGGCGCCGATGGACTGCGCCAGCTCGGCGACGGTGACCGGGCGCGCGAATTCCTTCTCCGAACCGTCGGGGAGCGTGATCTTCGGCAAGGTCAGGATTTTACGATGCCGCGGGCAGGACGGGGAGTCAGGGCTTGCGGCCCGCGGCGGCGATCAGGGAATTGCGCACTTCTCGCAGCTTCGCTTTCACTCGCGCCGCGTTCGCCGTGCCCATGCGCACCAGGATTTTCTGCCCCGCGGAACGGGTTTCCAGATCCGTGTCCGCGAACTCGTACAGCACCTTCGGCTGCAGCAGTCGCACTGGCGGAGCGGCATCTGGCGCGGCGAGCAGGTCGTCGATGCACTCGATCAGCCGGTCGTTGAAGTGCCTGCCCGGATAGCCCAACTCCTCGTACGCCCGCTGGAACAACGGGTAGAGCCGCACATAGGTCGCGACCAGAACGGAGGAGTCGATCGATTCGAGGCCTTTCAGGTGGACAGCGTACCGCGCCGCGTTCGCGGGGTCGATGGCAAGCGTTTCGCCGCGTCCGGCGGCGCGGAATCCCTCGGCCACGGAGCGGACCGGGAACATCCGGCGCGGTGCGGTATCGCGCGGCAGATTGTCGACCGTGGCGACGACCCGGCGGATGATGCCCGAGGGATGGACGAGATCGTTGAACGCGACACTGCCGATGAGGCCGGCGATCGCCCCGCGCAGCATGCCGTCGCTCAAGTCCAGCGTAGGCAGGGATACCGACGCATCCACCGGCACCGGGAATCGAGTGGCGGCGGGAGCGTCCGCCTTCTGCGCCGACTGGGGCGAGACGGCGGGCGCCGGCGGCGGCGCAGGAGACCGGGACTCGCGCCCCAGCCACCAGTAGCCGGCACCGGCGGCTGCGACGGTGAGCAGGATTGCGATCGCCACCGGCAGCAACCGGGACGCTGGCGCCTGCCTGAGGTGGTAGGGCCTGCTTTCGGGGTCCGCCCGGATTTCGACGGGTTCCTCGGTATCGCGCTTGCCGCCGGCAGGGGCGATGGTCACGAACTGGAAGGATACTCCAATGCGGGACAACGCTCGGGCCTAGAATGGACGCATCCTCCAGGCAGGAGCATCGACATGAGCCCGCAACCTCAACCCGCGCCCGTACCGTACATGGAGCGCACCCGCAACTACTATCGCGCCCTCGGCTACGAGGACGACTACGTGTGGGCGCATTTCGAAGACGCACCGTTCGCGCGGCCCGCGAAGCCGCTTGCGGCGATGAACGTCGCGCTGGTCTCGACAGCCGGCCCGGGCGACCGCTCCAACCGCGACGCGAGGGGACGCAAGCAGGTATGGTCCTGTGACGCCGCCGCCCCGCCCGCCTCCCTGGACACCGACCTCGCCTGGGACCGCGAGGCCACGCACATGGACGACCGCGAGACCTTCCTGCCGATCGAGGCGATGCGCAAGGCAGCCGCCGGCGGAATCATCGCCCGCCTCGCGCGGCGCTTCCACGGCGCGCCCACCGACTACAGCCACCGCAAGACGATGGAGGTGGATGCGCCGGAGATCCTGCGCCGGCTGCGCGAGGACGGGGCCGACGCGGCGCTGCTCGTCGCCATCTGACCCGTGTGTCACCAGACCGTGAGTCTGGTCGCACGGCACCTGGAAGCGAACGGCATTCCGACGGTGGTGCTCGGCTCGGCGCTCGACATCGTCGAGCACTGCGGCGTGGCGCGCTTCTACTTCTCCGACTTCCCTCTCGGCAATCCCTGCGGGCACCCGTGGAACCCGGACATGCAGGCCGCCACCGTGGCGGCGGCGCTGCGGCTCATCGAATCCGCCACCGGTCCCCGCACCACGGTGCGCTCGCCCTTCGAATGGAAGCCAGACCCGGACTGGCGCGGCCGCTACAACCGTGTGCGGCCCGAGGATCGGGAGAAGCTTCTGGCGATCGGGGATGCGCGGCGCATCGCGCGCGGCCAACCGCCGCGCAAGGAGGCTCCGGTTCGCCGAGGGTGATGGTAGGCGCGAACGGTATTCAGGCCGGCACGCCTGCCAGTCGTGCGCTAAGTTATCAATATGGATATAATACGCAGGAAGTCGATCGTCTGGAGCGGAACCAGCCGCGAGGACATCCGGGCATTCACCGATCAGGCGCGGCAGCGAGCCGGCCGGGAGCTTGCACGGGTGCAAGAGGGCCTTCAGCCGACCGACTTCAAGCCGATGTCTTCGGTCGGGATCGGAGTGTTCGAGATTCGCGTTCGCGCCGAAGGCGCGTTCCGCGTGATCTACGCGGCCAAGTTCACTGAGGCGATCTACGTCTTTCACGCCTTCCAGAAGAAGTCGCGCAAGACATCGAAGGACGATATCCGGCTGGCGCGCAACCGCTACCGGGCGATGCTGAAGGAAAGGAAAGCGCGATGACGGAAAAGTTGAAGATGATGCGCGGAAGCGGCAACGTGTTTCTCGACCTCGGATATTCCCGCGAGGAAGCGCAGAACCTCATCCTCCGCTCCGACCTGATGAGCCGGATCGAGCGCTACGTGCGTGCAAGCGGGCTGTCGCAGAAGGAATGCGCGGCGCGCATGGGGGTGACGCAACCGCGCCTCAACGACCTCCTGAAGGCCAAGATCGACAAATTCAGCCTCGATGCGCTGGTCAACATGCTCGGCCACGCCGGCATGCGCGTCGAACTGAAGGTGAGAAAGGCTGCGTAGCAATTGACGTAACTGCCTGAGGGAATTGGTAGGCGCGATTGGACTCGAACCAACGACCCCTACCATGTCAAGGTAGTGCTCTAGCCAGCTGAGCTACGCGCCTGCAGGCCCGGGATTTTACAGGATCCGGCGCCGCAGGCGCGAAGGGGCGGGCGCTCAGTCCTTGTAGCCCTCGAACGCGAAGTACAGCTTCAGCTCGTCGCCGACCCCCGGCAGACCGTACTTCATGCCGAAGTCGCTGCGCTTGAGCGTGCCCGAGGCGTTGCCGCCGCACATCTGCCGCTTGCGCATCGGGTTCTCCCGGCACACCCAGCGCTCGAGCTTGAGGGTCAGCGGCCTGGTCACGCCCAGCAGCGTGAGGGTGCCGGCGATCTCCGCCGGGTTGTCGCCCGCGAACCTGACGCCGGTGGAGCGGAAGGTCATGCGCGGAAATTCGGCGACGTTGAAGAAATCGGCGGTGCGAAGGTGCTCGTCGCGGGTGCGCGGCCGGCTGCCCTTGTCGCCGTCGCCGGTGTCGATGGAGGCCGTCTCGACGTTGATCTCCACCGATCCGGATTTCGCCGCGCTGTCGACGCTGAACTTGCCGCTCGACTTGCGGAACATGCCGCGCACCGTGGACACGCCCAGGTGATCGATTTCGAAATAGGGGTAGGTGTGGTACGGGTCAAGCGTGTAGTTCTCGGGGCTCGCCTGCGCGGCGAGGGGCAGCGCAAGGGCCGCGGCGAACAGGATTTTTCTCATTCCGGATTCTCCCTGGTGGCAACAACGGGTTGAAAGGACGGCGCCAGCCTACAGGCCCAGGCGTTGCTGCATTCCTGGCCAGGAGAGCAAACAGGCGGCGAGCGCCGGTATTCCACCATAGACCGATGCCACCACCGCCTGCAGGCGGACACCGGACCTGGGCAGCGGCAGCCGCACGGCGACGGGTACCAGCGCGAGCACCGCACCGGCCACCCAGGGGAGCGGCGAGCCGAGCAACGCGCCCGCCGCGATCAGGCCGCAGGCGACGCCGGCCGACAGCGCGAAGGTCGCGCCGGCGGCGATCGTCCGCCCGAGGAGCATTTGCACCAGCAGGAACGCGCCCGCGCCCGCGCCGACCGAGATCGCGTACTGGCCGTAGGAGGCCGACGCCGACAGCACGGCGCTCACGCCGATGCCCAGCGCGAGCGCCAGAGCGGCGGCGCCGGCGCGCACCGGGTCGTCGCGCAGCGCGAAGCTCGCCCCGGTCAGCCAGGCCACCAGCGCGAACAGACCGCCTCCCGCGAGCAGCATCGCCGGCAGCTCCTTCTGCCGGAGCACGTTGACCCCCACCCACAGCGCGACCAGGCCGAACAGCAGCCCGAGCAGCGCCCCGGCGCCGCGCACCGGCTTGAAGGCAAGGTCGACGACGACGCCGATGGCCGGCGCCGCGAGAGCCACGAGCAGGATCTTCTGCTGCGCCGAAACGGGCGGAAAGCCGAATCCGCCGATCAGGCCGACTGCCGTGCCGAGCGCGGCCGCCACCGCCAGGCCGCCCAGCCGCAGCGCGAACAGGGCGAGCGTCGCGGCGAGCGCCGCGACGAACGGCGCGACGCCGCCCTGCACCGCCGGGTTGCCGAGGAATTCCTGCACCTAGGCCCGGCCCGCCCGGATCACGCCCCTGACCTGCTTCACGGCGCCGAGCGCGCGCTTCAACTGCGCCACATCCGTCACCTCGAAGGCAAAGCGCATGTGGGCGAGGCCATCCCGGCTCTGCGTGCGCACGGCGGTCACGTTGATGCGCTCGCGCGCGAGCGCTTCGCCGATGTCGCGCAGCAGTCCCTGCCGGTCGCTTGCCGTCGCCAGGATTTCCACCGCATAGACGGCGTCCGAGCGCGCGCCCCAGTCCGCGTCAATCAGCCGCTCCGGGCTGCGCTCGGCCAGGCGCTTGAGGCCCGCGCAGTCTGCGCGGTGCACCGACACTCCCTTGCCGCGGGTGACGAAGCCGCGCACCGGGTCCGGCGGCACGGGCTTGCAGCACTTCGCGAGCTGCGTCATCAGCCGGTCGACGCCGACGATGAGCACGCCGCTCCGGGATGCCGGTTTCGTCGGCGGCTTTTGAACGGCCCGTGGCGGGTCTTCGCGCCGCCGCTCCTTCTCCACGACGGCGCGGCCCCGCGCCGCGGTCTCGGCCAGCGATTTCGCGTTGAACCACTGGCGCACCTTGGCGCGCGCGCGGTGGCTTTTCAGGAAGCCGAGCGCCGGGTTGAGCCAGTCGCGCGAAGGACCGACCGGCTTGGCGCCGGTCGGCTGCGGACCGGCCGCCTTTGCCGCGACGATCTCCACGCGCTGGCCGCTCGCGAGCGGCCTGTCGAGCGGCACCATCTGCCCGTCGACCTTCGCACCGCGGCAGCGGTGCCCCAGGTCGGTATGCAGCGCGTAGGCGAAGTCCACCGGCGTCGCGCCGGCGGGCAGGTCGATGACCTTGCCCTGCGGGGTGAGCACGTAGATCGTGTCGTCGAGCGATGCCTTGCGCGTCTTCTCGGCCCAGCCCGCGCCCCCGGCGATCTCGTCGCGCCATGCCAGCAGCTCGCGCAGCCAGGCGATCTTGCCGTCGAAGGCGTTCTCCGATCTCGACGTTCTCCGGCTTTCCTTATAGCGCCAGTGTGCCGCGACCCCGAACTCGGCCTGCCGGTGCATCTGCTCGGTGCGGATCTGCACTTCGAGCGTGCGGCCGCCGGGCCCAAGCACGGCGGTGTGCAGCGACTGGTAGTGGTTGCCCTTGGGGCGCGAGATGTAGTCGTCGAACTCCTTCGGGATCGGCTCCCACAGGTCGTGCACCGCGCCGAGCGCGCTGTAGCAATCGGCGGCCGTGGGCACGATCACGCGCAGCGCGCGCACGTCGTAGACCTGGTCGAAATCCAGGCTCTTTGCGCGCATCTTGTTCCAGATGGAATAGATGTGCTTGGGGCGGCCCGTGATCTCGCCATTCACGCCCAGTTCCCCGAGCTTTTTCCGCAGGCTCGCGACCGCGCCCGCGATGTACCGCTCGCGCTCGATGCGCCGCTGGTCGAGCATCTGCGCGATCTTCCGGTACAGCTCGGGCTCGAGGAACCGGAACGACAGGTCCTCCAGCTCCCACTTGAGCTGCCAGACGCCGAGGCGGTTCGCGAGCGGCGAATAGATGTTCAACGTTTCCTTCGCGTAGTCGACCCGTTCCGCGGACTCGTGCTTCGCGAACCAGCGCAGCGTCTGCGTACGCGAAGCGAGCCGGATCAACACCACGCGGATGTCCTCGACCATGCCGAGCACCATCTTGCGCAGGATCTCGCCCTGCTCGCCGGCCGAAGCGCGCGTCAGCACGCGCAGCTTGTACAGCCTCTCCACGCCCGCGACGAGGCCGGCGACCTCCTCGCCGAACTCCTCGCCGAGCCGGGCGGAGTCCGGCAGCAGCTGCGGCGCCGCGAACAGCACGCCCGCCGCCTGCGCCGCCGGATCGACGCCGATCGAGCCGAGGCTCGCCGCCAGCCCGAGCGCATGCGGCCACGCGCCCTCGCCCGAGGATAGCGCCTGCCCCTCGTACAGCGGCCGCGCGAACGCCAGCGCGCGCTCGACGAGCGCGTCGTTGCAGGCCTCCCGCGCGGCAAGCTGTACCACCGAAACCATGCTGCTATTGTAATGGCGTTCGCGGGAATGAATTCTCCATGGGCTGGCTCAGAAACTGGCGGCGCAAGCGAGTCCTCGCGCGCCACCGCATCGACGACGCGCTGTGGCGGCGGGCGCTGCGCCATCTGCCGTTCCTGCGCGGCCTCTCGGCCGGCGAGGAGCGGCGGCTGCGCGAGCTGGCGGTGCTGTTCCTCGCGGAGAAGCAGTTCGCGCCGGTGCGCGGGCTCGTGCTCTCGGACGACGACCGCGTCGAGATCGCGCTGCAGGCCTGCCTGCCGGTGCTGGAGTTGGGCCTGGACTGGTACGGCGACTGGGTCGGCATCGTGGTGCATCCGTCCGACTTCCAGGTGCGTCGTAGCCAGACGGGCGACGACGGCGTGGTGCACGAATGGGACGACGAGCTGGCCGGCGAATCCTGGCCCGGCGGCCCGGTGGTCCTTTCCTGGGAGGCGCTCGACGATTCGGGCAGCGTCGCCGAGGGCGGCGCCAACGTGGTGATCCACGAGTTCGCGCACAAGCTGGACATGCTCTCGGGCGAGGCCGACGGCGTGCCGCCCTTGCCCTCGCGCGCCGCGCGCGAGCGCTGGACCCAGGTCTTCGACGCCGCCTACGACCGCTTCTGCAAGGACGTGGACGCGGGCAAGGAAACTTTCCTCGACCCCTACGCCGCCGAGCACGAAGCCGAGTTCTTCGCCGTGGCGAGCGAGGCGTTCTTCGAGACGCCCAACGCGCTGCGCGGGGAATATCCGGCCCTGTACGACCTCTTCAAGGGCTTTTACCGGCAAGACCCTTCGCGAAGGCTGGCCGCGTGAAAACGCTGCTCATCGTCTATCACACCGGCGGCGTGAAGACCGCGCAAATGGCGGCGGCGGTCGCGCGCGGCGCGCGCGCCGCAGTTGCCGACACGGCCGGGGTGAACGTCGTGCTCAAGCGCTGCGCCGAGGCCGGGCCCGAGGACCTGCTCGCCGCCGACGGCCTGATCCTCGGCACGCCGGAGAACTTCGGCTACATGTCCGGGATGATGAAGGACTTCCTCGAGCGCGTGTTCTACGCCTGCGAGGGCAAGGTCAGCGGCCGGCCATACGCGCTCTTCGTAGGCGCCGGGCAGGACGGCTCGGGCGCGGTGAGCTCTGTGGAGCGGATCGTCACCGGGCTGCGCCTGGAAAAGCGCGCCGAGCCGGTGATCGGCCTGAAGGAACTGACTCCGGAAGTGCTGGCGAAGTGCGAGGAGCTGGGCGCCGGCATCGCCGCCGGCCTCGCGCTCGGGGTCTTCTAGAGAACCAGGTTCGAGCCCTCGGCGGGCGCCTCGGCAACGAGCGGCGAGCCCAGGCGCGCGAGCTCGGCACGCATCTCCTGCAGCTTGAGGTCGATCTGCTCGTCGGTCTGGTCCGGGTCGTGGTGAAAGAGGTGCAGGCGCTTCACTTCCGCGCGCGCGGCGAGGTCCGCGACCTGGCTGACGCAGGAGTGGCCCCAGTCCACCTTGGAGGGATACTCGTGGTCGCGGTAGGTGGTGTCGGTGATCAAGAGGTCCGCGCCGCGCACGAAGTCGGCCAGCCGCTGCACGTAGCGCGCCTCGTGGCGCGGGTGCGTCGGCAGGTAGAGCTCGTTGTCGGTGATGTAGCAGAGGACGCGGCCGCGGCAGCTCAGCTTGTAGCCGAGGCAGTAGCCCGGGTGGCGCAGCAGCATGGTGTCCACCCGCACCGGCCCGAACTGCAGCGTCTCCTCGCGCAGGTCGCGGAACACCAGGCGCGCGCCGAACTCGCGGATTGTCACCGGGAAGTACACGCTTTCCATCTGCGCGCTGATCGCCCCCTCGATGGTCAGGTCGCCCTGGTAGGGACCGAAGATCTCGATCTGGTTGCCGCGCGCGTACAGCGGCGCGAAGAACGGCACCGTGTTGATGTGGTCCCAGTGCGTGTGCGAGATGAAGATGCGCCCGGAGAAGCGCTCGCCGCTGCCCTGCATGATGCGGTCCGAGAGCTGCTTGACGCCCGAGCCGCAGTCGAAGATGGTGAGCGGCTCGCCGCCGATCTCGACGCTGACGCACGGCGTGTTGCCGCCGTAGCGCGTGTACGCGGACCCCGGCGTCGGCAGCGTGCCGTGCACTCCCCAGTAGTGCACCGAAACGCGCTCGGAAACGATCTCGTAGAGCGACTGCAGGAAGCTGTCGCGGTTGATCGGCTTGGTGATGTAGCCGTCGGCGCCCATCTCGCGCGCGCGCCGCCGGTCGAAGTCGTAGCTCTTGGCCGACACGATCACGATCTTGGTGCTCTTCAGCTCGGGCCTGGCGCGCAGCGTGCGCGTCAGCTCGAAGCCGTCCATGCCCGGCATCATCACGTCGGTGATCACGCAATCGGGCAGCTCCTCGGGAATGTCGCGGGCCGCGCCGGAGCTGGAGGCGCGCACCTTCACCTCGTGCCCGGCCTCGGTCAGCAACCGCGAAACCAGCGCCAGCGTGTCCGGATCGTCATCGACGATGAAAAATTTCATCAGCGGCGCGATTCTAGCAGTCCGCGTCCGCCGTCCGGCGCCTGCGATGCGCGCCCGCCCGGGACTACGGGTAGCAGCCCCCGCCCGGCGACTGGAACTGCACCGGCCACAGGTACTCGAACGCGCCGCGGGCGCAGGCCTCCGGGCAGTCGGACGCGGCGAGCGTGACGCGGTCGCCCTGCTGCCACATGCGCAGCGCGCAGGCCGCGTTGGCGCGCGACTGCAGCTCCACGAACGGCGCCTGCCTGGTCTGGCGGTAGCCGGCGAGCTGGAAGCGGCAGCTGCCGCGCTTCGGAATGTCGATGCGCGCATCGAGCGCGCTCACCTGCCCGCGCGCCACGTTCACGCGCACGTTCTCCGCATAGCCGGACTCCTCCCTGCCCACGCAGTTGCCGTTCAGGCTCAGGCCGGCGGCCGCCTCGGGCGGCATCTCGGTCGAGCTGGGCGGCGCGGGCGGGGGCGGCGCGGGCTCCTTGCCGCGCAGCTTGCGGATGTAGTCGCGGATCTCGCGCACGTCCTGCTGCAGTTCCGCGCAGCCGCCGGCGAGCAGCAGCAGTCCGAGCAGCGACGGCAGCAATGCAAAGCGCGCTTTCTTCTTCATCGTCTTTCCTCCCTCAGGCAAGCAGGAAATCCCTGACCAGCTCGATCTGGTCGTCGTGCATCAGCGTGGGCGCATGGCCGACGCCGGCGATCTCGACCACCCTCGCCTTCGGCCCGCGCTGCTGCATCTGACCGCAGGTCTCGGCGCGCAGCACGTCGGACTGCGCGCCGCGCAGGACCAGCACCGGGCAGCGGATCGCATCCCAGAGCGGCCAGAACTCCAGATCCTTCTCCGGCAGCGCGGCGCGGAACGGTTCGGCGATCTTCGGGTCGTAATGCATGCGAAACGTCCCGTCGGCATTCGCGCGCAGCACCGCCTCGGCGAGGAAGCGCCATTCGGCATCGCTGTGCGCTCCGAAGGTGGCGATGACGGCGCGAACGTACTTCTCGGCCGCGGCGAAATCCGCGAACGCGGGCGCGAGGCCGATATAGCTCGCGATGCGCTCGATCGCCGCCTTGTTCACCACCGGGCCGACGTCATTGAGCACCAGGCGCGCGATCGGCGTCGCCGGCTGCATCGCCAGCGTCATGCCGATGAGACCGCCCATCGAGGTGCCGACCCAGTGCACCCGCTCGACGTCCAGCCTCGCGATCAGCGTCACCATGTCGGCGACGTACTGCGGAATCGCGTACAGCATCGGATCGGGCAGCCAGTCCGAGTCGCCGCGCCCGGCGATGTCCGGGCAGACCACCCGGTAGCGCTCGCTCAGCGCGGCGGCGAGCGCGTCGAAATCGCGCGCGCAGCGCGTGATGCCGTGCACGCAGACCAGCACGCTCGGGTTGCGCGGGTCGCCCCACTCGCGGTAGGCGACGCGGTGCAACCCCTTCGGCGAGGCGCACTGCACCGCGCGCTGCCTGACGGCCGCCATTGCCTCCCCTATTCCAGGTACTGCGCGTTACAGCGCGCGAACAGCTCGTACGCCGCCGCCTTCATCGCGTAGCGGTCGGCATAGTCCTTCGGATCCATCGGCTCGTAGACGTAGTAGTTGGCGCGATTGTTCGCCGCGCGCATGATATGCCGGATCTTGTCGGGCAGCGTGTACGGGGGCTGCCACTCGAAATCGTCCTGCGCCTCGTAGTGCAGGAACACCGGCAGGATCGGCACCCCGGTGCGAAACGACACCTCGAACGCTCCCGTCTTGAACTCCTTGTACAGCCGCCGCCCCTTGCAGCCGCCCTCCGGGTAGAGCGCGATGTTCTGCCCCGCCTCGACCGCGCCCACCATCTCCTGGATGACCTGCTTGCGCGAATCCGGGTTGTCGCGGTCGACGAAGAGGGTGCCCGCCGCCCGCGCGATGCGCCCGGCGATGAACCAGTCCTTCACCTGCAGCTTGGCGACCGACACCACGTCGAACATCGCCGGGATGCCGATGTCTTCGAACGCCGAAGGGTGGTTGGCGATGAGGATGTAGCGCTTTGGCAGGTGCTGGCGGCGGAATTTCTGGTGCACCCGGATGTCGACGTCGAGCGCGCGCGCGAAGGCGCGGCACCAGGCGGGAAACAGCCGCGCCACCGGGTGCCTGCCCGGCCAGGGCAGCCAGGCAAGCAGGTACACCGCGATGCAGACGACGAGGAAGTCCGCCCAGCCGAGCAGCCTGCGGATCAGGCGCAGCAACAGCAGCATGCGCCCTGCCCGCGGTCCTCATGAACCCGATTCGCGATCCGGCGCGCGTCGGGCCGGCTCAGGAACCGTACTTGAACGACAGCGACAGCCGGGTGCGGAACTGCGTCACCTTGCCGTTCTCGACCTTGACATCGAGCTTCGTCACCTCGGCGATGCGCAGGTCGCGCAGCGATTTCGAGGCCATTTTCACGGCACTGCGCGCCGCGTCTTCCCAGGAAACCGCGCTGGTGCCGACGACGTCCGTGATCCGGTACACCGCGTTTTTCTCGCCTTTTGCCATGGTCCGTCCTCCTTGAGAGTGAGCGGGGAGCGCAGCCAGCCTCCCACGCTGGCATTTGGCCTCAGCGCGGCGCGTCCTGTCAACGGTGCGCAGGCCGCCGCGGCGCATGCGCCGGGCGCTCAGCGCGCCCGCTTGCGGGCCGTGGCGCGATGCGCGTAGAACGTGATCGGCTTGGACTCGATCAGTGTCGCGCCGCTCGTGTCGACGATGGCGACCTGCAGCCTGTGCTGCGCGTCCTGGGTCGCCGCCGCCTGCCATTCCTCGGCGCGGACGTGGACCGCGCCGCTGGAATACTTGCGCGGCAGCGCGTTGCCGTCGATCGTGACGCGGATGCGGTCGCCCGCTGCCGCGCGCAGCGCGGGCACGCTGCGCACGGCGATCTGGAACTCGCCGGTGTTGGTATGGACCGTGCCTTCATTCTCCAGCGACGAGATCGCGAGCGAGGTGTACGCCGGCGCGGCGGCGGCCGGCCCGGGCGCGCGCTTCGGGATCGCCGGCGTCTGGATGACGTTCGGCTGCTGCAGCTCCATGGGCTTCGCGCCGGTCGTCGGCCGGTCGGAGAACACGGTCGCGCCGGACTTGTCCTTCGATTCGTAGACAGTTTGCGCACCGCTCTGGACGGACCAGGCCAGCGCCGCGCACGTTGCAAGCAGAGCGAATTTGCTCATGTTCATGATTTCTTCCTTGCGCGATACTTTACACGTGGCAGGCCCTCGAAGTCCTCGTCTTGCGTCCACACCGTCGCATCGAAGCGCAGGGCCGTCGCGTAGATGATGCTGTCGGCCAGGGGCAACCGATGGGCCACCCCGGCCTTGGCGGCGGACAGAGCGAGGGTCGCGTCCAGATCGACGATCCTTCCCTGCCGCATGAGCGCGGCAGCCTGCAAGGCATCGCTCTCCGAGCGCTGCTGCAGGATTCGCCTGAAGACCTCCAGCAAGGCGACCGACGGGACGATCGATTCCTCGGTTGATTCGATGGCGGGCCCGAAGAAGCCGGCATTGGGGCCGTCGGCGAAGTATTCGAGCCAGGCCGACGAATCGACGACGTTCATGCGCGGTCCCGGTCGCGCGGCACGCGGGTATCGATGCCGCGCACGAATCCCCGCATCGATCGGGCCGGCCGCAGCGGGATGAATTCAATCCGGTCCTCGTACTGGATCGCCTGGACCTTCTGGCCGGGCTCGAGCCCGAGCGACTCGCGGATCTGCTGCGGGATGACGACCTGATACTTCGGCGAAATGGTCACGACCGCCATGGTGGTCTCGGCTCCGTATTACGATTCTGTAATCTATCATCACATCGTATTACGGTCAAAGTCGCCCCGGGAGGCGACACGGCGCACCATCGAAGACCGCAGCAATAGTGCTGTCAGCACAATGTGCAGAACAACCGCCGGCCACAGGAGCACGCCGCTGGCGCAGCCCGCGACGCCCAGATAGGCGAGGTAGAGCGCGACCGCGGCGCTGTACGCCAGCATGCCCGCGAGCGCCGTGCCGGGCCAGCAGGCGATCGCGAGCGAGATCAGCGCGAGGCCGGCCGCGATGGCGGCAGAAAAGCGCGAGCTCACGAAGTTGAGCTCCCGATTGGTACGGTCAATTGCCAGCTCACGGAACCGGAACCACGCGGTAGTAAACGCCGTTCGGGCCGAAGGCGGGCTGAAACCATGTGCTGCCGCTCACGTAGTAGTTGGTGCCGTTGGTGTTGATCATCTTCGCGTCGGGCGGCAGGGAACCATAGTTGACGCCCATCGCATAGGTGACCTTTGCTGCGCCGGCGGCAACCCCGGCGTTGTAGGCGCTGGTCGTATTCGCGGTATTGGCGCTGCCAGCGGCGTAGCCCGACGAGTACGCGCTTGTGGTCGCTGCAGCGGTGTTGGACGACGCGATCGCCGCTCCAGTGGCCATGCCGAGTA
>JADLES010000162.1 GCA_020845995.1 Burkholderiales bacterium | reverse complement strand
GTTCGCCATTTAAAGTGGTACGTGAGCTGGGTTTAAAACGTCGTGAGACAGTTTGGTCCCTATCTACCGTGGGCGTTGGAAGTTTGAGGGGGGCTGCTCCTAGTACGAGAGGACCGGAGTGGACGCATCCCTGGTGTACCGGTTGTCACGCCAGTGGCAGCGCCGGGTAGCTATATGCGGAAGGGATAACCGCTGAAAGCATCTAAGCGGGAAACCTGCCCCAAGATGAGACTTCCCGGAGGCTCGACCTCCCTGAAGGGTCGTCCGAGACCAGGACGTTGATAGGCTGGGTGTGCAAGGGCCGCGAGGCCTTCAGCTAACCAGTACTAATTGCCCGTGTGGCTTGACCCTATAACCGTGGGCATCGACCACGGTTCCAATCCGCGCGCATCGCGACGCGATCGCAGCGGTGTACTTCGCGCTTGGCGCGATTTCGAATCCATTGCCCAAGGTGAGCCTGCTCCGCAGGCGATCCCGCGGCGCCTTGCTTCTTCCACCCTTCTATCTGGCGGCCATAGCAGCCTGGACCCACGCCTTCCCATTCCGAACAGGACCGTGAAACGGGTTTGCGCCGATGATAGTGTGCATTCGCACGCGAAAGTAGGTTACCGCCAGGCCAATCACCGAAACCCCGGGGTTCGATAGAGCGCCGGGGTTTTCCTTTTGGGCGAAAGCGCGCTATCGGGGCTTGCGCGCCGCCGAATGCGACGACGCGGACGTGCTTGGTGCTCGCTTCGGTGCCACCTGCTCCTCCGGTGAATTGGCGAAGCGCAGGTTTCGCGGCAGGATGCATCCCTTGCGGCCAAGGACACAGGCGGCCTTGAGCCGCCGGCACCAGTCCGATTGCATGTCGAGGTGCGGGCAAGACCAGCTGCTCATTCGCGTGCGCTTTCGATGGCGGAACGTTCCCGTGGATTGATTATCCAGCAAAGCTGTGCTACCGTGAAGATGTATCGATCATACAACTTTAAGGACACACACTCATGACCGCTGCCGCTGCCGGCATCCTCGACGTGCGGACCATCATCCCGCGCGAGCGTCACCCGCTCATCTTCAAGACTTTCCGTGACCTCGCACCGGGCGATGCATTCCTGCTGGTGAATGACCATGACCCGAAGCCGCTCTACTATCAATTCCAGGCCGAACTGGGCGAGCCGTTCCAGTGGGACTACTTGGAAAGCGGGCCGGAAGTGTGGAAGGTGCGGATCGGGAAATCGGAACCCAAGTAGCGCGCCAGGATGAGCGCGGCCGCAAAAATCCGGATCTGCCTGGCGACGATCGGCGCGCTGCTGCTGGTGATCGTCGCGATGGGGTACAAGTTCTTCGTCGCCGGATCGACGCTGAAAGGCGAGGACGGGCGCGTGGCGCTCGTCCTGGAGCCCGGCGAGCGCGCGCTGATGCTGGGGGAGATGCGCGAATTCGTCGCTGGCCTGCAGCGGATCGCCGAGGCGCTGTCGCGCGATGACATGCCGGGCGTGGCCCAGGCGAGCCGCGCGCTGGGCACCGCGAAAACGCACGACGTGCCAGCGGCGATGATGGGCAAGCTGCCGGTCGGGTTCAAGATCCTTGCCATGGGCACGCATCGCGCCTTCGACACCATCGCTGCGGATGCGGAAGCCAACGGAACCGCCAAGCATGCCCTCGAGCAGCTCGCCAGCGTCCTGAAGAACTGCGTCGCCTGTCACGCGAGCTACCAGGTGACGACCGCGAGCACCGCGTCGGCTCAGCGGTAGATACCTGCCACGGGTGGCGCGGGTTCTTGACCTGAGGCGCCCGAGATCTCATCAATGGGAGGGACAATCATGTTCAAGCGTATCGATCACATCGAGATCGTGACCGCGGACGAAGAGCGCGCGGTGCGCTTCTACACCGAAGTGCTCGGCTTCAGCGTTCGCTCCCGCGCCACGGTCCCAGGGGGTCTCAAGCTTGCCTACCTTGACCTCGGCGGCACGACGGTGGAGCTCATGACCTGGACCGAGACCAGGCCCGCGCCGCGGCCCGAGAGCGAGCACCTCGGCTATCGCATGATGGCGCTCGAAGTGGCGGACATGCAGCACGCGCTCCAGGAGCTGAAAGCGAAAGGCGTCGAATGCACTTGGGGGCCGATCGTGCGTCCCACTTATGCGCGCGCCGAGATCCGCGACCCCGACGGCAACTCGATCGAGCTGCGCCAGTGGATGCAGCGCTGAGCGGCTGCTGAGCGGCACGCCCGCGTTCGGCTTATGGACGCTCCGCCCGTCCGCCGCTGGCTCGTGGAAGCAGCCGGGAGAATCGACGCCGCGCTCGGTCCGGCGCGAGTCGCGCGCGTGGTGCTGCCGCCGCTCGTCGACGATCCCGGCAAGGAGGGCGAATTCTGCGCGGTGCAGCTCGACGACGGGAGCGTCGGCATTGCGTTCGTATTGCTCGGGCGCACCCTTGAGAACCTGCGCCGTGCTCGCCCGGAGGCGGGCCGGCGGGCGGTGGAGCTGGCGCGCGGGTATTCGTCCGATGATCTCGCCGCGCGCACGCTTGGACTGGCGACGATCAACGCGCTCGTGCGGCGTCTCTGCGAGCGCGCCGGGTTCCTGCCCGAGGATTCGATCGATTCCTTCGGCTCGCTCGCCCTGCGGCGCGGCGACCGCCTGGGCATGGTGGGGCAATTCACGACGCTCATCGGCAAGGCCCGCGCGCTCGGCGTGCCGGTGATCGTGCTCGAGTTGAGATCGGAACTCGTGCGCGAGGAGCCCGGGCTCCTCGTGACGCTCGACGCCGGGCGGCTCGCCGGCTGCAACAAGATCGTGTCGACGAGCACGCTACTTCTCAACGACACCTTCGAGCAGGTGAGCGAGTTCTGGCGTGGCGCCGATGCCGTGGCGATTGTTGGCCCGTCGGCGGGCTGTCCGCCCGATCCGCTCTTCGCCGCCGGCGTCTCGGCCATCGGCACCGCCTGGGTGACCGAGCCGGAATCCTTCCTCGCGCGTCTGGGCGCGGGCAAGAAATGGGAGGGGACCTCCCGAAAGGTCACGCTGACCCCGCGGAGCTATCCTGGGCTCCCCGCCTTGCTCCTGCCGCGCGCGAAGCTCGCGGAGCCACCGGTCCGCCACGATGCCGCGCAAGGCGACGCCGTGCGGCCAGTCCAGCGCGATTAGGGGGAGCCGGGGAGGGCCAGCAGGCGCGCGAGGGGCCGTGCGGGAGCGATCAGATCGGCGAGCGTGTAGCGGTCGAGCACCGCCAGGAACGCCGCGAGTGCCTCCCGCAGCGCCTGCTTGAGCACGCAGGCGCGCGCGATCCGGCAGTCGGTCTGGCCGGGCTCGAAACATTCGACCAGCGCAAGGCTGTCCTCGCTCGCTCGGATCACTTCGCCGACGTTGATCGCGTCCGGGGCGCGGGCGAGGCGCATGCCGCCGCCCTTGCCGCGTACCGTCTCGATGTAGCCCTGTTGCGCGAGGTGGTGCACCACCTTCATCAGGTGGTTTCCCGAGATGCCGTAGGCGGCGGCGACCTCGTCGATCGTCGCCAGGCGTCCCGGCGCTCCGCCAAGGTAGATCAGCACCCGCAGCGAGTAGTCGGAAAAGGTGGTGACGCGCATTGGAACTCCCGGGTGGGTTTAAAGATGTACGGACGGTATTGCTTTTTAGTGGCAAAGGTGCTAGCTTGAAGATGTAGTACGTATACATCTTACCACGATCCGGAGGCCGCAATGACCCAGACCATATTGGACGTACGCAATCTCGCACCCCGGGAGCGCCACCCGCTCATCTTCAGTACCTACGGGGCGCTCGGGCCCGGGGAGACTTTCGTGCTGGTGAACGACCACGACCCCAAGCCGCTCTATTACCAGTTCCAGGCCGAGGTGGGGCCGCGGTTCGACTGGGAGTACCTCGAGCAGGGGCCGGAGACCTGGCGGGTGCGTATCGGCCGGCGCGCAAGCTGAGCCGGCGCTAGGGGCGGCGATGGCGAGCGACCCGGTTCCGGATTCCGCCGTGGTGTGGGCGGCGCTCGAGACGGTGTTCGACCCCGAGATCGGCGAGAACGTGGTCGATCTCGGGCTCGTCTATCGCGTCGAATGCGCGCCCGCGCGCGTCGAGGTCGACATGACGATGACCACGCCCGCCTGCCCGGCGGCCGGGTCGATTGCCGCGGACGCCGAGGAGGCGATCCGCAGGGATTGCCCGCAGGCGCGCGAGGTGACCGTGGCGGTTGTTTTCGAACCGCCGTGGGCCCCCGAGCGCATGAGCGAGCCGATGCGCAAGCGCTTCGGATGGTGAGCGTCTCGTGATCGATCTCCGACCCGCCGCGCGAGCACCGCTTCTCGTTCTCGGGCTCGTCGCCCTGGTCGCGGGCATGCTGGGCGGGATGGCCCGGCTCGGCATTGCGCTGCCTGCCCCGGCGTGGGGCGTCGCCTGGCATGGCGCGCTGATGGCGAGCGCGTTCTTCGGCACCCTGATCGCGCTGGAGCGCGCAGTGGCGATCGGGCGGCTGTGGGCTTACGCGGCGCCGGCCGCGAGCGGCGCGGGCGGGGTGGCGCTCGTGCTCGGTGCGTGGCAGGCAGCGATTGCGCTGTTCGTTCTCGGAGCGGCGGTCTTTGCGCTCGCGTCGATCTCGATCTGGCATCGCCATCGGGCGCTGTACACCGGTGTGCTGGCCCTCGGCGCGCTCGCACTGCTGGTCGCGAACCTGGGGCTGGCGGCCGGAAGGCCTATTGACGCCGTCGCGCTCGCCTGGATCGCGTTCTTCGTGCTCACGATCGGCGGCGAGCGGCTCGAACTGTCGCGCCTCATGCCCGTTTCGCGCGCCGCGCAGCTCGCCTTCGCCGCCCTCTCGATCGCGGTCCTCGGTCTCGCGCTGTGCGCGGTCGCGTTCGGGTACGGCCTCGCGTTCCGGCTGAGCGGGGCGCTGATGTTCGCCGCTGCGGCCTGGCTCGTGCGTCATGACATCGCCACGCGCACCGTCCGGGTTACGGGACTGACGCGTTACATCGCGCTCTGCCTGCTCGCGGGCTACGCCTGGCTTGCGCTCGGCGGCGCCGTGCTCGCGGTCACCGGCGGCGCCGCGGGCGGAACCGAGATGTGGGACGCGGCGCTGCATGCGATTCTCATCGGTTTCGTGTTCTCGATGGTCTTCGGGCACGCGCCCGTCATCCTGCCCGCGGTGCTGCGCATCGGGTTTCCCTACCACGCGGCGTTGTACGCCCCGCTCGTCCTCCTGCACGCCACGCTCGCGGTGCGGATCGCGGGCGACCTGGCGGCGGGCACGCCGCTGCGCGCCGCCGGCGGCGCGGGCAATGCGGCCGCGATCGTGCTTTTCATCCTGACCGCCGCCGCGCTGGTGCTCGGGGGGCGCACCCGCGGGCGACTCGAACCCGCCCGGCCCGCCCCGGGATACGCCGAGGGTAATTCGCCGCCGAGCGGAATGCGCAAATCGGCGCCATTTTTCGATTGCCGAGGGGGATCGAGATGACCAGCACCATCGCTTACGACTTCGAGAAGGAACTCGACCTGGTTCTCGAACGCTGCAACGCGGCCGTCCGCGAAACCGCGGTGCCGACGCGAGAGACGCTGCCTGATGGTTTTACCGGCACGCTGGGGCACTTCCCGGTCTATTTCCCGGAGGAGATCGCGCACGCGGCGGGCCTGCTTCCGGTCAACCTCCTCGGCGGCGGCAACCGGCTGGAGATGAAGCACGCGGACGCACGCATGGGCTCGTTCGTCTGCTCGATCTGCCGCTCGACGACCGAACTCGGCCTGAACGGTTCGCTCGAGGGGATGGCCGGATTCATCACGCACCCGATCTGCGATGCCGCCAAGCATCTCGCGGGGATCTGGGCGCGCAACCTGCCCGACCAGGTGTCGCAGATCCTCTACCTGCCGCAGAACGTGAACACGCCGGGCGCGGTGCGCTACATCGCCGCCGAATACCAGCGGCTGCGCGGCGTGCTGGAAGCGAAAACCGGCCGCACCGTCAGCGACGACGCGTTGCGCGCCAGCATCCGCGCCTACAACACCAACCGGGACCTGCTCAGGCAGCTTTACCGGCTGCGCAGCGAGGAACCGTGGAAAGTGAGCTGCACCGAGGCCTACCTGCTCCTGCGCGCCCGCACGCGCATGCCGTGCGAAGAGCACACCGCGCTGCTCGGGCGGGCGCTGGATGCCATTCATCACCGTGCCGTCCCGGCGCAAGACAAGCCCCGCGTGGTTTTCGTCGGCGGCTTCTGCGAGCAGCCGCCGCTCGAGATGCTCGAGGCCATCGACGAGAGCTGCTACGTCGTCGACGACGACCTGCTGGTCGGGCTGCGCTGGCTCACCGCCGACGTGCCGGAGGCCGGCGACCCGATCTGGGCGCTTGCCGAGAGCTACGTCGAGCGCTCGGCGGCGAGCCCGGTGCAGCACGATGCGCGCAAGTCCAAGGAGGACTACCTCGTGCAAATGCTGCGCGAAGCGAGGGCGGACGGCGCGATCCTCACCGCCGCGAAGTTTTGCGAGCCGGGGCTCGATGACCAGCTCGCCTGGTCCAAGCACCTCGACGAGATCGGCATCCCCTATCTCGTTCTCGAGTTCGAGGAAAAGATGACTTCATTCGAGCAGATGGCGATGCAGGTGGAGACGTTCGCCGAGTCGCTGCTGTTCGCCCTTGCCTAGGAGAAGCAACCATGAGCGTGGCAACAGCAGAAGCAGGCCGCGAACTCCTCGAGGACGCCGGCGCCTTCGATCCGCGCGCCGAGGGCCAGCGCCTGTTCAAGGAGTGGTACGCCGGCCTGGAGCAGGCCAACGAGCGCGGCGAGCCGGTCGCGAACGTGTTCGTGATGGGCAACGCGGTGGAGATCCTGCGCGCCTTCGACTTCAAGCTCGTCTTTCCGGAGATCAATTCGCTGCAGACCGGCGTGCGCAAGGCCTCGGGCGAGTACATCCGCCTCTCCGAGGACTACGGCATGTCGCCGGACGTGTGCTCGTACGTGAAGGCCGACGTGGGACTGATCCTGAAGGAGCACCGGCATCCTGCCGGGCGCATCCCGAAGGCGAGCCTCGCGATCGCCTCCAACATGTGCAGCACGTTCATCAAGTGGGCCGAGATCTGGGAGCGCTGGCTGAAGACGCCGACCTTCGTGCTCGACCTGCCCGGGCAGCGCGCCGCGGGCTGGCAGGTACGCCCCGGAGATGCGCAGCACGCGGCCGACTCGCGCTGGGTGGAGGCGCAGTTCCAGGAGCTGATCCAGCGCTGCGAGAAGATCACCGGCCGGAAGCTCGACCTCGACCGGCTGGCGCAGATCGAAGAGCGCGTCAACCAGATGGTGATCCACTGGAACAACGTCATGGCGCTCAATCGCGTGTGCCCGGCGCCGTACAACGCGATGCTCGACGGCCTTACCTTCATCGGCATCATGAACGTGTATCGGGGCGCGCCCGAGGGCGTGGAGTTCATGCGCCGGCTCGAAGAGCACCTGAAGGCCAAGGTGGCGCGCGGCGAGGGGCGCGTCGCCGAGGAGCGCTTCCGGCTGCTCTTCTCGGGAACGCCCTGCTACGTCTCGATGCGCCGCCTGGTCGAGCTGTTCGAGACCTGGGGCGGCGTGTTCGCCTACTCCGACTATCTCACCTTCGCCGCGGGCGGCATGGACGCGGCCGAACTCATGTACGACACCTCGCGGCCGCTCGAGAGCCTCGCCGAAGTCACGGCGCTCGCCGCCCAGCGCGGGCTCTCCAACCAGTTCTTCGCCCACGAGCGGCTCGCGCAGCAGATCCGCGACTACGGTGTCGACGGGGTGGTGTTCCACGGCATCAAGAGCTGCCGCTTCGTTTCCTCGGGCATGGCCGACACGCGCGAGTTCATCAACCGGCGCCTGGAGGTGCCGACCCTCTACATCGAGTCCGACCTCATCGACCCGCGCTACTGGTCGGACGCGCAGATCAAGAACCGGGTCGATGCCTTCTTCGAGGCCCTGCACCAGCGAGGCGGAGGCCCGGTGGCGCAGAAGCCGCAGGCAACCGCGGGGAGGGCGGCATGAAGAGCTACGTGGCGGGCGTCGACGTCGGCTCGACGCAGACCAAGGCGGTGATCCTGGACGAGAGCGGCGCGATCGTGGGTCGCGCGCTCGCCGACATGGAAACCAGCATGACCACGGTGGCGCAGGACGCGTTTCGCGCCGCGCTCGCGGACGCGAAGGTCGCCGAGGCCGAGGTCGCCTACGTCGTCGGCACAGGCTACGGCCGCTACAACGTGAGCTTCGGCCGCGAGCAGGTGACCGAGATTTCGTGCCACGCGCGCGGCGCGGTGACGCTGTTCCCGTTCACGCGCACCGTGATCGACATCGGCGGCCAGGACACCAAGGCGATCCGCGTCGGGCCGGACGGCAAGGTGCTCAACTTCACCATGAACGACAAGTGCGCCGCGGGCACCGGGCGCTTCCTCGGCGCCGCTTCGTTCGCGCTCGAGATGCCGCTGTCGGGGCTCGGGCCGCTCGCGTTGCAGGCGACCAACCCGGTGCGCATCACGACCACCTGCACGGTGTTCGCGGAGTCCGAGATCATCAGCCACCTCGCCAGGGGCATGCTTCCCGAGGACGTGCTGATGGGCGTGCACCAGGCGATCGCCAGCCGGTGCGTCTCGCTCGCGCGCCGCGTGGGCGTCGAGTCCGAGGTCACCTTCACCGGCGGCGTGAGCCGCAATGTCGCGATGGTGCAGCTGCTTGAGCAGGAGATCGGAATGCGGGTCAACGTGAGCGAGGACGCGCACTTCTGCGGCGCCCTCGGGGCGGCCCTGTTCGCGCGCGACCGCGCGTTCGCCGCCCGGCAGGAAACAGCGGTCGCCGCCTAGGAGACTCGACCATGATCTACGTCGCAGGCATCGACATCGGCTCCACCTACAGCAAGGCGGTCGCGCTCAACGAGCGCTCCGAAGTCATCGGCAAGGCGGTGCGGCGCACGGGCTTCAAGCTCGGGCCCGCGGCCGAGGCGGTGTTCGACGAGCTGCTCGCCGATGCCCGCCTCGAGCGATCGCAGGTCACGTATGTGGCTTCGACCGGCTACGGCCGCTATTCGGTCCCCTTCCGGCATACGCAGCTGACCGAGCTCACCGCCCACGCGCATGCGGCCGTGCACCTGTTTCCCGGGACGCGCACGATCCTCGACGTCGGCGGCCAGGACATCAAGGCGATCCGCGTCGACGAGGAAGGCCGCGTCAAGGCCTTCCGCCTCAACGACAAGTGCGCTGCCGGCACCGGCGCCTTCCTCGAGAAGACCGCGCGCTACCTGGGGCTCGCCACGGACGACATCGGACCCTACGCGCTGCGCTCCACGAACCCCAAGATCGTGAGCAGCGTGTGCGCGGTGTTCGCCGAATCCGAGGTGATCAGCCATCTCTCGAACGGGGTGCCGGCCGAGGACATCATGATGGGCGCGATGGTCGCGCTCGGCGGCCGCGCGGTGCAGCTCATGCGCCGCGTCGGGCTGACCCCGGGCTACATGCTCACCGGCGGCATGACGCGCAACGTCGCGATGATTCGCGCGCTCGAAGACAGCCTCAAGGACAAGCTCAACGTCGCGCCCGACGGTCTGGGCCAGCTGAACGGCGCGCTCGGCGCGGCGCTGCTCGGCCTGCGCCGCGTGCAGACCCTGCGCGCCGAGGGCAAGCCGATTCCGCCGACCGCGGCGCAGGCGGGCGACGGCGTGCGCAGTGCGCCGCGGCGCTGGTCGGCCATGGCCGCGCGCAAGAGCGCCGAGCCGTGCCGCACGGGCGGCGAATGCCCGGTCGCCGCGAAGATCATCAAGCCGCCGCTCGAGCAGGCGGCATGAAGCCGCGGCACGCACGGAGGAAAGATCCGTGACCTACGTCGTTACCGAAGCCTGCATCAACTGCAAGCACACCGACTGCGTCGAAGCCTGCCCGGTGGATGCCTTCTGCTGAAAAACACATGAGACGGAGGAGAACATGACGAGCATCGGCGATTTCATGACCCGCAGCCACAAGGAGTGCGATGACATGTTCGCGCGCGCCGAGCAGGCGGCGGGCCGCGACGACTGGCCCTCCGCAGCTACGGATTTCAGCGTGTTCCACGATGCGCTCGCGCAGCACATCGTCATGGAGGAGGACATCCTTTTCCCCGCACTCGAAGGGGCGGCCGGCATCTCCGGCGGCGGCCCGATCGAGGTGATGCGCATGGAGCACGAGCAGATGCGCGCTCTGCTCGACCAGATGAAGCAGGTCCTGGACGCGCGCGACGCGAGCCGGTATGCGGGTCTGCGTGAGTCGCTGCTCGAGCTCCTGCGACAGCATAACGCCAAGGAAGAGAGCATGCTCTACCCGATGATGGACCAGGTGCTCGGCGCGGAAGCCGACGGGATCATCGAACGCTGCGCCGCTCTGGCCGTGCAGGCGGCTTGATCCCGAGGCTGGACGCTCGTTCAGCCGCGTCGGGACGGATCCACGGCGTCGCCGCGGCATCGTCCCGAGCGCTCGCGCAACTCCTCCACCGATCGCAGGATCTGCTCCGGGGTGGCGGGCACGTTCAACCTCGGCGCGAGCGTGTAATCGGCGACGCTCGACACGGCGTCGCGAATCGCAAAAAACACCGACAGCGCCAGCATGAGCGGCGGTTCGCCCACGCCCTTGGAGCGGAAGATGCTGTCTTCGACGTTTTCGCCCCGCTCGTAAAGCCTGACGTTGAATTCGGGCGGAATGTCGCCCGCCACCGGTATCTTGTATGTGGCCGGACCGTGCGTGCGCAAGCGGCCCGCGCCGTCCCAGACCAACTCTTCGCTCGTCACCCAGCCCATCCCCTGGACGAATCCGCCCTCGACCTGGCCGCGGTCGATCGCCGGATTGAGCGACTTGCCGGCGTCGTGGAGGATGTCCACCCGCAGTAGGCGGGTTTCGCCGGTGAGAGTGTCGATTGCGACCTCGGAAACCGCGGCGCCGTAGGCGAAATACAGATATCGCCGGCCGCTGCGCGTCCTGGGATCGTAGTCGAGCTTCGGGGTCCTGTAGAAACCGGTCGCCATGAGTTGCACCCGGCTCTGGTAGGCCATCTGCGCCAGCTCGGCGAATCCAAGCACCGTCGCGCCAGCGTGCACCTGGTTGGACTGAAACCGCACCGCCTCGGGAGGCACTTGGAAGCGCGCGGCCGCGAACGCGGCCAGTCGCGCCTTCAACTTGCGCGCTGCCGCCTGCGCCGCCTTGCCGTTCAGGTCGCTTCCCGTGGAGGCCGCGGTCGCCGAGGCGTTTGGGACCCGGCTCGTGTCGGACGGCAGCGCCCGGAGCCGGTCGATGTCGATGCCAAGTTCCTCGGCGACAACCTGCGCGACCTTGGTGAACAGCCCCTGGCCCATCTCGACGCCGCCGTGGTTGAGCAGCACGCTGCCGTCGGTGTAGATGTGCACCTGGGCGCTCGCCTGGTTCAGGAACGCCGTGCTGAACGAGATGCCCAGCTTCGCCGGCGTCATCGCGATGCCGCGCTTGATGACTGGGTTCGCCGCGTTCCAGGCGCGCAGCGCCGCGCGCCGCGCCGCATAGGCGGCGCTCGCCTCCAGATCGTCGAACAGCTCACGGCCGATGAAATCCTCGATCTTCATTCCGTGGGGGGCTGTGTCGCGCACCCCCGGGACGTAGAAGTTGCTTCGCCGCACGGCAGCCGCGTCCACTCTCAGGTCCTGCGCGATGTCCTCGATCACCGCTTCCATCGCCGTCAGCGCCTGCAGAACGCCGAAGCCGCGAAACGCCGTGTTCGATTGCGTATGGGTCCTGCAGCGGTGCGACACGATCCGGACGTTCTCCAGGTAATACCAGTTATCGGCGTGCGCCATCGCGCGATCGTTGACCAGCGCGGAGAGGTCCGCCGAATGCCCGCAGCGCGAGGCGAGCATCAGCTCCAGGCCCAGGATGCGGCCGCCGCCATCGAAGCCGACCTCGTAGTCGACGCGAAAGTCGTGCCGCTTGCCGGTGATCATGAAATCGTCATCGCGATCCAGGCGCAGCTTCACGGCACGGTCGAGCGCGCGCGCCGCGATCGCCGCCGCGCAGGCGAACTGGGCCGGTTGCGTCTCCTTACCGCCGAATCCGCCGCCGAGCCGCCGGCACTCCACCGTGACGCGGTGCGCAGCCACGCCGAGTGCGCGGGCGACTGCGAGCTGCACCTGGCCCGGATGCTGGGTCGAGCTGTAGACCAGCATGCCACCGTCTTCGCGCGGCAGGGCGTAGGCGATATGGCCCTCGAGGGATAGGTGTTCCTGCCCGCCGAGGCGGATGCTGCCGCTGAGGCGCCGCGGCGCGGCGGCGAGCGCGGCCGCGCAATCGCCGCGCTCCAGCGTGACCGATGGCACGACGAATGATTCCTGACGGAGGGCCTCGTCGATGTTCAGGATGGCGGGCAGGGCCTGGTAGTCCACCGCCGCAAGGCGTGCCGCGCGCCGCGCCGCGCCCGCCGTTTCGGCGACCACCAGAAACATCGGCTGGCCGGCGTATTGCACCACTTCATTGGCGAGAATCGGGTCGTCGCGCAGGATCGGCCCGAAATTGTTCTCGCCCGGGACGTCCGCCGCGCCGAGCACGGCGACAACCCCCGGCGCGGCGCGCACGCTCGCGAGATCGACGCCGCGAATGCGGGCGTGTGCCTGCGAGGAGAGAACCAGGGCCGCGTGCAGGGTCCCCTGCAGCTCGGGAATGTCGTCGGTGAACGGAGCCGCGCCGCGCACGTGCAGGTGCGCGCTCTCGTGGCGCACCGGCGCGCCGACACCGCCTCTTGCCGGCTCGAGTTCGAGATTGGCGCGCGGGTCGTTCACGCGAATTCGCGAAGGTCGTGCAGCCGCGTCAGCACTCGCCGATGCGCTCCGGTTTCGAGCCATAGCCGGCGCAACAGGTTCTGCGCCACGCTCATCCGGTAGCGCGCGCTTCCCCGCAGATCGTCGATCGGCCGGTAATCGCGCGCGAGGGCCGCGGCCGCCTCGTCGCGCGTCTTCTCGCTCCATTCGCGTCCCGCAAGCACGGTTTCGCATGCGGTGGCACGCGCCGGAGTCGCCGCCAGGCCGCCGAACGCCACGCGAGCCGCTTCCACTCGGCCGTCCCGCAGCCGCAGCAGGAATGCGCCGCACACGGTGGCGATATCCTGATCGAGGCGCTTCGAGATCTTCCACGCGCGGAATACGCTGCCTTCTTCAGGCCGGGGAATGCGAATCCTGGAAACGAATTCGCCTGCCTCGAGCACGGTTTTGCGGTAGCCGGCGTAGAACGATTGCAGGGGAACCTCCCGCGTGCGCGCGCCTTGGTGCAGCACCAGCGTCGCGCCGAGGGCGATGAGCGCGGGCATCGTATCGCCGACGGCCGACGCGTTGACGATATTGCCCCCAAGCGTGGCCACGTTGCGGACCGGCGGCGAGGCGAACCGCTGCAGCAAGGCCGCCAGCTCCGGATACTGCGGGGCGAGCAGCGTCTGCGCATCGGCGAGCGTGACCGCGGCGCCGATCTCGAGGTGCGTCGCGCCGAGCGCGGCCTGCTTCAATTCGGCGATTTCGCCGACGTACAGCAGATCGCCGAGTTCGCCCTGCTGCTTGGTCACCCACAGGCCCAGGTCGCTGCCGCCGGCGAGGATGCGGGCCGAGGGCATGCGTTCGCGCAGCGCGGCAAGCGAGGCGAGGGTACGCGGCGCGTGAAACGATCCGCTCTCGTGGATCAGGACGAGGTCCCCGGTGCGCTTGAGCCTGTCCAGGCGGTCCGCGAATTCGGCCTCCGATCGCCGCGCCGCCGCCGAGTTCGACCCCGCCGGCGCGCTCATCCAGTCCCTATCCGCCTCCGGGATGGCGCGGCCGATCTCGTACATCGCCTGCGCTGCATCCAGGATCGGGCGATATCCGGTGCAGCGGCACAGGTTGCCCGCCAGGGCGGCAACGACCTCGTCGCGCGTCGGCTCGGGCCGCGTCTTGTACAGGGCGAACAGCGACATCACGAAACCCGGGGTGCAAAAGCCGCATTGCGAAGCGTGGCCGTCGGCGAGAGCCTGCTGTACCGGGTGCAAGGTCCCGTGCGGCCCCGCGAGGCTCTCGACCGTGATCAGCGCCTTGCCGTCGAGCGTAGGCGCGAATTGAATGCAGGCGTTGACGGCACGAAAGCGCAGGCCATCGTCGTGCCTGTCGGCGAGAACCACGCTGCAGGCGCCGCAGTCGCCCTCCGCGCAGCCTTCCTTGCAGCCGGTGCGTCCCAGGTCCTCGCGCAGCACCTGGAGCACCGTGCGCGTCGGTGCGAGGCATGCCAGCGTCCTCTCCTCGCCGTCGAGCAGAAAGCGAATCGAAGATTCCCCGCTCATGCGAACCTCTCAATGCGGCCGGACAAACGCACCTGCCTTGCCGCGCAGACTCCGAAGCATCCGCTTACGGAACGAACCCCTTGATGTAGTTCTCGAGCTTCATCTTCTTCCACAGATCCGCCGGCGGAACGATCTGCAGTGGCGTCGGCAGCGCGAGCGGCTTGGTCGCGTCGATGATCATGTAATCCTGCATGGATCCCATCTTCAGCCGTGTTTCGTCAAAGGCGGCCGGATCCAGCGCATTGCCGGCGCAGTTCTCGATGATGGTGATGTCTCGGCCCGGCACCATCCGGGTGGCGAGCGCCCACAGGACATGCTTCTCGTCGAAGACGTCGATGTCGTCGTCGACGACGATGCAGGTCTTCACCGGGTAGCTCGGCACCGAGAGCGCCGCCAGGCCGGCGAGCTTTCCCTGACCGCCCAGCGTTTTCTTGATCGATACATAGAGCAGGAAGATCGCCTTGCCGCTGGCGGGGCAGTTGACGGCCTTTACCGTGGGAACGACGCGCTTGACCGAATCGTAGATGGCCGATTCCAGGCCGAGCACGTGCGCGAAGTTGTGCTCCGGGTGCGCCGAGTCCAGATCGTGGTAGATGGCGTCCTTGCGCATCGTGATCGCCTTGACCTTGATCAGGTAGGCGTCGCGCGGCTCGCCGTAGTGGTCGGCGAATTCCCCGAAAGGCCCGTCTCGGACCATGTTGCGCGCATCGATCACGCCTTCGATGACGATTTCCGCGTCGGCGGGAACCGGAAGATCGACCGTCTCGCAGCGCACCAGCCGGAGCGGCTCCCCCAGCAGCCCTCCCATGACCTCGTACTCATCGGTGTCCTGCGAGCCTCTGTGCATGGATCCGAGCACCACCGCCGGGTGATGCCCAAGGAACAGAGCGACTTCCATTTCCTTGCCCAGCTCCGCGTAGCGCCGGGCGATCATTCCCCCGTGGTGATAGGGCAGGAGCATCGCCCCGAGTTCCCTCTTGCCTTTGACCTCGTGCCGATATACGCCGACGTTCAGAATCCCCGTGTCCGGATCGCGGCACACCAGGTTGCCGATGGTGATGAACTTGCCCGAATCCAGGGGCGCATGGTGCGTGATCGGCAGGATGCCGAGATCGGCCTGCTCGTCGAGAAGAATCCGCTCCTTCACGGGCGCTCCGGCCGCCGGGACGGTGACCGGAGGCTTGAGATCGGCCTCTCTTCTGCGGTATTCGTGGAGAATCTCGGCCAGATCGACCCGCCCGGGTTGCATTCCCAGCGCCACGCCGAGTAGCTCGAAGCTCCCGAACATGTTGGTCAGCAGCGGCAGATTGCTGCCGGCGATCTGCGGGCAGTAGATGACCGGGTTGCGGTCGATCTTGAAGAGCTTGTGCTGCAGAACCGCGACTTCCAGATGGGGATCGAGGCGCTGGCTGGCTTCGACGTAATACCGGGAGCCGGCCTTGCGGATCAGCTCCAGAAAATCCCTCAGATCTCGATTTCTTTGCATGTCTCCTTGGCTCCTAGGAAGCAAACCGGACAGGGTCGAGTGCCGGCCTGGGCGATCATTCGAGCTTCAAGCCGAGCTTGCGGATGACCGCGCCCCAAGCCTCCGATTGCTCCGACACCAGCTTCGCGAACTTCGCGGGTGGCCCGCCGGCAGGCGAGTTGCCGCCGCGCAGGATCAGCTCCGTCATCGCGGGCGTATCCATGGCCTTCTGCATCTCGGCATTGAGGCGCGCCACGATCGCCTGCGGCATGCCGGCCGGACCGAAGAAGCCGACGTAACCCGCCAGGTCGACTCCGGCGATGCCCTCTTCGTCGAATGTCGGCACATCCGGCAGCGCCGGGTTCCTTTGCTTCGCGGCGATGGCGAGCGGCTTGACGCGCTTCGCCTTGATCCCGGGAATGGCGCTACCCATGCCATCGAACAGGAAATTGACCTGGCCACCCCATAGGTCGCGATTGGCATCGCCGGCGCCCTTGTACGGTACGTGTACCAGAACGATGCCGGTCTTCTGCATGAGCAGCTCGCCGAGCAGGTGGCTGCTCGAGCCGGGGCTGATCGAGGCGAAGGTAAGCTTGCCCGGATTGACCTTGGCGAACGCGACCAGCTCGCGCACGGTGTTCGCCGGCACCGACGGATGCGCCGTCAGTACGTTGGGCGCGTCGACGAGCTGAAAAATCGGGGTGAAGAGCCTGGGGTCATAGGTCAGCTGGGCGCGTAAATGCGGGTTCTGCGCATGCGTCAGGGGGTTGGTGAAGAGCAGCGTGTGACCATCGGCCGGCGAGCGTTGCACGTCCAGGGCGCCGATGGCGGTGCTGGCGCCCGGTTTGAAGTCCGTCACGACCGGCACGCCCAGCGACTCGCCCAGGCGCAGGCCCATGGCGCGACTCAAGGTATCGGCCTGACCGCCCGCCGGGAACGGGACGACGATGCGGATCGGTTTGCCGGGGAGGGGAAACTCCTGCGCCGGGCTCTCCGAGGCCAGCGCAAAGAGCAACGGGGCCAGCAGGCATGCGAAAGGAACTGCGAAGCTGCGGGGGCTCGACATCGTCGCTCTCCAAGGTTGGGCGCTCCATTTTCGGGGCGACCTCGTGGAAAGACTTGATCCGCATCATGATTCAGCCAGATTGCCTCAACTTCTCGCCGATGCGCCGGCTCATCCCTCCCTGCGGGGAAGATGCGCCGTGTCGGCGCCGGCCCCCGGCTTGCGGGGATCGCCGAGCGGGTTGGGCGGCGGTTTCGTGCCGCCCGCCATACTGTTACGGATGAGGTGCCAGGGGCTGGGGAAGCGTCCGACCGGCACCTCGATGAGCGCAGGTGCGCGCGAAGCGATCGCCGAGCGCAGGGCGTCGCGCAGTCCGGCCGCGTCGGCGACGCGTTCGGCGCTGACCCCGAACGCCTCGGCCAGCCGGACGAAGTCCGGATTTTCCAGTTCCGCGCAATAGGCGCGGCCGAACTGGCGCTCCAGCAACAGCCGCACGTTACCGAAGGCGCCGTCGCGAAACACCAGCGCGCACACGCCGAGGCGGTAGCGCTTCGCGGTCGCGAGTTCCTGCAGGGTCCAGCCGAAGCCGCCGTCGCCGGAAAGCGAAACCACGGCGCGGCCCGGGTTCGCCGCCGCCGCGCCGAGCGCGGTCGCGTAGGCGAATCCGAGCGTGCCCTGATAGCCGGGCGTGAGGAAGGTGCCGGGAGCGTAGACCGGGTAGGCAAGCGCCGCGGGATACCCGACCTGCGTCAGGTCGGGGATCAGGATGCCATCCTCCGGCACCGCGGCACGGATCGCCGCCAGCCATTCGCATTGCGGCGCGATGTCGGCCAGCTGCGCCTGGATCCATGCCCGGACCGCGGCGACAGCGCGCTCACCCTGGCCGGGCGCGGCTGCGCCAAGTCCGGCGTCCAGCGCTTCCAGCGCCAGCCTCGCGTCGCCTTCGATGGCGAGCGCGGGCGAGCGCGGGGCGCCGAGATCGGCGGCGTCCGCGTTGACGAGAATCACCGGCACACCCGGCGGCGTCGCGGGCGGCGATCCGGTGGATTCGCAAAACCGCGTACCGACCGCGAGGACGGCGTCCGCGTGCGGCAGCATGGCGCGCGCGCCGAGCCATGGCAGCGCAAGCGGATGGCGTGAATCCATCGCACCGGTGCCGTTCTCGGTCACGAGCACCGGGGCGCCGAGGCGCTCGGCGAAGCGCGACAGCGCCGCCGCGGCGCCAGCCGCGAGGACTCCGCCGCCGGCCACCAGCACCGGGAAGCGCGCTTGCCGCAGGATCCGCAGCACGCGCTCGATGTCGCGCTCGGCGGGCGCGGCGATGCGAGGCAGCATGCGCGAGGCGAGCTCAGCCTCCGCTTCGCGTTGCAGCACATCCTGGGGCAACTCGAGGACGGCGGGTCGTGGTCTGCCACTCGCCGACTCGCGAACGCCTTGCGCCAGCAGCGCGGCAACCTCGCCCGGCTCCCGCGCGAGCGCGTGCCACTTGGCAAGACGCTGCAGGATGCCCGACTGGTCGGGCAGTTCGTGCAACATCCCCCGGCCCTGGCCGATACGCGCAAGCGGGAGCTGTCCGGCCAGCATCACGATGCGGCTGTTGCAGGCGTAGGCGGTGGCAAGTCCGGCCAGCGCGTTCAACACGCCGGGGCCGGGAACGACCATGGCAACGCCGACCCCGCCGCCGGCCCGCGCATAGCCGTCGGCCATGTAGGTGACGGCCTGCTCATGCCGTGGCACCAGCACCCGCAAGGCCTGCTCCCGCTCGGCGAGCGCCGCGAAGGCCCAGTCGAGTTGCACGCCCGGCAGCGCGAACAGGTCGCGCACGCCTTCGCGCTCAAGCTGGGCGACCAACGCCTGTCCGCCGGTGCGCTTCACGCAGCCAGCCCGGTCAGCTTTCTTGCGCTCGCATCGCGCCCGCGCC
>JADLES010000161.1 GCA_020845995.1 Burkholderiales bacterium | reverse complement strand
ATCCTCTCGGGCTTTCTTGCTGCCCGCTACGCCGCCAGCCGTCCGCTCGCGCTGGCGGCGAGCCTGGTGTTCGAGCAGAGCTACGGCGGGGTGGAAGGCGACAGCGCCTCGTGCGCGGAGCTGTGCGCCCTGCTCTCGGCGATCGCCGAGGCGCCCCTGTCGCAGGCGCTCGCGATCACCGGCTCGGTGAACCAGCACGGCGACGTCCAGGCCATCGGCGGCGTCAACGAGAAGATCGAGGGCTTCTTCGACTTGTGCCGCGCGCGCGGACTGACGGGCGGGCAGGGCGTGATCATCCCGGCGGCCAACGTGCGCAACCTGATGCTGCGCGACGAGGTGGTCCAGGCCGCGGCCGAGGGCCGCTTCGCGGTCTACGCGGTGCGCACGGTCGACGAAGCAGTGGCGCTGCTCGCCGGCATGCCGGCCGGGGAGCGCGATGCGCTGGGCGCCTTCGCGCCGGGTTCGCTCAACCACCGGGTCGAGCAGAAGCTGGTCGACTACGCCACGCGCGCTGCGGCCGCCGCGCCGCGCGCCGCGCGCAAGGCCGACCGGGGGGAACGGTCGCGGCGGTGACGGCGCATCGCATCGTGGTGGCGCTCGATGCGCGCACGCGGCCCGGCGACCTCGAGGCCGCCGCCGCGCTCGCCGGCGGCCTCGGCGCCGAGCTGCTCGGCCTGTTCGTCGAGGACCTCGACCTGCTGCACTTCGCCGCGCTGCCGTTCGCCCACGAGATCGGCATTGCGTCGGCAGAGCGCCGGCCGCTGGATCGTGACGCGATCGAACGCACGTTGCAGGCGCAGGCCGCGCAAGTCGAGCGCGATCTCGCCGCCGCCGCGCGCCGGAGCGCGGCGGCCTGGGCCTTCCGCATCGCGCGCGGCCTGGCCGCGGAAGAGTTGATCGCGGCGACGGTGGGCGCGACCGGCCGAGGCCTGCAACTCCTGCTCCTGGGAGACGGCGACTCGCCTGCCGCGCGCTGGGCGGAGGAAGCGCGCCATCGACTGGCGCAGAGCGGCGCGGGCCCGCGCCTGGAGCTGGTGCTCGCCGCCGACCTTGCGGCGCTGGATGCGGCGCTGCACGCCGGCGAGCCCGCGGTGGTGGTGCTGCGCGCCGGGCAGTCCGCGCTCTCCGAGCCGGCGCTGCGCGAATTGCTGCAGCAGACCGCCGCGCCGGTCCTGGTCCTGCCCGCGCGCCTCTAAAACTCGGCTCCGGCCTCCGGTCCGCCGGTCGCAGTGGCCGCCGGGCGGGCTGGAATGCGCGCGATCATCACGTCGGTGGTGAGCGCGAGGCCGGCGATCGAGGCCGCGTTCTGCAGCCCGATGCGCGTGACCTTGCAGGGATCGAGGACCCCCATGCGCACGAGGTCGCCGTATTCGCCCGTCGCGGCATTGAAGCCGAAGTTGCCCTCGCCTTCGCTCACCCGCGCCACCGCCACCGAGGGCTCCGCGCCGCAGTTGCTCGCCAGCTGCCGCAGCGGGTCTTCCAGAGCGCGCAGCACGATGCGGATGCCGGCGTCCTGGTCGGCGTTCTCGCCGTGCAGCCCCTGCAGGCGCAGGCGCGCGCGCAGCAGCGCGACCCCGCCGCCGGGCAGCACGCCTTCCTCGACCGCGGCGCGCGTTGCGTGCAGCGCGTCCTCGGTGCGCGTCTTGCGCTCCTTCATTTCGGTCTCGGTGGCCGCGCCCACCTTGACGACGGCAACGCCGCCCGCGAGCTTGGCGGCGCGCTCCTGCAGCTTCTCGCGGTCGTAGTCGCTGGTCGCGTCCTTGATCTCCTGCCTGATGATCGCGACGCGCGTCCGGATCGCGCCCGGCTCGCCGC
The DNA here is from genome assembly GCA_020845995.1 of Burkholderiales bacterium. Taxonomy (GTDB): domain Bacteria; phylum Pseudomonadota; class Gammaproteobacteria; order Burkholderiales; family SG8-39; genus RBG-16-66-20. The sequence continues at coordinate 8,871 of JADLES010000161.1, read as the reverse complement.
GCCCGCCGATGATGGTGGTGTCGTCCTTGTCGATCTCGATGCGCTGCGCGCGGCCCAGGTCCGCGAGGGTGGTCTTCTCGAGGCTGCGGCCGGTCTCCTCGGCGATCACCTGGCCGCCGGTGAGGATCGCGAGGTCTTCCAGCATCGCCTTCCTGCGGTCGCCGAAGCCGGGCGCCTTGACCGCGCAGGCCTTGATGATGCCGCGGATCGAGTTCACCACCAGCGTGGCGAGCGCCTCGCCTTCGACCTCCTCGGCGATCACCAGCAGCGGCTTGCCCAGCTTGGCGAGCTGCTCCAGGAGCGGCAGCAGCTCGCGGATGCCGGCGATCTTCTTGTCGTGCAGCAGGATGCAGGCGTCCTCGAGGACCACGCGCTGCTTCTCCGGGTCGTTGATGAAGTAGGGCGAAAGGTAGCCGCGATCGAACTGCGTGCCCTCGACCACCTCGAGCTCGCTCTTCAGGCCCTTGCCGTCCTCGACCGTGATCACTCCCTCCTTGCCCACCTTCTGCATCGCCTCGGCGACCATCTCGCCGATCGCGGCGTCGTTGTTGGCCGAAATCGTCGCCACCTGCGCGATCGCGGTGCGTTCGGCGCAGGGGCGGGCGAGCTTCTTCAGCTCCGCGACCGCCGCCTCGACGGCGATGTCGATGCCGCGCTTCAGGTCCATCGGGTTCATGCCCGCGGCCACGTACTTCATGCCCTCCCGGACGATGCCGGCGGCGAGCAGCGTCGCGGTGGTGGTGCCGTCGCCGGCCACTTCCGAGGTCTTGGAAGCGACCTCGCGCGCCATCTGCGCGCCCATGTTCTCGAACGGATCCTCGAGCTCGACTTCCCTGGCGACGATCACGCCGGAATTGATGATCTGCGGCGCGCCGTAGCCGCGCTCGAGCACCACCGTGCGCGCCTTGGGGCCGAGCGTGACGCGCACCGCGTCGGCCAGCGTGCCGACGCCTTTCAGGATCTTGGCGCGCACCTGCTCGCCGAACAGAATCCGCTTTGCCGTCATGACTGTTCTCCCGCGTCAAGCCGACCTTATTCCACCGGCGAACCGGCATCTTGACCGCGATCAAAAGCGTGCCGCGACCGCCGGTGGGAAAATCTCGCCATGGGCCCGCTCATCGACGCCTTGCGCGATCCGGCCGCCTATGCGCACCCTGCCGGCCGCGTCGAGGTGATCGAAACCCATATTTCCTGGGTTCTGCTCGCCGGTGAGTTCGCCTACAAGCTGAAGAAGCCGGTGCGGCTGCCGTTCCTCGATTTCAGCACGCTCGCCGCCCGCCGGCACTTCTGCGAGGAGGAGCTGCGCCTGAACCGCCGCACGGCGCCCGGGCTCTACCTGGACGTGCTGCCCGTCGTGCGCACCGGGGCGGGCGGCGCGCGCATCGGCGCGTCGGGCGAGCCGGTGGACTACGCGGTGAAGATGCGCCGCTTCGCCGACGAAGCGCTTGCCGACGCCATGGCGCGCCGCGGCGCGCTGGGCGCGGCCGAGATCGACGAGCTGGCGGCAGTGCTGGCGCGTTTTCATGCTGCGGCGCCGGGCGCGGACCTGGCATCCGTTTACGGCATGCCCGAAGCAATCGAGGCGCCGGCGCTGGGCAACTTCGACCAGATCGAGGCGCCCGACCCCGCGTCGGCGGTGCGACTCGCCGCGCTGCGCGCCTGGACGCTGCGCGAAGGCGCGCGCCTGCGGCCCGTCTTCACCGCGCGCCGCGAGCAGGGATGCGTGCGCGAATGCCATGGCGACCTGCACCTGGGCAACATCGCCTTCCTCGCCGGGCGCGCGGTGCCCTTCGACTGCATCGAATTCGACCCGCAGCTGCGCTGCATCGACGTGATGAGCGAAACCGCGTTCCTCGTCATGGATCTCCTTGCCCACCGCCTGCCACGGCTCGCCTGGCGGCTGCTCAACGCCTGGCTGGAAGCCACGGGCGACTATGAGGGCGTGGGCGTGCTGCGCTACTACCTCGTCTACCGCGCCCTGGTGCGCGCGAAGATCGCTCGCATCCGCGGCGCGGACGGAGATTTTCGCGGGCTCCTCGCGCTCGCCGAGGCGCTCGCGCGCGAGCGCCGCCCGGCGCTAGTGCTGATGCAGGGCCTCTCGGGTTCGGGCAAGAGCGTGCTCGCGCAGTCGCTGCTCGAGCGCCTGGGCGCGGTGCGCCTGCGCTCGGACGTCGAGCGCAAGCGCCTGCACGGCCTCGATGCGCGCTCGCGCACGGGCGCGGAATTCGGCGCGGGCATCTACGACGCCGCGGCGGGGGAGCGCACCTACGCGCGCCTTGCGGCGCTGGCCGCGGGAGTGCTGGAAGCAGGCTACCCTGCGGTGGTGGACGCGGCTTTTCTCGAGCAGGAACAGCGCACGCGGCTGCTGCGCGAGGCGCAGCGCCGGCGCGTGCCTTGCGCGATCGCGCGGTGCACGGCGAGCGCAGCGACGCTGCGCCGGCGGGTCGGTGCGCGCGAGCAGCGCGGCGAGGACGCCTCGGATGCCGGCATCGCCGTGCTCGAGCGCCAGCTGGCGCGCGCGCGGCCGCTCGCGCCCGAGGAGCAGGCGCTCGCGATCACGGTGGACACCGACACTCCCGCAGGCGCGCAGCGCGGGCTGGAAGCGATCGCCGCGCGCCTTGCGCAGACCGGCGAGGGCGAAGCGTATGCGGCGCATTGACGTCTTCAACGGCGACGCCGACGGCCTGTGCGCACTGCGCCAGCTGCGGCTCGCCGACCCCGGACCGACCGAACTGGTGACCGGGGTGAAGCGCGACATCGCGCTGCTCGCGCGCGTGCAGGCGGGCGATGGCGATCTCGTCACGGTGCTGGACGTGTCGCTCGAGCGCAACCGCGCGGCCCTGCTCGGGCTGCTCGAGCGCGGCGTGCGCGTGCGCTACTTCGACCACCACTTCGCGGGTGACGTTCCGTCGCACCCGCGGCTGGAGGCGAGCATCGACGCTTCGCCCGGCGTATGCACGAGCATCCTCGTCGACCGGCACCTCGGCGGGCGCTACCGCGGCTGGGCGGTGGCGGCGGCGTTCGGCGACGGCCTGGACCAGGCGGCGGTGGATCTGGGCGCGACGATGCCGCTGGGCGCGGCCGAGCTGGAGAAGCTGCGCGAGCTGGGCCGCAGCCTCAACTACAACGCCTACGGCGAGACCGAGGCAGATCTGCTCGTGCCTCCGGCGCGGCTGTACCGGGTGCTCGCGCGCTACGAGGATCCGCTGCAGTTCGTCGCCGCGAAAGGTCTCTACGACCGACTGAACAAGGGCCGCCGCGAGGACCTGGAGGCGGCCGCGGGCGTGGCGCCGCACTGGTCCGGGCCCGGCGGCCTCGTGCTCGTGCTGCCCGCGGCGGCCTGGAGTCGGCGCGTGATCGGCACGCTCGCCAGCCACCTCGCGGGGGTGCACCGCAGGCAGGCGATCGCCGTGCTCGCGCCGCGCGGCGAAGCCTACGTCGTCAGCCTGCGCGTTCCCGCCGGCGCGCGCCGCGGCGCCGACGAATTCTGCCGGGAATATCCCGGCGGGGGCGGGCGCAAGGAGGCGGCCGGCATCAACCTGCTGCCGGCAGGCGAGCTGGAGGCCTTCGTGAAGCGCTTTTCCAGCCTCTACCGCTAGCGGCGGGGATTTCCCGTGAGCCTGCCGCGCCCATGCACCGGCACCACCAGCACCGGCACGGGCGCGTAGCGCACGACCAGTTCGGCGTCGCTGCCCAGCATCGCGCGCTGCAGGCCGCGCCGGCCGTGCGTGCCCATGACGATCAGGTCGGCGCGCCAGCGCTTCGCCTGCCAGACGATTTCGTCGGCGACGCGCCCGCCCACATTGTCGATGAGCGCCGTTTCCGGCTTGATTCCCAGCTTGCGCACGCGCCGCTCGGCGCGCGCGAGCGTATTACGGCCGGCGCTCACGATCGCGTCCAGCACCGGGCCCGCGCTCACGGCGAGTTCCGGCGCGGAAAACGCCGCGTATTCCTCGACCACGTGCAGCAGCCTGAGCTTCGCGCGCGCGCTCCTGGCGATGCGCACCGCGTCGCGCAGCGCGCGACCGGAAGTCTCGCCGCCGTCGATCGGGACCAGAATCCTCTTGTAGGGCATCGGTCGTCTCCGTGAACTGCCCGCAGAATAACCCAACCTGATGCGCATCGGCGTGCCGCGGGAAACCAAGCCGGGCGAGCACCGCGTCGGCCTCTCGCCCGAGAGCGCGCGCTGGCGGCCATTTGACCTGCGTCAATGGGCGCCGCGCGGCCTGTGGAAGCATGTTCTGCGAGACGATCGAGACAAGCGGAGGAAACCATGGCTGACGCTATGAACCAGATTCTCGAGCAATGGAGGAAGCAGGCGGAAGCGAGTGTGCGCGTGATGGACGCGGTGATGGAAGCGGCCACGCGCATGCGCGAGGCGCAGCTCGCGGCGTCGCAGGAAACGCACGAGCGCGTCAAGGAGCTGCAGAAATCGCTCGCCTCGGCGAAGAGCGCGCCGGAAATGTGGGGCGAACAGTGGAACTGGGCGCTCGGGTGCTGCGAACGCTCGGCGGCCCACTGGCGCAGCCTCTACGAGGCGATGATCGAGGCCAATGGCAAGATCGCGCGCTGCATGCAGGAAGGCGCGGGCGCTGCCGGGCTGGCGCCGTTCAGCGGCGAGCCGCCCTCGAGCGGCTATGAGGTCGTGGACAAGGCTTACCGCGACATGATCGCCTCCTCGCAGCGGTTCCTGCAGTCCGCGACCAGCGCGTTCGCGCCGCCGGCGGCGCAGGCCCGCGAACCCGCGAAATAGGCGGCGTGAGCCGCGGGCCCTCGCCGGCGCCAGGATTGAGCGCGGCGGAGGCCGCGCGGCGCCTCGCCGCCGAGGGACCCAACGCCCTTCCCGCCGCCCGCTCGCGCGGCACCGGGGCGATCGTGCTCGCGGTGCTGGGCGAGCCGATGTTCTCGCTGCTGGTCGCCGCCGCCGGCGTCTACCTGCTGGTCGGCGATTTGCGCGAGGCGATCGTGCTCGGCGCCTCGATCGTGGTGGTGATCGCGATCGCCGTGATCCAGGAGCGCAAGGCCGAGCGCGCGCTGGAGGCGCTGCGCGACCTCTCGAGCCCGCGCGCGCTGGTGCGCCGCGACGGCGCGGTCGAGCGCATCGCCGGCGCCGACGTCGTGCGCGGCGACGTAGTGCTGCTCGCCGAAGGCGACCGGGTGCCTGCCGACGCCCGCCTGCTCGCGGCAAACGACCTGCAGCTCGACGAGTCGCTGCTTACCGGCGAGTCGCTGCCGGTCGAGAAGCGCGGCGGCGAGGTGTACTCGGGAACGCTGGTGGTGAAGGGGCAGGGCGAAGCCGAGGTCACCGCCACCGGTCCGCGCAGCCGGCTGGGCCGCATCGGCGTTTCGCTGGGAGAGCTTGTCCCCGAGAAGACGATGCTCGAGCGCGAGACCGCGCGCGTGGTGCGTATCGTGGCCGCGCTGGCGGTCGCCTTGTCGCTGCTGCTGGGCCTGTTCTACGGCGCGCTGCGCGGCGCCTGGCTGGACGGCGCGCTCGCCGGTCTCACGCTGGCGATGGCGATCCTGCCCGAGGAGATGCCGCTGGTGCTGACGCTGTTCCTTGCCCTGGGCGCCTGGCGCATCGCCCGCCGGGGGGTGCTTACGCGCCGCATGCCGGCGATCGAGACGCTGGGCGCCGCCACGGTCCTGTGCGTGGACAAGACCGGCACGCTGACCGAGAACCGCATGGCGGTCGCCGAGCTGCTCGGCGAGGACCGCGCCCGCGTGCTCGAGACGGCCGCGCTCGCCTGCGAGGCCGACGCCTTCGATCCGATGGAGCGCGCGATCCTCGCCGCGGCCGCGCCCGCGACGCTCGCCCTGCGCGGCGAATGGACGCTCGAGCGCGACTACCCGTTCGGCGCCGGCTTCCTCGCGGCCTGCCACGTCTGGCGCTCGCCGCAGGGCGTGCGGCGCGTGGCGATCAAGGGCGCGGCGGAGACGGTGCTGCCGCTGTGCGGCGAAGACGCCGGCGCGCAGGCGGAGGTGGCGGAAGCCGCCGGCCGCGGCCTGCGCCTGATCGCGGTGGCCGAGGCCGAGGCGCCGGACGGGGCGCTGCCGGCCGACCCGCACGCCTACCGCTTCCGCTGGCGGGGATTCGTCGCGCTCGCCGATCCGCTGCGCGCCGAGGTGCCCGAGGCGGTGGCGCAGTGCCGGCGCGCCGGGATCCGCGTGCTGATGATCACGGGCGACTACCCCGGCACGGCGCTGGCGATCGCGCGCCAGGCCGGCATCGACGCCGGCGAGGGCGCGCTCAGCGGCGCCGACGTGCGCGCGCTGGACGACGCGGGGCTCGCGCGCGCGGCGCGCCGCTGCAACGTATTCGCGCGCATCCTGCCCGAGGAGAAGCTGCGGCTGGTGCAGGCGCTGAAGGCCGCCGGCGAGGTGGTGGCGATGACCGGCGACGGGGTCAATGACGCGCCGGCGCTGAAAGCCGCGCACATCGGCGTCGCCATGGGCAGGCGCGGCACCGACGTCGCGCGCGAGGCCGCCGCGCTGGTGCTCACCGGCGACGACTTCGGCTCGATCGTGGCCACCGTGCGGCTCGGGCGCCGCATCTACGAGAACATCCGCAACGCCATGCGCTACCTGATCGCCGTGCACGTGCCCACGGCCGGCGTCGCCTTCGCGCCGATCGCCTTCGGCTGGCCGCCGCTGCTGCTGCCGGTGCACGTGGTGTTCCTCGAGTTCGTCATCGACCCCGCCTGCTCGATCGCCTACGAGGCCGAGGGCAGCGACGAGGAGGCGATGCGCCGCCCGCCGCGCGATCCGCGCGAGCGCCTGTTCGACGCCAACACGCTGCTGGTCGCGCTGGGGCTGGGGGCGAGCATGCTGGCGGCGGTGCTGCTCGCCTGCGCCTGGGCGCGCGAGACCGGCCGCGGCGAGAACGAGCTGCGCGCGCTCGGCTTTGCCGCCATCGTGTTCGGCAACCTCGCGCTGATCCTCGCCAACCGCTCGCGCGAGCGGACCATCCTCGATACCCTGCGGCGGCCCAACCCGGCGCTCTGGTGGATCCTCGCCGGGGCGCTGGCGGCGCTCGCCGCGGCGCTCTACTTTCCGCCCGCGGCGCAGATCTTCCGCTTCGCCCCGCTGGGCGCCGCCGAGCTTTCGGTCGCCCTGGGGGCGGGATTGCTCGGCATCGCCTGGCTGGAACTCGCCAAGCTGGCGCGGCGCCGGTGAAGGACTGGGGCGCCGGTTGATCTGAGTCAAGCGCCGCGGCCGCCGGGAGGATAGGATGGGCGCATGAGCGACTACAAGACCATCCTCGTTCACTACGACTACGGCAAGGGAGCGCCGGTGCGACTCGACATCGGCGTCGAGCTGGCCTCCGCCTTCGGCGCGCATCTGGCCTGTCTTTACGTTGTCAATCCGGAGCCGATGCTCTCGGCGGCGACGGAGGCGCGGGAACTGCTCCTGGAAGCGCAGCGCCGCCACCGCGAGGACAAACGGACGGAAGCGCGCCGCGGGTACGACGAGTGCCTGCGCCGCACCGGCTTCGACAAGGCGGAATGGCGCTCGAGCGGGGTCGATGCGCTCGATGCGATCACCCTGCACGCGCGCTACGCCGACCTGCTGGTGATCGGCCAGCAGAATCCCGACGCGGACAGCGGCATGGACAAGAACTTCGAGCGCAGCGTGCCGATCGCCGCCGGCCGCCCGGTGCTGGTCGTGCCGTATGCCTTCGAGCGCCGCCCGGTGGGCCGGCGCATCCTGGTCGCCTGGAACGCGAGCCGCGAGGCGGCGCGCGCCGTCACCGACGCGCTGCCGCTGCTCAAGCGCGCCGCCAACGTGGACGTGATCGCTTTCGAACCGGCGAAATCGGGCGCCGCGCACGGCGAGGAGCCGGGCGCCGACATCGGCCTGTTTCTCGCGCGCCACGGCGTCAAGGTCACGGTCTCGCGCGTCGACGCGCCGGACCTGGACGTCGGCAACCAGTTGCTGTCGCGCGCCTTCGACCTTTCCTCGGACCTGATCGTGATGGGCGCCTGGGGTCACTCCCGGCTGCGCCAGCTGGTGCTGGGCGGGGTCACGCGCACCCTGCTCGAGTCGATGACCGTGCCGGTGCTGATGGCGCACTGAGCCGCGCCATCAAGCTTGTTTCAGGAATGCAGTTGCTGTTCTAGCCCGGCGATGTCGCGGATGCGCACGTGCTTCTGCTGCACCTCGATCAAGCCGTCGGTCTGGAAGCGCGAAAAGAGGCGGCTCACCGTCTCCAGCTTCAGCCCCAGGTAGCTGCCGATCTCCTCGCGCGTCATGCGCAGGTGGAAGTCCGAGGCCGAGTAGCCGCGCGCGGTGAAGCGGCGCGAGAGGTTGAGGAGGAACGCGGCGAGGCGCTCCTCGGCGCTCATCGAGCCCAGCAGCATCATCACGCCGTGGTCGCGCACGATCTCGCGCGAGAGCACGCTGTGCAGGTTGCGCTGGATCGCCGGGATGTCGCGGCCCAGCTCCTCGATCATCGCGAAGGGCAGCACGCAGACTTCGCTGTCCTCCAGCGCCACCGCGTTGCCGTTGTAGCTGCCGCTGCCGATGCCATCGAGCCCGAGCAGCTCGCCCGCCATCTGGAAGCCGGTGACCTGCTCGCGGCCGTCCGCGTTCAGCACCGTGGTCTTGAGGAACCCGCTGCGGATCGCGTAGAGCGCGTTGAACGGATCGCCCGACTTGAAGAGCGAATCTCCCCGTTTCAGGCGCCGGCGCGCGAACACGATCTGCTCGACCCTCGCCATGTCCTCGTCGCCGATGCGCATCGGCAGGCACAGCTCCCGCAGGTTGCAGTTCGCGCAGCTGGACTCGAACCTGCGCGCCAGCGGTTGGGGAGATATCCGGGTGACCGTCGCGACCTGAGCCCTCATGACGCCTCCTTTGGTTGCAGACAGT